>CAYXNZ010000044.1:0-2001 GCA_964467155.1 uncultured Gammaproteobacteria bacterium | reverse complement strand
CATATCCATTATAGCCAAAGCTGGTAAGATTAGAAATAAAGTTAAGGCTTTATAATAATGAAAAATGGAAAGATAGCGATTACGCTCCATATAATAAAGCATTTTTATACTTCTGCCAAACTCATATTTATGATAAACAACTGATTTCGGAGCTAAATATATCTTAAAACCTGCCAATCTGGCCCTCCAGCCCATTTCCAAGTCATCATGATACATCCAATATTCCTCGTCATACTCCCCTATCCTATCAAGCACTTCTCTAGAAGTAATAAAAGCACACCCACTGGCATAGCCTTTAATTTCCGAAAGGCCGTCTATGCTTTTATCTTTTTCATTATAATTACTTGTAAAACCAAAACCTAGGAAATGCTGGATATTCCCCAAACTATTTATTTTAGCTTCTTCATTACCTTTAGGATATATTAAAATTTTAGATTGAATCATCCCCGCATCTTTTTTTGCTTCCATAGCTCTTACTAGCTCATCCAGCCAATTTTTATCAAATTTAGTATCCATATTGGCTATAACAAAATAATCACAGTCATCCTCCCTGGCCCTCTTTATTCCAACATTATTAGCAGCCGCATAATTTCCGTCTTCTCTTTTGATTATTTTAGCCTCAGGATATTCTTGAGACAAATATTTAAAAGATTCTTCACTACTAGCATTATCAACTATATAAACAATAAAATCAGAACGACTTTGTACTCTTAAACTATCTCGACACTCTCTTAAAAATTTATGAGCATAGTCTTTGTAGTTAACCAAAATTATCCCTATTTTTTTATTCATAATGGACTTTTAATATTCTTTAATTTAGGATTTGTTACTTTAGTATAAATTTGAGTAGTTCTAATCTTGGCATGCCCAAGCAATTCTTGAACATACCTCACATCAGTCCCATTCTCTAATAAGTGTGTTGCAAAACTGTGCCTAAGAGAATGAAAAGTGGCTTCTTTTTTTATTCCAGATTTTTTCAAAACATTTTCAAAAACTTTCTGTGCCGTTCTTTCTGTTAATTTTCCCCCTCGCTCACTAGCAAAAACGTAATCATTAAAACTTCTATTTAAACTTAATTTTTCAATATCTATCACCAGCTTTTCAGGAAAAATTGTAATTCGATCCTTATTACCCTTCGCGCCTTTAATATGGATAATAAGCTCTGCCGAATCTATATCTTTAATTTTTAAATTAATAATCTCACTAACACGCAAGCCTCCAGAATAAGCGAGTGCCAACATTAATTTATGTTTTTCATTTTTAATTATTATTAATATTTTTTTAATTTCATCTCGAGACAATACAATTGGCAATTTACTCGGAGTTTTAGCAAATTTAATATCAATTTTATCTCTATATTTTAAAACATTCCAACAAAAAAAATTTATCGCCTGCAAATTCTGATTAGTAGTTTGCGATGATTTACCTTCTTCAACTATAGATAATAAATATTGTTTAATAAAAGCAATATCCACAATTTCAAAATTATCCTTTTTCGCTTTTAAATAATTTTTAACACAAGCCATATATGCCTTTATAGTTTTAGGACTATACTTTCTTAATCGTAATTCATCCTCCATTTTTTTCAAATAGACATCCATTATTTTTTTTGCTACAATTTAAACATAATCAAATTGTACATAATATTCATAAAATTGGCAATATTATGCACACTATACGAAAACACTTCGTATATAAACGAGTTATGCAAAATTATCTGCGACCGCTCGCTATCGCTCACGGCCCCATCTAATTTTGCATAATGTGTGCGCTTACCAGCACCTGCCATGCACCAATTTCCTGGCTTCGCTATCGCTTAGCACAGAAAACTGTCGCATAACAGCTACTTATCTGAAATTGTCAGCCCAAAACTTCGCTTCGCTCCGTCTTGGTCTGCCAACTTCAGATCAAGCGCACACATTAGCTGAAATATTCCTTTTCTTTTTTGGGCTATCGCCCAATTGTTTTAAAAAATTTTCAAATTTCTTTTTCTTTATTTTT
>CAYXNZ010000043.1:0-2624 GCA_964467155.1 uncultured Gammaproteobacteria bacterium | reverse complement strand
TTTTTTCCTAAAGTGTAAGACAACTCTCTTTGATTATCAGCTGACTGATTAAGAATTTTACCAGTATTATCTTTAGCTAAATTAACAACTTGTTTTCCACGATTGGCCGTGACATTAGCCATGGCTAATAACCGACTAGTAAACTGACTTTGTTTTTCCTCAGATATTCCAGCCACTCTGCCTTTTTTATCTTCATTATTTTTATCACTATTCGTCAATAAATCTAATTCACTAGACATGACTTCAGCTAATCTTTGTCCAGTTCGTCCCGTATGATCAACAAAACCGATTAATAATGTCACACTGTTTTGTCCAATTTGCTTTATTTTATCTGGTAATATACCAAAAGCTAAATTGGTTTGAGCAAATTTATTGTTTAAAATTTTACCCGCTTCGTTTGTTGCTATTTTAGTAAATTCAATTCCTTGATTAGTAATTGGCTCAAGTCTTTGATTATATTCGCCTTGCCAAAATCTAGCAATAAAAATTGCTTGATCTCCTAAGGTATTAAATCTTTGAGCAATAATATTATTTCGATATTTTATTTTATTTTCTAAATCAACAACTACCCTGCTATATTTATCGCCAACAACATCTTTCAATACTGTTTTAACTTTTCTACCAGAACCGATTATACCTTTATCAAAAAAACTACCCATTTGAGCAGCCACGTTAGGTGTACATATTCCTAGTAAAATAGATATTACTAATGCACCCATGCCAGCTGTCGCAAGTTTAGTCGCCCAAGCTGGACCAGCTTTAATTTTTTGTACTGGTTGATAAACTTTTTCTACTGCTTCCCTCTTGGCTGTTTCACTAAAAGTTTTTGTTCTCAAATAAAAATTTAAAAGTTTAGGAATTTGTTTCTTAAACGAATTGGTTATAATTTGTGTTTTGGAAAAAAAATAACCAGATACTACTTTGACAATTTTAGTGATACTACTAATAACACTAAAACCAAAAGTTTTAACTGGTGTAATAATTTTTTTATAGCCAATAGCTAGGCTAGCAAAAAAAATATTTTTATAATTTTTAAATCTTATTTTTACCTGTTCGGTTATTTTTTGAATGGACTCTTTTCTTCTATAACGACTTTCAATCTTTTTTTGTTCAGTCTTTATTTGAACTGTCTCTTGAACTGTTTGGTTTATTTCTTTTTCAAAAAGTTTTCGTTCATTAGAAAATCCATCAACCCAACTATTTTGAATATCTTTGCCTACGTTCATTCTTGCTTTAGTCAAAACACTCGGGATATCGTCTTGTAAATTTTCTTCAATTACTTCTCTTAATTCTTTTTTTTCTTCCACGTCTTTTTTTTCTGATACTTTCTCTATCGACTCAATTTGTTTTGGTTCTGTTTCAACTAATTTAGTCTGGTTATCAATATGTGTTTTTGTTTCAATCTTTGTTGGTGTCTCTTTAACAGAAATACACGCTTCTTTCTTTTTATCTCGAGCATGAAACTCTAGGTAATCATTAAACCATTCCCTAGTAGTAAAATAATTTCTGCCAACTTTTTTTGCTTTTAATTTTTTTCTTTGCACTAACAAAGAAATATAGGCTGAACTATATCCACTATTTTGAGAAAATTTTCTCAAAGGGATTAATTTTTTCTCCTCCCTGGAGACTGTTTTTCGCATGGGGATTTTATTGCTAAAGTTGTCTTAAAAATTTATAATTTTTGTTTGATATTTTCAACCTCATTTATCATCTAAAATTAGTCTATATTTACAATAACAGTTATCATTTTTTGCTAGTCTTTTAATATCATTCTGATATCATTAATTATACCATATTTTTACTATTTTTTTATTAATTCTATATATAATATTTTTTAATATACAACAAGTAATTAGGACATAAAACGCCCATAAAAATCAAATGGTATTGTCATTGTTAAAATCTTAAATTTTACCTTAAATTAGTCTAATCTCTACGTGTCTAATGTCACCCATTGAATTCATTACGATAAGAATAAATACAAAAAATAAAATAAAAAAACAGTTTAAAGACTAAACTGTTTGTCAAAAAAATACTTTTTTAAAACTTATCCACAATTGTTTATTTTTTAAAACATACTAAAAATTTCATTTTTTAAAAACTAGTCTCAATACAATTCCAAAAATTAACCAACTAAAAATAACTCCAAAATGCAAACTCCACCACCAATGATCAAAGAAAAACATCGTGATCAAAATCATCATTAAACCAAAGATTATTTTCTGATTTGATTTTGAAAATATTGAGCAAATTAAAAATATAATTATGGATAAAAATATTAATATACCGACTACACCAATCTCTGACCAAACTAAAAGATAATAATTATGAACTGGTTGATACTCCCAACTCGACTGATTAACCACTCTTTGTATTTTTTGCTCAAGTACATAATTACCGACACCTGTTCCGAAAAATAAATTTGTTTTTATAATTTCTATTGCTTCTTTGCCAAGCTCTATTCTTTCATTAATTGAATTTGTTTCAATTCTCCCCTCTCCTTTAATTCTATTACTGACTAATCCATTATATTGACTTGATAAAATAAAAATTATTATACCAAAAATAAAAATGTATTCTAAAATTTTCTTTTGACTAATTAAATCTTTCTTCAGCCAACTTAT
>CAYXNZ010000042.1:0-3058 GCA_964467155.1 uncultured Gammaproteobacteria bacterium | reverse complement strand
AAAATTATCCTTCAAAAATTGGTTGGCATTTAAATAAAAAACTTTGTTCGCAAATATAAAAAATTGATATAATATACAATATAGTAACATTTTGTACAACAATCGATTATAGGCAATATTTTTTGCCTCAATAATAGATAGCTTAATAATATGATTATCATTCACGTTCTATTATCATTCACGTTCTATCTTGTTTTAATGTGGCTAAGTGTAAATCTGTTAGGGCTACTCGTAAGAGGACTCTTTACTAATCCAGGACTTGATAAACTGAAAGCTGAAACTAAACATGATTTTATTAAAGAAGAAATTAAAAAATCTGAACATGCCGATAAATGGCTTAATGTTGTCGCATTTTTATTGATAATTGGCTACCTTTATGCCATATTTTATTTTTGGAATATGGGAGTTACTGCTGTCGCGTTAGTATTGATGTTGGTAAGGCTTCCAGATTTACTTTGGGAAATAAAAACAGGACAACAACTTAACCGTGTTGCTTCAGCTTTATCCATGCCCAAAAATGCTTTATATTACATTACTACTTTTTTGACCTTCGTAGCCCTCCCAGCTTTGTATTACTTTCTTTATCACTTTCAAAAAAATTAACCAAAAATCATAAAAATAAAATGCCCTTATTTTAAATTTGATAGACACAAATAAAAATTTATAATTACATCATACAACAGCGTATATCTTGTTCGCGCTTGGCTAACGCCAAATGCTCACCCATATTTTACTCCACTCCACTCCGCAAAACATCAGATATACGCGAACGTTGTGCGAAATAATAAATTTTATTTTTTACTTTTAAACTCAATGCTTATGATTTTAACAAATTGGCCATTTCTAATAATCGGATTGTTATTTTTTTATTTAATTTACAAAGCGGCAAAAAACAGCGAAGACCTGCATGGTTTGCATCATGATTTAAATGATATGGAAGTTGAAGTTGGTGTATTAAAAAATGAAGATTGGGCAATCAGATCTAGTCGCAACAAAGAAAAAATCATGAAAAAATATCAAAGCTACTATGACGGAGAAACTTGGGACGGTAAATATGACCTCGATCAAGCAAAACATAGAAGACAGGAAGACGGCAAAAATCTAGAATTAAATAAAAAAATAACCCTTGAAGAGCCCCAACTAAACGAAATTATTGAGAACTATAATGGTAATTGGCATGAATGGCTAAAAGACAACGAAAAAAAATTTAAAATACAATAATATGGAAAATACAATTTGGGGTATCGACAAAAAAAAATATAACCAAATGGCTAGTAGTCATTCTAAGGCCAATATTTTTTTATGGCTTATCGCAGGAATCGTTTACAACATTTATCAATCAAACTTGATAAGTATTTCTACTCTCCTAGTTATTATTCCGGGAATATTTATAATATCATTTGCCTCAATTCCGACATTTTGGGTAGAAGTTAAAAAACGTCAGATTGTACCAGCTACAAAAAATATTTTTGTTTTAATATTGTTTACCATTTGGTCTTTAGTAGATTTAATTTATCCAGTATTATTAAGTATTGGATATATTCTATTAGTTGAATATATTTTAAAATTTTTTTAGTTCACTCATCCAAATTTGTCTCCGTTTCACTTCGGCAAACTTCGGATATTCCTAAACGTTACGTGAAATAACCAGAAATTTATTTATTTATTATTTTAAATTTTTTAACAATTTTATTTTAACCTTAATATAATCTACAATATTTTATAATTAACAAAACATATGGAATATTTATTAGCATTTTTAATTTTTATAGGGATTTATGCACTGACAACAATTTTGTCCGGAATTTTTGGCTTACTAATCCCTTTATTTTACCTGTTATTAGGATTTATCCTTGGAACAGAATCGTTAATAATTGGTGCTGGTGGAGTGCTGGGAAGTCTAGTGTGTATATATACAACAAATATGTATATTAAAAAGGAAGGAGCTATGTCTCATGCTCCATTTTATGGAAAAATTGCTTCATGTGGTTATATTATAACTTTCGCAATCGCAATAATTATAAAATATGTGTTTAATCACGAACTTACTAGTATAAATTATTGGTACTTTTTGCCTGTTATTTTTATATTATGGTTATTTTTAAATTCCTTTTTTAAGGGTCAAAGAACACAATCAATCGATAATTTAAAAGAAAATGTTTCAGATTATAAAATTGTTAAAAAATATAACGATGATCCCAAGTGGGCAATATATTTACATTTTAAAAATGGCAGAGAGGGATGGAACGAAACGATTCCGGGTAGCTTTCTTGCAAAAGATCCAGACGATGACTTTACTTTTGTTTTTAATACGAAAGAAGATGCACTAAGATATGCAAAAGATTTTTTCTCGAAAGCTAATTATATAAATAAATAAATTAAGAAGAAATTTATGGCTACATCATATAACACTATGTATCTGGTTACGTAAAAAAGAAAAAATAAATAAAAAATGCCCCTGTGGCGGAATTTGGTATACGCGGTAGGTTTAGGACCTATTGGCCCGTAAGGCCTTAGAGGTTCAAGTCCTCTCAGGGGCACTTAGATTCATTAGAATATGGGGATTAGGTAATCAGGTAATTGGTTAATTAGAATTTTATTAGAAATTAGAAAGCTGTTGAAGTCCGACTTCAACAGACCATATTTTTAATTATTTTTGTTAATTAATTCTTGGTCAATTTTTTGCCAAATGGGATTTTCCGCCTTAAAACCTACTCTTCGTGCGGGTTTCCGCCGGTCAGTTTTGGGGGACTGTCCCCAAAATAAAAAAAGATTTTAACTCTCCTAAATTTTAACTTTTAATTCCCGATTGAATGCTTTTGCGATTTTTTGAAGCGTATCAATGGTAAAATTTTGTTTTCCTATTTCCATCCGAGCTACATTACTCTGTTTTGTGCCTATTTTTTTTGCCAACTCTGCCTGAGACATTTTTTTCTGTTTACGCAATTGCAAAATCTGGTAAGCAATTTCTAACTGTTTACCGTATTCATCATAATATTTTTTAAATTCTGATTTTTTTAATTGTTTGGCAAGATATTCCTCAAAACTTATTGCCTTT
>CAYXNZ010000041.1:0-3416 GCA_964467155.1 uncultured Gammaproteobacteria bacterium | reverse complement strand
TAACCCACCTTTTTAAACAGGTTTACCTGTCTAGACAAGGGGTACAGTTTACTTTTTTGGAATGAAGTTGATAAAATAGTTAGAGCATGCAAGGAATATTATATTACAGAAACTAAAAATTATTCTATTTGCAGGGATGATATTCAATGTTTTATAAATATCGCAAAGATTAATAGAGACATATCAGCATTAGATTATTTTGACAAAGAAAACATAGATGAAGAGGATTTATATATACCTGAAGATTTATTTTCTTATATAACCTCTTCATCACAATGCAATGTAAGGTGGTCTTTTATCAAAGCGAATTGTTTTCATTATTTGGTTAAAAATAATATAGTGTCACCTGGCCAGCAAGAGTGCTTAAAAAGTAATAATAGAATACTAGATAAAAAGTGCTTTACTAATTTAGCAAAGAATAGAAACGATCAACAATATTGTTTCAATTTAGACGATAGTTGTGATATTGGATATTGTATTCGTAGATTGGCAATTGAGAATAGAGATCCTCATATTTGTAATACGATTCAAGACATTGGAACATGCCGTCATGAACGAAGTAAAAATGAATTTTTATCAAACTGCAAGACGGGAGTGCCATTAAGCTTTAATAAAAATCAATCTGGTAGAACTATTTTTATATTTTTAGCTCCAATTTTAGTACTAATTTTTACTTTAATACTTTTGTTCAAAAGTATTCCCGGTAAATTCAAGATTAAATTGTCTATAATAACGATAGTATACTTCGGTGGTTATATTTTTTGGGTGTATAAAATGATAAATTATGTTGGAACTGATTTAATAAGGCAGGTAGATATTTCTAACGTGTTATTTAGAATATTTTTCCCTATTTTTTGGCCATTCTCATTGCTGAGTAGTTTATTGTCTGACGTATATTTTATTTATTTCACTTATGCCTTAATTCAATTTCTAATTTTATTTATTTTGTTTTTTGGGCTGTCATATTATTTCCATAAGAACGAGATTAGTGCAAGCAAGAGGCGAGGCATTGTTATTGGAATAATCGCTTATGTCATCCTTAGTATCTTTGTTAATTTGTTACCTTATCTTGGTGGTGGATATTAATAATTTCATAAAGGTTAATTTTTCTAACCTCTCCATACTAACTTTAACCATCTGACAAATCCCCAAAAGTTCGGAAAACAGATAATCTGCGGAGTTTGTCAAAGAATCTAGCTAACCTTAGCTGGATTTTTTGATAGGCAGATTACTGTTACCGAATTGGAAAGAATAGATGATAAATGATATTATTAAATCATGAACAGTTCCCATCAACAATTTATCAGTAACCTTAGAGAAAGTTTGATTAAAGACAATCAAATTGTAGGTGATATTGAATTTACGACTGGAAATTATGGCGAAGATGGTAATTTAATAAAGAAATCTATCCCAACCATTACTACAGACTTTTGTGAGGTAGGTGTTTATAATGATATAATATATCTTACTTTTATAATTTATTCCATTAGTTGCAACAAGAAACTATTTGATTTTATTAAAAATTATTCTCATATTAAAATATACGGGTTTAAAGATTTTCATACTATTCTTTATCCTTGCTCTGATTTTAATTACCAAGGTTTTGTAGAAAAGATTAAACACGATAAATATTTACAAATTCAGTTTAATTATAAATATAGCGAATTAGTAGAAGATAAATTATATATAGAATATCTAAAATTAAGAAATGTTTTTATTAATAGTAAAGTCAATGTAGTTAATCAATTAGCAGTTAATTTAAAAGAAGAGAAATATTAGAGTTGATATAATTATTATATAAAGTTTTTAACTCCAATGGTTTTTATAAATCTTAAACTTCTCAACCTCCCCATACTAACCTTAACTACTTCATAAACTTTTAATAGTTCAGTAAATATGTAATCTGCGGAGAATCTCTTAAAATCTAGCTAATCTTAGTTAGATTTTTTGATTGGATGCAAGTATATGTTGGACAAATGTGGTAATCTGTTGACATATCTGTCCAACCATGCTATACTTATGGTATATGATAGAACGACAAATTTTAAAACAATTTATTAAATATTTTAAAGAGTATCCAGTAGTATCTTTGACTGGCCCAAGGCAATCAGGGAAAACGACTTTAGTGAAAAGCCTTTTTCCAAAAATGGATTATGTTAATCTTGAGGATTTAGAAACTAGGGAATTTGCTATACAAGATCCTAAGGGTTTTTTGGATAATTATAAAGATGGTCTTATAATTGATGAAGCACAACGAGTCCCAGAATTAATGTCGCAGATTCAAGTTATAGTAGATGAAAGAAAAAAACCAGGGCAATATATTTTGACAGGGTCACAAAACTTTTTACTAATGGAAAAAGTGAGCCAATCTTTGGCTGGCAGGGTGGCTATCTTAAATTTATTACCGCTGTCTTTATTTGAACTTAAAAAAGAAAAGATTAATTTGAAGAGTCAGGAGTTTGAAAGTGTACTATTAAAGGGTTTTTATCCAAAATTGTATGATCAGAAAATGGATATTCAGAATTATTATTTAAATTATATTCAAACATATATTGAACGTGATATTCGTACATTGAAAAATATCTCTAATCTTAATACTTTTAAGCGTTTTTTGGATTTATGTGCTGGTAGATGTGGTCAAACTTTAAATTATTTTTCTTTGGCCCAAGATTGTGGTATTGATCAAAAAACAGCTAAAGAGTGGACCTCAATTTTAGAAGCCAGTTTTGTTATATTTTTACTTCAGCCACATTATAGGAATTTTAATAAAAGGGTGGTTAAATCACCGAAGCTATATTTTTATGATACAGGTCTTGTATGCTCACTTTTGAATATTACAGACAAAAAACAGTTGCAGGGTCATTACTTAAAGGGTGGTTTGTTTGAGTCTTTTATTATTTCTGAATTTTATAAGTATAGTTTTAATATAGTTGAAAAACTTAACTATTATTATTGGCGTAATAAAACAGGCAATGAAGTAGATTTAATTATAGAAAAAGGGAATAAATTAACACCAGTAGAGATTAAGGCGGGGAAGACTATTGTAAGTGAGCATTTTAAAGGATTGGATTATTTTAATAAATTATCTGGTAATAATTCTAAAAATTCTTATGTTATTTATAGTGGGGACAAGAAGCAGGTAAGAGAGAAAGGAAACGTTATTGGTTGGTTAGATTTATTACAGGAATTACCAAAATTGGCTAAATAATTAATATATTGTTAGGTTGGCTGGGTTGATAATTTTTGACCAAAAAAACTCATATTTTTCAACCTTCCCATACTAACTTTAACCATCTCATAAACCCTCAAAAGTTTGGTAAACAGGTAATCTGGGGAGCCACAAGAAATTCAGCTAAGATTGGCTGGATTTTTTGATACCCAGATCGAACGTTCGAACTTTTTACTATTTGTGATAT
>CAYXNZ010000040.1:1598-3475 GCA_964467155.1 uncultured Gammaproteobacteria bacterium | reverse complement strand
GGTCTCACTCCAAATGAGGCTTTAGCTAGAGTGCAAAATGTATGTGCCTAAAACATAAACAGAAATTATTTGTATGAATTATTTTTTAAAAGTATTATTTTAATATTCAGATGGTTCTTCAACTCCAGTCTTTTCCATATTTTTAAAGCTAACAGTGTTTTCATCAAAGAATAATTCAATTTTTCCAGTTGGACCATTTCTATGTTTAGCAATATAAATTTGAGTTAAATGTTTTTCACTTTCAGGTAAATCTTCTGGCTCATAACCACGGTCAGCTGCTTTACGGTAAAGGAACATTACTACATCAGCATCTTGCTCAATTGAACCGGATTCGCGTAAATGTGATAATTTAGGAATGGCAGGTCGTGTTTGTTCAACGGCACGCGAAAGCTGAGACAGAGCTAGAACAGGAATATCTAATTCTCGAGCAATACCTTTTAAGCCACGACTTATTTCTGAAACCTCTTGAACACGATTGTCGCCATATCTGCCACGCCCTTCCATTAATTGTAAATAGTCAACAACAATTAAGCCTAATCCTTTTTCCATTTGAAGCCGTCTGGCTTTAGTTCGGATTTCCATAATATTTGAGCTGGCTGAATCATCAATGTATATTGGCGCTTCAGATAATTGGCCCATAGCATCACCAATGCGGGAAAAATCATTATCATTGTCTTGATCGGATAATTTACCAGTTCTCATTCGCCATAAACTGACATTGGCTTGGGCGCAAAGCATCCTGTCAACTAATTGTTCTTTACTCATTTCTAAAGAAAATATACCAACTGGGGTTTTACTTTTTATAGCAGCTTGTCGTGCAATATCTAAAGCAAAAGAGGTTTTACCAACACTAGGACGAGCAGCTAATATGATCAAGTCTGAGTTTTGTAAACCAGCCAGTAGTCCGTCTAAATCAGGAAAGCCTGTTGATAATCCGCGCAATTTTCCGCTTTGTTTATGTAACTCATCAATACGGTCAAAAGCTTCAGTTAAAAGATTGTCAATTGGTAAAAAAACATTTTTTAAATATTTTTGTGAAACACCAAAAAGTTTTTGTTCAGCTTCATCAAGTATAGTCTCTATTTCTTGGTCTTCTTTGTGTCCTAACTCGGTAATTTCCGCTGCTGTTTTAATAAGACGTCTTAGAGTGGCTTTTTTCTGGACAATATTGGCGTAGTGGACTACATGAGAGGACGTGGCAACAGTGCCGGCTAATTGAGCAATATAAGTTCGCCCACCAACATCGTCTAATTTATTTTTTTCTTCTAATTTACTAGTTAGAGTAACTACATCAATTGGCTCGTGGTGTGCATATAAATCCTGAATAGCCGTCATGATAATACCATTAACATCTTTATAAAAATCTTCTGGTTTTATTAAATCAACCACTTTAATGATGGCGTCTTTATCAATCATAAGGCAACCAAGAAGAGAATCCTCTGTCTCGATGTCTTGCGGAGGTAATCTGTCAAATTGTGAGTTGTTTTTTGCCATATGTTTATCCTACACTTTCGCTAACCTAAAATCAAGTAAAATTTATCCACGATTTTTCCACTATTACATAATAATATTATAGTGTTGTAATTTTATAAAAGATGTGTTATATTATTTCTAAAGCTTATCCGTAGTGGCGGATTTTTTATTTTGTTTGTACAATGACTAGTATGCGCCGTTAGCTTCCGTCTTCGCTAAGGCTATGACGGGACAAGCAGTTGGTAGTCCCGAGCACTCGGGATTTAAACAGAAGGTCAGTGGTCATAATAAAAAAACAAACAACATGCGCCGTTAGCTTCCGTCTTCGCTAAGGCTATGACGGGACAAGCAGTTGGTAGTCCCGAGCACTCGGGATTTAAACAGAAGGTCAGTGGTCATAATAA
>CAYXNZ010000040.1:0-1498 GCA_964467155.1 uncultured Gammaproteobacteria bacterium | reverse complement strand
TGCCGTCCTAGCTCAATTGGTAGAGCAACAGTTTTGTAAACTGTAGGTTATCGGTTCAAGTCCGATGGACGGCTCAACTAATTGATTGAGAAATTTTTATTCCCTGAATTTTTTTGGGGTTTTTTGTTATAATTAAACTATGAATAATAAATTCAAAATTTATACTCTAGGTTGTAAGGTTAATCAATATGATTCTATGAATCTTTCGAGATTATTATGTCAGGCAAGTTTGAAGGCTGTTAATAATGGTGCAGACGTAGCGATTATAAATAGTTGTGCAGTGACAAAAACAGCCATTAGCAAAGGGCAAAGAATGATTAATAAAGCTAAAAAAGAAAACCCAAGAGCTAAAATAATCTTAATGGGTTGCTGGTCGCAGGTTTATGACAAAGAAATTAATCAAAGTCAGATTGATTTAATGTGGGGGGTAGGGAAGCACCAAGAACTAGTTGAAAAAATTTTAGGCAGGCTATTAAAAAGTGAGCCTTCATCGCTTTGTTCAAAGACTATAGATAGAATAGTTCATAGTGATAAATCAAGATATTTTATAAAAATCCAAGACGGTTGTGAGCAGTTTTGTTCGTATTGTATTATTCCTTATGCCAGAGGTAAACTAAAGAGTAGAAGTGAAAATGAAATATTACAGGAAATTAAACAAGTAGTTAAAGCCGGCTATAGAGAAGTAGTCTTGTGTGGAATCCATTCAGGTTTATATAAATCAAAGACAAAAATAAATCTATCGAGTTTATTAAAAGAGATTATAAAGATTCCAAAATTAGGTAGAGTCAGATTGAGTTCTATCGAAGTAACTGATGTCAGTGATGAATTGATAAATTTAATTTTAGTCAACAATAAAATTTGTAATCATCTTCACATACCTCTGCAGTCTGGTAATGATAAGATTTTAAAATTAATGAATCGGCCGTATGATAAAAAATTTTTTGTAAGTAAAATAAGACAAATTAGAAGATTAATTCCCAATATCGCTTTAACAACCGACGTGATTGTTGGTTTCCCAAGGGAAACAAAAAAAGATTTTAAAGATACTTGTGACTTTATAAAGTTAGTTGGTTTTAGTCGATTACATGTTTTTCCTTTCTCGGCACATGAAAAAACTCCAGCATCGAAATTATCACATCAATTAAACAAACGAGAAAAATTAGATAGAGCTAATAAATTAAGAAAAATTGGTTATCAGTTAACTAAAAAATACAACGATAGTTTAAAAACTAAGGAACAAAATATAATTGTGGAAAAAGTAGAAAGAAATGAAATCAGAGGGTTAAACCAGTATTATTTTCAAGTTTTATGTGATAAAAAAAATATTATTGAAGCCAAGGAGGGGATAGAAGTTGGAAAAATCATAAAAATTGGTTTTTAATTGCAAATATTTAATATAATTACTAAAGAACAGGCGTGAAGTCTGTTTTTTTGATATGGTTGATCTTAAATTCTATTCCAAAGCTTAATTATTTTGGTGGAACACTTCAGTCGGGGT
>CAYXNZ010000039.1:0-3853 GCA_964467155.1 uncultured Gammaproteobacteria bacterium | reverse complement strand
GTCTCACTCCAAATGAGGCTTTAGCTAGAGTGCAAAATGTATGTGCCTAAAACAAAATTATTCCCCAAAGCTCGCTAGAAACTAAAATAAGTTAGAGATAAATTTTAAAATAGCAACAAAAAATTTTAGTAAAATTTTCGATATTTTCGACTGATTATGACTAGAGGAAGGTATTTTTTCTTCTGAAGCTCCTTGTATTTTTGGCGTAGAAGTTGAATCGTGAACGCTTTTTATACCTTCTATGTCTGTAGTATTGTTTTTAAAGCTGTTAGTAATTTGTTTTTGAGGTAAGATTATTTCTCTATCAGTTTTAATAGCACTTTTATTATCCTTTTTATTGTTTAAAAACTCAACATTTTCTTCAATCTTTACTGTGTTTTCTGATTTAATATTTTTTTTATCATTTACGGTGTCGAATAATTTGTTGTCTGTTATCAACGTTGAACTAGCTGTCTTTAATTCTGCAGTTGATGTTGCTGTTTCTTGGAAATCATGAATTGTGGTTGTTGCGGTATCTTCTAAATCCCCTAGATTATTATTTGCAAAAAGTTCTGTACTCTCTTCTTCTTTAACAAAATTACCAAGTAAAGAATGCCAATCTTTACCCAGTGCTGCTGGAATAGCATAAGAAGTTGCCCAAATACGATTAATTTCATAATCACTATCTTTTTCCAGTCCGCCGTCTTGTCCTTGTTTGGAAGCTAAATAATCATTTGGTGTTAAATTATTTTTTTGCCAATTGTTTTCATCTTCACTGAGTGCTGTAATTGCTTGAAGAGACCAAGCTGTAGAAAAAGAATTACCAAAACCACCATCAATTTTTTGTGAATCATAAAGAAAATTTCTTGCTCTTTGCAAAGCTGAGAAAATTAAACTTTCTGCTTGAAGAGACGAAAGAGATTGAATTGTAGCAGCTGTGAGATCAACGCCTCCCCAAGAACCATTTTCTGTTTGGTTGCTCATCAAAAAATTAACTGTATTTTTTATAATTTCATCATTATAATCATAGCCGGCATTTAATAATACCAGCAAAGCGAAAATGTCATCATTATACAAAGAACTATCACCAAATTGATTGCCATCAAATGAATCTGTTATTTTTTCAATATAATTTGTTTCCGTTCCTTGATATGGATTTATATTTAGAGACATCATGGCCATAGCTCGACGAGCGTAATCTGAAACACTATTCATGCCTGCCAAAGGATCAGGGTCTGTTAAAAGATAATTTTTTATTTTTTGGCTAGTTAGATGGTTAACATTAAAAGAACCTAAAGCTATCGCTGCCCAATCAGTATAGATAGCCGAACCAAAAGAGCCATCGTCATTTTGTTTTGAAGCTAAAAATTCTATTGCTTTGTTTACATCTATTTTTTGATGAATCACAGGAGGAATAAAGACAGTTCCTCCGCTAGAGCTACTCCCTGTGTTGTTGGTTTCGTCTTCCTCTTCTTCAACAATAGCTTCAACTGGATTAACTTCAATTACCTCAGTATTAACATAGCCGTCTTTCTTGCCATAAATATAATAAAGTGTTGAAGTGCTGGCTGTGAATTCATAGGAACCAGTTAAATTCTCAAATTCTTCGTCATTAATAACCAAAGTACCGCCAGCGGCCGTTAACCAAACAGGATTCCAACTTTCGTCTAATCCAAATTGTTCAACTAAAATTGTGCTAGTCACATTAATAGCTGGCGTAGTTGTGCTAGTAGATATTCTTAACGGATTAATATTGTAGGTTAATAACAAATTTTCATCAACTGTCAATTCATGGCGGTTAAGAGCAATTTGTCCATATTCTAAATTATTAAACCACTGCCAATAAAATCCATTTACATAATCATTTTGATAGCCGTCAATTGAATCTAGAAATGCATCTTCACCCCACCAAGTCCAATCATTTTCTAGCCCTGACTGTTCAATCGCACATTTAGCGTTGATAGTTGAACTAGCGCTAGACAAACCACTATCGCAAGCAGTGACTACCATATCTTGATTATACAAAACAGCGTCATGAGTTTGGATGACGAGATGAATTGCTACTTGTTCTTCAGCTTTTACAAAATCTGCACCAAAAAACAAACAGACAATTACTAAAATTATAAAAAGATTAAGTTTAAAAATTTGATTGTTCATATTTCCATTCAATTATATCGTTAACTTTTATTTGATAACTAGAGATACCCATTGAGGCTGATTTTCCATTAACATAATATATCCAATATTCTGAAGTTTTCGGATTATTTTTCACACCATTAATTTCTTCAACAAAAAATCCAATACCAGAATAATTTTCCCCGACGAAATCTATTTCTCCCTGACTTTTTAAATCATTCATTAAATCATAAACCGAATTACCGTCTAAAAATCCAATATCATAATTTTCACCGTTGATAATAAATTCAACTGGCAGACTTTCACTTACTTTTTCTTCCTTTGTATTTTCTTCGCCAGCTTCTTTTCTATCTTGAATAATTATTTCATTTTCAACTTCTTCTACAAAACCTATAACTAAATCTTCAGCTAATTCTTTTTGCTCTGATTGATCGATTAGGTTTTCTGAATTATTTTCTGAATAAATATTTATGCTTTCTGAATTATTTTTGGAAGAAACATAAATAAAACCTAAAATTAATAACAAGATAATAATAAAATAAAAACTTTTATTTTTTAGCATAAATGTAAATTAATTTAAAAACAAAAAAACCGCTCTCTTCGAACGGATCTAAAACGATTCACTCTTTGCTCGAAGAAATAATCTATTTATAACGATTAGTATTCTGACTTAACCGATTATTGTCGGCATCACAGTTGCGGCACAGTGCCTGATTCTCACAGGACTTTCCCAATTACGTTATGTTTTGTTTTTATATAATATCTCTACGACTAAAATATGTCAATTTTTTGTAAATAAAAAGAGGGTGGTCGGTTATTTCAAAACCCGGCACACCCTCCGTTGATCTCTTGAGAAATAACGTTTCATCTGTCACTCCTTTTCTTTTTCGCCAGGTATTTCTTTTCCAAGTATCTGACAAAAAAAATAATCTATAAACTTTTTAAACCCCCCTGAAGCTATCTGAAAGATATAGATGCCTATAAAAGGAATGATTCCACAGACAAAATATAGAATCTGGGGTTTGATTAATGTCAAAATAACCGCAATCATCAATGCTATCACCGTAAAAATAACGGCGCAAAGAGATATTGTGGTTATCCGTCTAGAGCTTTTCACTAGGCTATATATAAACCATCCAAAACACGCACTCAGTAAAACGCTCAACGTATTTACAATCAAGCTGTAAAGATTAATAATCGCTTGCGTCGTATCCATTATGTTCCTCCTCCCGCTCTATCCTCAATAAAATTAAGGATGCTTTTTCTAATTTTTTGAGAATTTTTTAAATAATATGCGATAATAATTATCACGCAAAACGTCATCAAGCCAGAAAGTATTCCCCCAAAAATAAATGGAAAATCAAGAAAATTCGGCTTAATAATTTCAACTCCTCTACTCAGAATAATAATTACTGAGAGTGGTACAAAAAACCACAAAATAAAACGCATTTCTTTCTCTCTCTCGACAACATATAATCCAGTCGGAACAACTACAAAGCCAAGAGAAAAAGACACTAAAAATAAAACCATATTTAAAAAACTCTCACTGAATGTCTCCATTTTTCTGCTCCTCTCTACTTCTAATTTTATTTTTTTATATTTTCAAAGATCTAATTTCCACGATTTAAAACATTAACAGAATTAAGCTTTTCTGTCAATCCATTACCGCTACATTCTACTCCCAAGCTTAATTATTTTGGTGGAACACTTCAGTCGGGGTTCTATAATTAAGTCTTTT
>CAYXNZ010000038.1:0-4305 GCA_964467155.1 uncultured Gammaproteobacteria bacterium | reverse complement strand
CCCCGACTGAAGTGTTCCACCAAAATAATTAAGCTTTGGAATAGAATTTAAGTTGTCAATAAAAATAAGGGCATATTTACATAGCGTGTGGTTTGACAAAAAATGATATTTGTTATACTATGCTTAAAGCAATCAGGTTTTATCTAAATGGAACTCAAGGTTCTGTTTTTTAAATACTTAATTTTTATTTCTAAAAATAATATGGCAGAAGAAAAAAAAGAAGAATTACAGGAATCACTGGCTAAATTAAAGCCCGGTATGACTGTTAGAATCTATCAAAAAATAAAAGAATTGAATGCAAAAGGTGAAGAAAAAGAACGTATTCAATATTTTGAAGGTTTAATTATAGCGAAAAAACATGGTAGAGAAATAGGTGGCACAATTACAGTTAGAAAACTTTCTGACGGCATTGGAGTTGAAAAGATATTTCCACTTAATTTACCAACAATCACTAAGGTTGAGATAAAGAAGGAAACCAAAGTTAGACGAGCTAAATTATATTTTTTGAAAAAAGGATATAAGAAGAAATTAAAAGAAGTTAAACCTGTTAAAACTGTCAAAAAATAACTTTTTAAGTCGATTTCATTATAAATATCTAAGTCGCAGGTATTAGCCGCAGTGCTGGAATTGGTAGACAGGCCAGCTTGAGGGGCTGGTGTCCTTTGGGGCGTAAGGGTTCAAATCCCTTTTGCGGCACAAGGGTAGAATACCGCGGACGATTAGCTCCCGCCCAATTCCGAATTCTCGGAATGGTCGGGCAAGTAGTTGGTTACCCGCCCGACCGAATGACTTCGGTCGTTCGGGCGGGGAGCACTATTAGATAAAATTATATGTATACTGTTTATATACTTCAAGATGAAAATGGTAAATTATACAAGGGAATGACTAATAATATAGAAAGAAGATTTAAAGAACATTCGCAAGGCAAAACAAAAACAACAGCTAGAATGGGGAAATTAAAAATTATATATACTGAAAATATTAAAACTTTTGAAGAAGCTAGGAAAAGAGAATTATATTTCAAAATATCTGCAGTGCGACGATATATAAAGGATAATATCCAGGACGATTAGCTCAGTTGGTTAGAGCACTTCGTTTACACCGAAGGGGTCGTAGGTTCGAATCCTACATCGTCCACAAGAATAACTCCATTTACTTAGAGTTGTTTTTTGTTTGCTAAATTTTTATGGCTAATATAAAATAAAAAGATGAAATATAACACTAATTCAGAAAAAGAAACATTAACTTTTGCTAAAAAATATGCCAAAAATTTACAAGGTGGAGAAATAATTGGTTTAGTTGGTAATTTAGGTGCTGGTAAAACTGTTTTTACCAAAGGTTTAGCGGTTGGTTTTGGTATAAAAAAAGTTATAACTAGTCCAACTTTTGTTTTGATGAAGGTTTATTTAATTAAAGGACATAAGCAAATAAAACATTTTGTTCATATTGATGCTTATCGATTAAAATCAGCTAAAGATTTAGAAGCAATTGGCGCGATTGAATATTTTAATCGTCTAGATTCAGTAGTAGTAATTGAATGGGCTGATAGAGTAAAAAAAATACTGCCAAAAGAGACAGTGTTTATTACGATTAGTCATAATAATAATGGAAGAATTTTTAATTTTTCTTCTGAATAAGAATTAGACCAATAACTCCTAAAACAATCATGGCGTCGGCTAGATTAAAGACTGTAAAGTGTTTTAAATCTAAATAGTCCACAACATAGCCATATCTCAGTCGATCAAATAAATTACTACTCGCGCCAGCAAGCATTAAGAATAAAAAGCCAGTAGTAATAGAAAGTTGTCTTTTAGTAGAATATATAAAGGATATAATTAAAAAACAGATTATCAATAAAGAAATTACAGTAGCGACAAGATTGTTTATCGGTAAAGAAAAGGCAATAAAGTAGTTTTTAACAAAATATAGTCTAAAAATATCGCTAATACAGTTGATTGGTTGATCTAACATCTCATTCATGGCTATTATTTTAAAAAATCTATCTATTATCAATAAAAAAACAGCTGTTCCAATGAGGATAGCTGTTTTTTTAATATTTGAAATAGTATAAATCATAATGATTTAAATAGAATTTTGTATCTTGGTTTTACATTTTATGCAAGCGCTAGCAACAGGACGAGCCAATAGTCTCTTAGCGCCTATTTCTTGTCCGCAATATTTACAAATACCATATTTACCTTCTTTAATTCTATCTAAACTGGTGGTAATATCTCGCAAGGCTTTTTCTAAAACCTGTTCCTTGGCTAAGTTAGTTGAATATTCATCCATTTCTTGAACATTGTCATCGTTTTTATTACCATATTCAGGAAATTCTGTCCGATGTTCATCTTTTTCATGAGTATCTTTCTTGGTAAATGTTTGTAAATCGTCTTCAATCTGTTTTTTTTGCTTGAGCAGTTCTTTCTTAATTTGTGTCAGTTCTTTCTTATCCATATTTTTCTTCTTAGTATTAATAAAATCCCCATTAGATAGGGCATTTTTATATAGTCACTGTACTATATAATGTCAAATAAATCAAGATGTAAGTGAAAAAATTGCCAATTAAAAAAGGGGCCCAGGAAGGCCCCTTCTTTTTATATAAAATTAATTTATGAGCCGACAACTGAGCCCCATCCCTAAAGATTCTGTTCCTGTATCATCGATTGCTCGATAATCAAGAAAATCCCGTGTCCTCAGGGTTGAAGCCTTTTTACCCACTTTAAAAAGCAAGTTTTCTACCGACTATTTGGTAAATTTTAATTATTTTTTATTTTTTTATTAAAATCTACCTTTTTTTTATTTTTGTTTTATGAAAAATGGCCATGTGGGATCTGGCTTTTCAATGTCAGTAAAAAACAAAAAAATTGTTCCGATAAGATAAGCTTATCTGAAAAACTTTTTTAACTACTCTGTCAATGAACGGTGACTTTTTTATATCTATATATAATATACCACATATTTTCGGACAAGTCAATGGAATTATAGTATATATTTTTTTGCTTATATTAAGCAAATATATTTTTATTATTATTTTTGTCTATATTGTTGTGGACTAAAGTTTTTACTTATCCACAACTTATTAATATTTTTTATATAAAAATAATAGTTTAGTCCACGTAAGGCTAGACTAAACTATCTTAATAATTCAAATATTTAGATTTAAGTCCACTACTACTTGGACTAAAGTAAAGAAAATAGTTTTTTTGAGTAAAATTGATAATTCAGAGGCCACGATGGGAGTCGAACCCATGATGAAAGTTTTGCAGACTTTTGCCTTACCACTTGGCGACGTGGCCTAAAAGATTTTATTGCTTAAAATAAAAAATAAGCACTAATTGGCTTATTTAAATATAGCAAAATGTTTTTTATAAAACAAGCAACTATTTGATAATTATTGGTTAATTTCTTTTTAATTTTTAAGAACCTCTATTTTGGCATATTTTACACCGAAAATTTTTGAATCAGACTTGTTTACCATCCAAACATCAACTCTACTGTCATATCGTTTATTCATTCTATCTCTGACAATAAATACTTGATCGCCGAATAATTCAGGTATTTTAACTTTTGTGCCGAATTTTAAGAAATTGGCAGCAATTGTGTCCTCTATACCATGTTCACAAACATTAAAGCCATTGGCTGTAATACAAGGAGAATCGTCACATTGACCTACTTCTGAGTTATATGAGGTTATAACGTGATAAGTGCTTCTAATGACCTCTAATTCGTCATTTTCAGGTAGATTAGCGTTAAACTCTAGTTTTTCTGTACCTTCTTCTTCTATTAATGTAATGTCGTTTTCCATCTGATTATTTACAGCTGCATTAGCTATTTCAGCAGCCAACATTGGAGTTGGGAATAAGAAAAAATTAAAAAATAATATAAAAAATAGCACCCAAATTAGTTTTTTGGCTGTTTTTGCTGACAATATTCTTTTGTAATTTCTCCGAAGAGGTTCCATTTGGCTAAAATTAGCTTTTTTGCATATAAAAAAACCTATCAACCATGAAATTGGCTTATCGATAGGGATTTTCTTGCTATAATATAAGTCTAACACAGATATTAAGGGAAGTCAAGTTTTTTGTTCCTAAAATTAGCAAAATAGGTGTTAAAATAAGAGATTTTTGGTATAATGGAGTAGGCAGGTAATAGTAATTAGTAAATAGTAAATAGGACTTAGGGGTTATGTGGATTACTCCTGGATTCCGGCCTTCGCCTGCCCGCTCGTTTCTCGCAGAGGCAAGGTGGGCATTGTAGATGTTACATAATTCGTTGACAAAATGATACAGTAAATATCATTTAATC
>CAYXNZ010000037.1:175-4515 GCA_964467155.1 uncultured Gammaproteobacteria bacterium | reverse complement strand
TTTTCTTTTAGCTGGTTTTCTTTTTGCAACTTTCTTTTTTGGAGCTACTTTTCTTTTAGCTGGTTTTCTTTTTGCAACTTTCTTTTTTACGGCCATATCATTCACCTCCTTTCATAAATGTTGATTTGTAAAAATTCACAAATCAAACGATTTAAATTTATAAAAACTTTTTATAGTTTAATTTTAACAGATTTTTTTAGATTCAACAATGTTTTTTGCGCAAAATTTTTTGTTATAAATTATTTTTTAATTGTTTCAAAAAAATAAAAACTTTTTTAATAATTATTTTTTTAAAAATTTTATTTTATCAAAATGATTTATTTTTAAAGAAGAAAATTTTAGTTATTTGCTATTTCTTTTTTTTGTAGAATTATTTTTATTTATTTTAACATTTTTAGCTAATATTATAGCAATTTTAGCTAAAAGACTTGACAAGATACCCAAGCTATGATAGTATTTAGAATTGCATTATTAAGTTTAAAATAAAAGACCGACTTGAACGGGCTGGTACGACAAGCATGGGGATTTGTTGATAGGATCATATTTGGTGCTCACTGAATTTTTCCTAGCAACGATTTTCTTACCCGCCCGTTTTGGTCGGTTTTTTTTATTTTTTATTTATTTGTGGATAAATAAAAAAGTAAATTGAAATAATTAATTTTCTTTTTTTATTTTTTCAGTTGAAGTTGCACTTCCATCAATCTGTTTTACATCGGATAATTCTTCAACTCCAATCAAACAAACTTCTTGCCAAGCTACATAATGAGAAGAAAATCTTTCTTCCTTTGTTTCCCCGTCTTGATAAACAACTTTGTAATCGAAATAAGCATCAGCTCCATTATGAGCATGTTCGGTGCATTTTTCTTCATCAATAGGTAAATCTAAAGTTTTAATATATTTCGTTGGACCTGGTTTTGTTATATTGTAAATTGTTGGCTCTGTCTTCGTAACAGTTCGTCCATCTTGAACTCCCCAAAAATCAAAATATATATCATTACCATCAATTCGAGATTGAATTAATATATAATAAGCAGAATCATTCATGAATTTGAAATCAGGCCAAGGGCTATAGATAGTGGCATCAGTTCCAGCTGGTTCGTAATATGAAACTCGATAAGAATGATTTCTTCTCATAGTGACAGGTAGGCCGCTCTCCAGTACCGTCCTAAATAAAGTAGTGCCAATTTGGCATAATCCGCCGCCATATTCAGGAATGGTTTTATTATCTTTGATTACTAACTCTGGTAAATAATCAGTCGAGGCATCGATTTCTCCAAGAGCATTATTCAAGGAAAATTCTTGTCCAGGTTCAACCAATAAACCATTTAAAGCGTTAGCCCCTGTTTTGATATTGTGGCGTCGATTAGCAGGCGAACCAACAAAATTTGAATGACCTGTGCCAATAATCTCTTTGATACCAAAGTCATTAATATTTTCTGTAGTAATATAACTTTTTTCTTCTTCTATAATTAAATCAATTTCAGTTTGTTTATTTTGCAAAATTTTGTTTTTTAGTTCAATGAAAGTTAATTCTTTATTTAATTTTAATCCGTCTTGACTTGCTTGAAACTCTGTCACTCTACCGTTATTTATTTTAAACTTTGCGTTTATTGGTTTTTTATTTATAGTTGGCTCTATTGTTTCTTCTAAATATTCTGCAACTTTTTTTCTGTCAAAATTTACAAGAATTTTATCATCACTTTTTATTTCATTATCTTTTATTAAAAGTAACCAATCAATGAGTTGATCGTTATTAATTTGCCACTTTAGATTATTATATTTGAATATGTAGGGCTGAAGTAATAATACACTTTTTGTTTTTTGAAAGATGTTTAAACAATCTTCTTTATAAATTTCAGGATAATCTGTTTTGGTTTTTATTTCTATTGATGAATTGTCTAATCTAGCAAGCTGTTCTTGCAGTTCATCGAGACCAGTAAAATAATTCATTATTTTACCATATTTTTCTGGTGTGACTTCTATAGAGTTTTCGTTGATTAAATTTTTATTTAATATTTTTAATTCGGCATTTTGAGCTGGTTGTTCAAGTTGGCCTAATTGATTTTCTAAATTTTCAATTATTTTTTCTTTGTTTAATTCAACTTTTATTAATAATGATTTTTTAAAAATGAGACCGCGTAGTTGATTCAAATAATTTATAAAAAAATTATTGTATCGTCCAAAAGCAAAAGCGTCATCAACGATTGATTGAGTATCAAAACTTATTATGCGATAAGCTAACCCACCATCAGCAGAAGCGACTAATGGAAAAATTTTTGTTTGTTGATTTTGATAATAAAAAATCGTGCCTGTTTGTCCGATGTTATCGATACGTTGATTGATTAAAATTTTTGCCTCTTCTGTCGTCAGTCCGCTTAAATTTATTTCTCCCAAAGAAATTCCTTGATAAATTTTATCTTGATACGTTCTTCCGTAAGTAAATAAAGATAACCCAACAATAAATATTAAAATAAAAAAAATGATTACTGTCGCAAGCAACCATTTCGGAAATAGTTTTTTTGTTTTTAAATTTAACATGATTCTATGGGGTAACATCTAATAATTCATTAAGAATATCTTTGGCTTTTTTGTCAGTTTTTTCTTCATATTCTATCTCGGTTAAAATTTCTACTGTCAAAATAGAACCTTTGTTTATTCCTGAAGGTAATTTTTCTAGAGGCAAAGTAAATGAGGTTTTATCATCTATTCTTAAAATAGCTTCATTTTTGGTAATTTGATCAATTGTTGTTTTTATAATCATACCGCTTGGAATTATTTTTCTGTTACTTTTATACTTATTTGTTTTGCATTTTTTATTTTCGGTAAGACAATAGTCAAAACCCCATTTTCAAGGGAAGCATCTATTTTATCTGCTTGAACTTCAACTGGTAATATGACCGATCTAGAAAAAGCCCCCCAATAACATTCTCGATAGAGATATTGGTCATCTTCTATCTTTTCAGTATCTTCCCTTCTTCCTCTAATTGTTAACATGTCATTGTTAATTGATATATCAATATCGTCTGGTTTAACGCCGGCAATGGTGGATTTAACAATTAATTTGTTCTGTTTTTCATAAACATCTATGGATAGCTGACCTTCTTCATAACTATCGTCATTAAGCCAATTGTTTTCATCGGTTTTTTCTTCGTTTGATGCAAATGAATTTTCGTAATTTTCCTCAGTAGAATTATCTTTTTCTGAAGCGTTTTTATTCTCATCAATTCCAATAAGCTTTTTAAATAGATTAGACATATAATTTTTATAGATTATCTTTATAAGTGATTTTATTATAAGAAGAATAAATAGATTTGGCAAGTAAAAAACACATATATTAAATATGTGTTTTTATTGTGGGCGATACAGGATTTCCCTCTTGTGCCTACGGCTACGGCGGGCAGGGAACCAGTAATTTTACAACTTTTAATTTTATGTGTTTTTTATTGTGGGTTTAAGAGGATTTCCCTCCTGTGCCTACGGCTACGGCGGGCAGGGAACCAGTAATTTTACAACTTTTAATTTTATGTGTTTTTTATTGTGGGTTTAAGAGGATTTGAACCTGTGACCTCTATCCCGAGCATTCGGGATCAATCCCGTCATCCGACGGGACAGGCTCCGCGCTCTTTGCACACTTATTTCGTTTTATTTAATGTGGGCGATACAGGATTTGAACCTGTGACCTCTATCCCGAGCATTCGGGATCAATCCCGTCATCCGACGGGACAGGCTCCGCGCTCTTTGCACACTTATTTCGTTTTATTTAATGTGGGCGATACAGGATTTGAACCTGTGACCTCTACGATGTCAACGTAGCGCTCTAACCAACTGAGCTAACCGCCCCTTTTTCATTTTTTACATATCGTCGCCCTGCAGATGTTTTGAAATATAATTCTCTTTTCCTAGCTTCTTCAAAAGTTTTAATATTTTCAGTATATATAATTTTTAATTTCCCCATTCTAGCTGTTGTTTTTGTTTTGCCTTGCGAATGTTCTTTAAATCTTCTTTCTATATTATTAGTCATTCCCTTGTATAATTTACCATTTTCATCTTGAAGTATATAAACAGTATACATATAATTTTATCTAATAGTGCTTCCCGCCCGAACGACCGAAGTCATTCGGTCGGGCGGGTAACCAACTGCCTGCCTCGCCGTATCCGCCGGCTGGCGGAGAAGGCGGGAGCTAACCGCCCTAAATTATTTATAATACAATATTTTACTGGTGCGCCCAGATGGACTTGAACCATCGACCCCCGGCTTATAAGGCCGGTGCTCTAACCGCTGAGCTATGGGCGCTAATTAATATAATCAAAGTGCTCCCCGCCCAAACGTGCCGTTCGGT
>CAYXNZ010000037.1:0-75 GCA_964467155.1 uncultured Gammaproteobacteria bacterium | reverse complement strand
CCGAACACAAAGTGGGCGGGTATGGGCGCTAATTAATATAATCAAAGTGCTCCCCGCCCAAACGTGCCGTTCGGT
>CAYXNZ010000036.1:0-5083 GCA_964467155.1 uncultured Gammaproteobacteria bacterium | reverse complement strand
TACCTAATTTAGGTGTCCTTTTGTATTAAATTAAGCTTGGGAGTAGAATGTAGCCCTTACTTTCTCTTTTTGCCATGAAACGCTTTATGAACATCTCGCAGTTGTTGGTCAGTGATATGAGTGTAGACTTGAGTGGTTGTAATTGATGAATGCCCGAGCATGGCTTGAACACTTCGAATGTCTGCTCCGCCCATTAACAAGTCTGTGGCATAGCTATGTCGCATTGTATGTGGAGTTACTTGTTTGGTGATGCCAGCCACTTTAGCATATTTTTGGACTAGTCGTTGCACACTTCGTGGAGTTAAACTTTCATCTTCATTTCGACCAGAAGACGCCTTATCATGACTAACAAATAAATATGGGTCCATATCCTGTCTTTTATCTAAATATTTTTTCAGCCACTCTTTAGCATCGTCTGACAAAAAAACGATTCTGACTTTAGAGCCTTTACCTCGCACTGTAAATTCATTTTTATGTAAATTTACATTATCAATTTTTAATTTGGTTAATTCAGACACGCGTAAACCAGTTGAAAAAAACAATTCTAATATCCCTTTATCGCGCAATTGAATAATCTCTGACTGCTTAACTTGAAACGGCGCTTCCAAAAGCCTGTCTAAATCAGACCCTTCTAAAAAATCAACTTGTCTCTGCTCTTGCTTGGCTAGTTCAATTTTTTCTGGCTCTAAACTTTTAATGTCATTTTTCACTAAATATTTCAAAAACCCTCGCAAAGCGATTAAATGATAATTCTGAGTATTCTTTTTTAAATACTCATCTTTAGCTGTTGTTTGACGATTAAGCCATAAACGATACTTATGAACTAATTGTTTGGTAATTTTCCCAGGACTAGTCGTACCGTTATCTTTAGCGAATTCAGCAAATTTATGTAAATAAAAACTATAATTTACCACTGTTGCTTGTGACAAACCTTTTTCTACCTCCAAATACTCTAAAAAATCAGTTATATTCTTATCCATAAGTAAAATATTTCAATAATAAAAATCACCATGAGGTTTGGGGAGACGAATTAAGCACCTGTTTCCCCTATTGTCATTCCGGCCGAGCCTGCCCGCCTTATCTTGGCGGGAGCCGGAATCCAGAATCTATACTTTCATTTTACGACACCTTGCCTTTTTTTTCAATTTATGTTATGTTTATCTAGCAAAACTAATAATTTATTAAATTAATTAACTTAAATCCTATTCTTGGTCAGAGCCTTGTCGTCTCTTTCTCGGTCTGGGACACATTATAATGTTAGACAAAAAAGCAAAACAAAGAATCATTAACAAATTTAGAACTCATGACACTGATACTGGTTCACCGCAAGTGCAAATCGCCATTTTAACCGAAGAAATCAAAGAATTATCAGACCATTTAAAAAATCACAAACATGACCATTCTTCAAGACGCGGTTTATTAAAGAAAGTTGGCGAAAGAAGACGTTTGTTAAAGTACTTACAAAAAGAAGATGAAAAATCATTTAATGAACTAGCTAAACAATTAAAGCTAAAAATAGCTAAAAAAATGATTGAAGATGAAGAAGAAAGGAAACGCTTAGAAGAAGAGCTTATAGCTAGAGAACAACAAAAAGCAGATGACAAACAAGCCGTTTTAGATGAAGCCGAAGCTAAAAAAGAAGAAGAAATGAGTGATAGATAAAAAACATACTTTAATATTAAAAATCGCTAAGGGGTTTGGGAGACAAACTGAACGGCCCCCTCTGTCATTCCAGTCTCCTGCCCGTTTCGCAAGCGAAACATTGCGGATGGGTGACCCGAAATCCAGGGATCAACATCAATCCCGATAGAAACAAACTGATAAAAAATAAGGTGAAAAAATTAAAATTTTGTATAAAAAATTCTATGAAACATAAAGAACAAAGAATAGGCGTATTGGTTGATGTTTCTAATATGTACCATTCTGCAAAAAACCTTTTTCAAAAAAGGGTTGATTTTAAAGAAGTGTTGAAAGATGCTGTGTCAGGCAGAAAACTAATTAGAGCCACTGCTTATGTCATTAAAACTGAAACTGAAGAAGAAACTCCATTTTTTGAAGCTCTAAGTCAACAAGGCTTTGAAGTAAAAATGAAAGATTTACAAATCTTTGCTGGTGGTGCAAAAAAAGCTGACTGGGATGTTGGTATTAGTGTTGATGCCATTAAATTGGCTTCAAAATTAGATGTAATTGTTTTGGTTACGGGTGATGGGGACTATTTACCCTTGGTTGAATATTTACAAATTACTTGTGGTTGCTTAGTCGAAGTAATGGCTTTTCGTCAAACTGCTTCTTCTAAATTAGTAGAAGTATCAGATGATTTCATCAACCTAAGTGATAATAAAAAATATTTAAGATAATTTTTCTTTATAATAAATAATTATTTAAAATCATCTTGGGGTTTGGGGGTTGAACTAAGCGCCAAGGCGAGAGCTATCAAAGATTAATCAACGTGATAGCGCATTGAAACCCCCAAGACTTTTTGGTTACTTTTTAGTCATAAAAAGTAACGCCCAAGTGGCAACTTATTAGAAATTAGAAATTATTAAATAATCTTGGTCTTCAGATAAATAGCGCTGTGATTTAAATCATAGTTCTGTAATCTGGCGACCAGGCACAAAAATTTATGGGAAACAAAGAACAAGTATTTACTACTGAGTGGCTTGGTCGCACACTCACTATCAAAACAGGCAAATTAGCCAAACAAGCAACCGCTGCCGTCACCGTTCAATATGGCGATACGGTTGTTTTAGCGACTGTCGTTGAAGCCGATTACGAACGTGAAGGCATTGATTTTTCTCCAATCACTGTTGAATTTGAAGAAAGACTTTATGCCGCTGGTATTATTAAAGGTTCAAAATGGGTAAAAAGAGAAGGCCGACCAACAGATGAAGCAATCTTAGCTGGTCGCATGATTGATCGAGCGATTAGACCATTGTTTAATTCTGAAGCCAGAAAAGACATTCAAATTATTTGTACCGTCTTATCAGCTGATCAAAAAAATGATCATGACATTGTCGCCTTGATTGCTGCTTCAGCCGTATTATCAATTTCAGGTATTGAATGGGCTGGTCCAATCGGTGGAATTCGTGTTGGTCGTATTGATAATAAATTAGTCTTTAATCCAACTTACGAAGAAAGACTTTTGAGCGATTTGGATTTAGTTGTTGCTGGCACTGACAAAAAAGTTATTATGCTTGAAGCTGGTGCTAACGAAGTCAAAGAAGCTGACATGATAGAAGCTATTTTAACTGGACAAAAAAAATTACAGCCATCAATTGACTTGATTAAAAAAATGCAAAAAGACATAAAGATAGAAGCTAAATCAGCCGAACCAGAAATACTGGAAAGCCAAGATGAAAAAGATACCAAAGAAGAAAAAGAAAAAATTTCTGTCATTGCTAAAGAATGGCTTGATAAAAATATTAAAGATATTTTATTTGATAAAAAGCATTACACTAAAGGTGAAAGAAAATCTGCTGTCAAAGCCATCAAGCAGGGTCTTGATAAATTTCTATTTGAAAAAAATATTAATAAAGACAGTCGCCGTTCAACGATTGCTTCTTTGGTTGAATTAGCTGTTGAAGCCGAAGTTACTCGAGCAATCTTGGAAGATAAAAAAAGAGTAGACGGTCGTAAATTAGACGAAATAAGAATGCTATCAGCTGACGCTGGAATTTTACCAAGAAATCATGGTTCAGGATTATTCAGTCGAGGCGAAACACAGGTTATGTCTATTATTACTTTAGGCGCAGCCAGCCTAGGACAAACTTTGGAAGGCATAGAAGGAAATAGTATTAAAAGCTATATGCATCATTATAATTTTCCACCATATTCAGTTGGTGAAGCAAAACCACTTCGAGCTGGTGGACGACGTGATATTGGACATGGAGCATTAGCAGAAAAAGCTTTGTTACCAGTCATACCTTCAAGAGAAGATTTCCCTTATGCTATTCGCGTAGTTAGTGAAACGTTAGGTTCAAACGGTTCATCTTCAATGGCCTCAACCTGTGGTTCAACTTTAGCTTTAATGGATGCTGGCGTACCAATAAAAAAACCAGTTGCTGGCATTGCTATGGGGCTCGCCTCTAATCAAGATATGAGTAAATGGGCAGTCTTAACTGATATCCAAGACTTAGAAGATGGTAATGGTGGTATGGATTTCAAAATAACTGGTACTGAAGATGGAATTACTGCTATTCAATTAGACACAAAAACTACTGGCTTGACTGATGAAATAATAAAAATAGCTATCACTCAAGGTTTCAAAGCCAGATTAGAAATATTAAAAGTAATGAAAGGCGCAATCGACAAACCAAGAAAAGACCTATCCCCTTATGCCCCAAAAATTACCAGCTTCCACATTAACCCAGAAAAAATTAGAGAAGTTATTGGTGCTGGCGGAAAAGTCATTAATGAAATCATTGAAGTTACTGGCGTATCAATTGACATTGAAGATGATGGTTTAGTTATGATTTGCGGTATTGATCCAGAAAAAACTGAACAGGCAATCAAATGGGTCAAAGATATTGTCAGAGAATTTGAAGCCGGAGAAATATTTACAGGTAAAGTTGTCCGTTTACTTGATTTCGGTGCTTTTATTGAATTAATGGCTGGTCGCGACGGAATGGTTCATGTTAGTGAATTAGCTCCTTACCGCATTGGTAAGCCAGAAGAGTTTATAAGTGTTGGTGACGCTGTCACTGTTAAAATAAAAGAAATTGATGAAAAAGGACGAGTTAATCTAACCATGAAGGGTCTAAAAGAAAATGAAGCCCTTTGGAAAGATGAAAAAGGCAAATCCGAAGGTTTTGGTGGCCCAAGACTTAATAACGATCGACCAGGTGGTAGATTTAATAATAACCGCGATCGTCATTCGGGTCCACCGCAAAACAGAGTGGGTAGACGTTAAAAATAAAAAAATAATCATACAAAAAAGACTGGGCATCACCTTGGTCTTTTTTTATCATCCCTGTCATTCTGGAAAGAAGAGTAGCGGAGCGATAGAATCTATCTTTTGTCACTCCAGCCCTCTTGTCATTCCTGTAGATGTCAACTAATTCGCTGACAGTTTTTTAAGAAAGGA
>CAYXNZ010000035.1:0-5421 GCA_964467155.1 uncultured Gammaproteobacteria bacterium | reverse complement strand
TACCTAATTTAGGTGTCCTTTTGTATTAAATTAAGCTTGGGAGTAGAATGTAGCAGTCATGGGTTGACAAGATATTAGTATTATGTTAACCTATAATGATTTTGATTTTTAATAGTGTTTAGTTTTCTGCTTGCCAAAGAACCCGATTTTCAAATAACTATCCTCCTTGATTATTTGTATAATTGGAGTTTCTGAAAGTAAGCAGAAAATTAAACACTCTTTTTTATTTAATATTTAGTTTTTAAAAACAACAAAAAATAACGTTTACGATTTTGTCTAGGAGTAGTAAAGCTAATCTCCCTCCTGATTAGTTTTTAGTCTTAATTTAGAGTAAGTCTCTAACTCTTAGCCATGATTGCAAGCGTTATTTTTATGGTCAGATAATTTTTAGGAAGAAAAACATTTTTTGTTTTTATAAAAGTTCAGTTGAAATTTGTGCTATTTGATGATTAATAATTTCCAATTCTTCTTTATTAAAATTTTGCAGGACAAATTTTTCTGTTGGTATATTTAATGAGTTTTTATTTTTTATACCAATTCGAATTCGTTTAAAATTTTTAGTTTTAAGATAATTGATAATTGATTTGATACCATTGTGTCCAGCACTGGTTGAATCGATTGATAGTTTATATTTTCCTAGTTCAATATCCATGTCGTCATGAATAATAGTTAATTGATCAGATAAATCACTATCTTTTGTTGTAAACAAACCAAGTTTTTTTGGAATAATTTTATAATAATCCAGAATTGCTCGGACTGCTTGACCTGAGTTATTCATATAGGTTTGAGGTTTGGCTAAAATCATTCCATTGTTTTTAGTAATGATTGATTTTAATTTTTTATTTTCTTGCCAAACTAATCCCAACTGTTCTGTCAAAAAATCAACTGTCATAAAACCAACGTTATGACGAGTTTGTCCATATTTTTTATCAGGATTTCCTAATCCAATAATTATTTTCATAAAGATTAAATTATTTTCTTGAACTCTCCTTTTTTACTTTTATAGATAAAGGAGAACCAGTAAAATTAAATTTTTCTCGTAAACGATTTTCAATAAAACGCACATAAGAAAAATGTAAATCATCTTTCGTGCCGATATTTAATTCAAATTGAGGTGGATTAATTTTGACTTGAGATAATTTATATAATCTTGGATGTTTTTTACCTTTACCTTTAGCTGGTTTGTGGATTTTTACTATTGAGTTTAAAAATTTAGCTAATTGAGAATCACTTATTTTTATTTCTCGATTTTTTTTAATTTCAATAATCAAGTCCATGATTTTTTTTATCTTTAGTTTGGTCAAGGCTGATACAAATTGAATTGGTGCAAATTGAGCAAAAGGTAAAGAACTATGAATATATTGTGTAAATTTTACAACATCTTTTTCTGTAATTAAATCCCACTTGTTGGCAATTAAAATCAGGCTTTTTTTTCGATTTATAATTTCTTCAGCTATTTTTGATTCTTGTTTAGTTAATTCTTCACTAATATCAAAAACCATTAGTGCTAAATCAGCTTTTTTAAGAACGGCTAAGGTTTTATCTATGCCGTGTTTTTCTAAACCTTTAGTTTTTCTACCTTTTCGACTGATACCAGCTGTATCAATTAATTTGATTGAATAATCTTCATATTCTATTTCTGTGTCCTGCGGTTCTCTGGTAGTGTGTGGAATAGGACTAACGATAACTCGTTCATAGCCAAGGATTGAATTTAAAAGACTTGACTTGCCAACATTAGGTTTACCTAATATACAAACTTTTATTTGATTCTCTAGCACAATTGGCGTATCAGTATTCTTACTACTTTTAATCTTTTTAATTACTATATCTAATAAATCACCTGTACCACTACCACTAGCAGCTGAAACGGGTATTGGTTCGCTTAACCCAAGCTTATAAAAATCCATAATATTTGCTCTCTTGCTTGGGCTATCGGTTTTGTTAACAACTAAAATTATTTTTTCAGTTGGAACTTCTTTTTTAAGTAGAAGAGCCATTTGGCGGTCTTGAGGCAGTAAACCAGCTTTATTATCAACCGTGAATAAAATCAAGTCAGCTTTTTTTAAGTATTCTCTAGCTTGCTGCTGAACTTTTGCTTCAATATCATTAGTCTTTATTTTTTTACCCGCGAGATATTTTAAATCCAAAATACCGCCAGTATCAATAATTGTAAATTTTCTGCCTTGCCATTCAACTTGACTGATATTGCTGTCTCTGGTGGTACCTTCGGCGTTAGAGACTAATGCTTGTGATTTTTCAGTTAGACAATTAAACAAGGTTGACTTACCAACATTGGTTCGACCGAAAATAACTACTGTAGCTAGATTTTGTTTTTTTAACATATTGTTATAATTCCAGATTTATTGCTCCGGATTGTGTTTCGTCAGCATTTTGACCAAGGATGATAATGAAATCAGGTTGAATCGGGTTTTGTTCTTCATTTAATTCTTTAGTCAGGTCATCCATTAGCCATTGGGGTAAACCAAGAGAAATATTGGCATTTAATTTTTCTTTTAATATGGACAAAGAATCGATTTTTTCTCCATAAGTTAAATCATATATTACCGTCTTTTCAAAATTTTGTCTACTACAATTGCCAATTCTAATAACATCATAGCCATACATCGCTAAATCTAGGCCAATTTTTGACGCTAGACCATTAACCCAGGTGCCATTTCTAACTTCTAGAGTAGCTTCTTCTTCGGCTATTTTTGTTTTTGACTGAGCGGGTGCTTCTTCGAAAAAATTATTAATAAGATATTCTATTTCAGAAAAATCACCGCCTCTTGGTACTAAAATGTAAGCACCTTCTTCAGTAATCATACTATTTAGAAGTCCATTAGGTGCATCGTTTAATGTTTTACTAATAATATTTTCATTATTAATATCTTTGAAAATATTCCATAATTTTATTATTTCCCATAATTTTAAGTTTGTACTGAAATGTTCTTCTACATCTTTTATAATATTCGCAGCCATAGTTGGTTTAAAAATAATATGTCTAGAAATTACTTTTTCTTTTATGGATTGTAAGATTTTTTGTTGACGTTTGGCTCGACCGAAATCAGAACCTTCAATACCAATCGAATGTCTTGAACGAGCATATTTTAATGCTAATTCTCCGTCCATTTCTTGTGAACCTTTTTCTATGTAAAGATGTTCAAATCTTTCTTCCCAAGGAGCTTCCTCATTGCCCATAATTGGATACATTGAATCATCAATAGTATATTCAACATCAACGTCTATCCCACCTATTTCGTTGACGATTTTTACAAAACCAGCAAAATCAACTCGAACATAATAATCAATTGGTATATTTGTTACTTCGCTAATAGCTTGGCTGATTGCTAGCCCACCGCTATCTTTTTTTTGTGCTTCAGCAAAAGCATTGATGCTATTGATTTTTTTCCAGCCCATATTTTCAACTGGAATAGATAAATCTCGGGGGACAGACAGGAGGGCGACTTTTTTTTCTTCAACATTTAATGTTGCCAAAATTATAGTATCTGTTAAATACCCTCCTTGATGATTTTTGCCACCCATACCTAAGAGTAAAATATTAATTGTTCCTTCATCTTCGCCTTTAAGTTCGTTGTCGGCACTTTCTACTAAATGTTTTATTTGTCCGACAATTGGTATGTGATCAACCCAAGTGGTTTGTTCTGTCTGTTTATTATTAAATGAAAATAAAAATAAACTCACTACGATAAAAACTAGAGTATACAAAAAAAGCTTCGTTCTTTTTATTTTAAACGGAGTCTTTGGTGTTAACTGACGAATATCGTCTTGGTCAGAATTATGGTTAAGTAAATTTATTTTTTTATTCATAAATTAAATCATCGAAAGATCTCAATTACTTAGTAATTATATAGAGGTTTCTTTCTTTTGACAACTTTTGTCTAGTTTTAAAATAAAAAATTTATAAAGTTAGGTGTTTTATAGATTTTATAGAGTTATATATTCCAAAGGGGATAGTTGTGACTTTTTATTATTACAAGCATAAAAGAAGAAAAAATCATAAATAATTGAAAAATAATCATATTATTATAGGTTTAATATTAGCTTAAAAATTAATATTTTTGTGACAATAAAAGACAATAGATAATTATAGATAATAAATAAGTAATATAGATAATTATTAGGTATTGTGGATAACTATCATTGACAATGGACGACATTATTTATTATAATTAAAGCACAATGATTTTTATTAACATTAGAGATAACACGTGTTTAATAAAGATAATATTTTAACCATTCAAGAAGTCGCTAAAGTCCTTCAGGTAAGCAAGAGGACTGTTTATCGTCGGGTTGACTCAGGCGATTTGAAAGTAGCCCGAATAGGTCGAAAAACCTATCGGGTTTTTGAGAGTGATTTAAATAAGTTTATTCGTAAATATATCAAATAATAATTATACATTTTGTGTTAAAGAAAACAGACTTAAAAAATAAATTTGGAAAGACACTCTGGTTTAAAGAGGGGATTGTTTTGATGTTAGCAATAATAGTTTTATTTGGTGCAGCTAATGTTTTGCCAGTATTAGGTTATTCCGCTGATAATCAAACAGAAAACACTATTATAGATTCATCTCAAAAAACAAACCATCAATTTATTGAAAACATAAAAATAAATGGTAAAAAGTTTTTATTGAAAATGAATGAGGCGAATGAATTTTTATTTGGGAAGAGTGAAAAAGTGGCAATTGATCTGGGAGACAGTATTAGGCATCGTAATAAAATCATTGTTAAGAGATTGGATTTTGTGTTTAATTTTTTTGATAAAGGTATAATTGGTTCTGGTAAAAAAGTTAAATCAGTATTGAAAGATGTTGTTGGCGATAAATACAGTAGGGTAGTTGTTGATTTAGAAAATAAAATAAAACATCGAAATAATATTATTGCCCAAAGATTTAATACCGTAGGAGATCAAGCAATTTTTATTTCTAGATTTTGGCAAGGCGAATATAATCAAAAACTTGAGCCAATTACTAATAAAGGAATTGAGTTCACTAAAATAGCAATAAACGAAGCGGGTAAAATTTTAAACAATAAGTTTGTTCAAACCAATTTGGCTTTTGGTATATTACCAGATAAAATAAAACAAATTGGACAAAACAGTGCGACATTATTAATCGGTTTTGTTGATCATACGGGACGAACTGGACAAAGGCTAGTTGAAGTCATGTCTAGCGAATTAGATTTATTGATGGATAGTGATAAAAATAATGAAGATAAAAAAGGTAGAGTGGCTGGAATATCCGAGGAAAAACAAAACCAATTTACTAGCCGGTTATTAGCCATGGCTAATGTCACGGCCAATCGTGGTAAACAAGTTGTTGATTCAGCTAGAAACAATACTGGTGAATTTCTTAATCAGTCAGCTGATAATCAAAGAGAGTTGTCTTACACTTTAGGAAAAAA
>CAYXNZ010000034.1:0-6002 GCA_964467155.1 uncultured Gammaproteobacteria bacterium | reverse complement strand
TTACCTAATTTAGGTGTCCTTTTGTATTAAATTAAGCTTGGGAGTAGAATGTAGCGATTATATATTGACAAAAGTTTAAATATATGCTATATTTATTTATTAAAATATATTAATTTATATTAATAAAATTTATCTAATATTAAACAAATATATGATTTTATTTAAGAAATCATTAAAAATATTGTTAATCATCGCTATAGTATTGCTTTTTGCAATATATTTTGCCGTTAATTCTGCTGGAGCTTCTGGTGGCTTAAATGAAAGCGTAAAGCAAGTCAAAACAGCAAATAATCCAACAGTTTATTATCTTGGTCACAATAGATTAATGAAAAAAGCGTACATTAGTGAAACTTCTTTTTTGTCTTATGGCAATAGTTGGAGTGACGTGCAAATTGTTAGTCAGGAAGAATTAAATCAATGGCAAGATGTCCGTTTGATAAAAACTGCTTCTAATCCAGCTGTTTATTATATTACTAGTAATAAAAAAGCACTCATTAATAATGAAGAAGAATTTAATAATAGTGGTTTTAGGTGGGAAGATATAGTAATTGTTAATGATATAGATTTAGCTTCTTATGAATTAATCGATTTTGCAGTCGCTGGTGGTAATAGTAATTCAGCGGTATCAGATAATGTTTTAGTTAGCTCAAACGTTACTAATCCAAGTGAACAATATCTTTCTTTGAACACAAAAGATAATTTAGTGGCCAGTTTTAATTTTCGTGCTGGTAATGAAATGGTTAGGATTAACAGTTTAACAATCAAATTTGAAGGCGTGTTTAATACTGAAACAATTTCAAAAGTTTATCTAAAAGATAACAATGGAGTTGAATATGGCTATGATGCGTATGTTAATGATAGATTAGCTAGTTTTAATTTATCCAATGGTTCTATTATAATTCCAGCTAATAATGAAAAAAGCATAGGTGCTTATGTTGATTTTGGTTCTAGCGAAGATAACGTGTCTGGACATAATTTTCAAGTGGTGATTAAAGAAGCTAGTTATATTCAATCTAATTCTAATGTCTCGGGCAGTTTTCCGATAAAAGCTGGGCTTATAAAATTGATTGATGGTTCTAATGTTTTAGGTCAAATTAAAGCCGAACAACAGAGCTTATCTCCAGATAATCAGACGGCAGTTGTTGGGAACACCAATCAACAATTTACTAAGTATAAAATTAGTGAAACTTCAGATAATGAAGATGTTTTAATTAATAAATTAGTTTTTAAAGATTATGGCACGGTTAATGATTCGGAAATTATAAATTTTCAATTAAAAAATCATGCCAATCAAATCATTGCCCAAGCTAGTCAAATGGCAAATAAAGAAATATCGTTTGAATTTGATGATTATTTAATCAGTAAAAGTGATCATGAATATTTTGAAGTGTATGGCAATGTAATCAGTGGTGAAGGTAAAACAATTAAAGTACAATTATATGAAATTAAAGCTTCTGGCGACGAGAATGGTTTTGGTTTACCGTCGGATATTACTAGTCTGAACGAAGAAATAAGCGTGACTCGAGAAAATCTTGGAGTAATTGCTTTAGACATAGAAAGTAATAGTAAAGTATTTAGTCAGCAGGCAGGTAGTATTATCGGCTTATTTGAAATTAGAAACAACAATCAAGACATAACTATTGAAAACATTCAGGTTAGTTTAACTAAAAATTCATCTGCGCCTGCTTTAGCTGAAACTGTTTATCTTATTGATTACAATACAGGTAATGTTATTAGTTATGTTAATGGCAGTGAATTTAATAATGGTTCAGTTGTATTTGGACTAGGCGAGCTAGTTTTAGACGCAAGAGATGAAGTAGAACTAGCCTTTGTTACCGAACTCCCAGTAACAGCTGATGATGGTGATACTTATAAAATTACTCTTAATAAAATAACCTATCGAGCATCTAATGGTGAATATTACTACGATGAAGTTAATGCCGTTGGAAACACTTTAACAGTTAGTCAGTCTGATATATATATTTATGCTAATAACGAAGAATATGAAACTGATTTCACTAAAGGTGAAGAAAAAGTAAAAATTGGCAGTTTTATACTTGAAGCTGCAGCTGGTGCAGATGCTGAAATCACTTCCTTGGTATTAGCTAAAAGTGGTACTTCAGGTTCAATAACCTACAATAATGGTTTTAGTAATTTAAAAGTTTATATTGGATCTAAACGAGTAGGTACTATTATTAAACAACCCTATGGCGATAGTTTTACCTTTGATGGTTTTTCTTACAAATTAAAAGCAGAAAAAAGAGTGGAAGTAAAAGTCTACGCTGATATTGATAGTGATTTAAAAGTGAGTCAAACACAATTGAAATTAACTAATTTAATCGCTAATGAATATACGTCTGGCACATCAGCCAATATACATGGATTAAATACGGCTAGTTATATAGCTGATTTTGGTGAACTTAATATTGAATTGAAACTTTTATCTGGTGGAGGAGTCTCTGCTGGAGAAGATAATAATTTAATAGCTACTTTCCAGGTGATAAACACAGGTGACGAAATTACAAAATTAAGATATTTAACTCTTGAAACTTATAGTGATGCCTTCTCTTATAGTTTAGGCTATAGCGATTTAGAAATTATTAGTAATGAAACGGGCAAAAGAGCTGGTAGAAAATCAAAGCCTGTTGCCGGAGCTAATAGAATTAGTATGAGTAGTTATAAATTAGACATAGGTGAATCAGCCATTTTTAGTGTCTATGTTGATGCTAGTCAAGATGTCCCTTCTTCTACTTTTCAAGTTTATTTTAAAAAGTTAGAAGCTAAGGGCAAGAATTCGAAAATAGAATACATTTTATCTAGCGGACAATCTCAAGGCGTTGAAGTTGCTGGCGGGGATACTTCCACTAGTTCAACTAGTACCATCACCACAACCACAACTACTACCACAATTAGTCAGACCATTAATGAAGAAATTGATTTGATTTGGCCAGTTGATGGTGATATCACTTACGGTTTTCATGATTCTGATTATCCTTACATTGAATACTTTGAACATACTGGTATTGATATTGAAGCAGATCAAGACACTGAATTACGAGTAGCTGCTGATGGCGTAGTCATTAACGCTTATGACGGTGGTACTTCTGGTTATAGCTACATCACCATTAAACACAATGACAGTCTGAAGACTTCATATGGTCATGTGTCAGCTATTTATGTTAATGTTGGCGAGCAAGTCTCTGAAGGGCAAGCAATTGGGCTTACTGGTGGCACTCCTGGCACTTCTGGTGCTGGCTCATATTCTAATGGTCCGCATTTACACTTTGAAGTACTCCTAAACAATGTCACAGTTGATCCTGAAGACTATTTAGACTAAATTACTTTACATTTGTATAAAAAAACCTTGGTATATCACCAAGGTTTTTTTGGACAAAAATAGATATTATGTTAAGATATAATATAAATAAAATATGTTTATATGATACTTTAATTTACCGAGATTAAAATATATATGAAAAAATTGTCTAATGTAAAATTAAAAACATTATTAATATTTACAAGAATTTTTTTGAAAGAAGAATTATTATTACATAAAAATATTTCTTCAATAGGCATAGCTACTTTGGCAGGATATTTAAATTATTTGGGTTATAAAAATTATCAAGTCGTAGATTTAAATTCTAAACCTGAAATAGTGCCTTTTTCAAAGATAGACAATACTTTATTTCTTGAGGAAGCTATATTATTTGCGTTTAACTATAAAATAAAAATTGATAAAACATTTTTGAAAAAAATTAAGCGAGTATTTGAGTCTTCTTTTAAAGCTGATTTAATATGTTTTGCGATATCGCATCAAGGTCAATTTATTGAATCTTTAATATTGGCAAGAATTTTTAAATTAATAAATAAAAATGTTTTTATAGTTTTTGGTGGTCCAAGATTGACAAGAATTACAGGTAAATTATGCGACCTCTCATCAACAACAACGAAAATGATTGATGGAATTGTTGTCGGTGACGGCGAAGAGCCTTTGGCAAAATTAATTTATAACTTAGAAAATAATTTAAGTTTAAAAAATGTACCAAATTTTTTACATAAAGATGGCGGATCATTTAAAAAAACTAATAATAAATTTGAGATTACAAAAAAACATCTCGCTATTATGCCTAATTTTGATGGATTGGAATTAAGCTGTTTACCTATTCGAGTGAGTAAGGGTTGCTATTGGAATAAATGTACATTTTGTGATTTTACAAAAAAAAATAGTCAGAATTACATTATAGTGAAACCAGAACTCATTGTAAAAAATATCAAATTATTAGTGAACAAATATAGTATTAATAAATTTATATTTGTTGACGATGCTATCCCTCCCATGTTTTTAAAAAGATTTTCTGAGATATTGTTAGAAAAAAAAATGGATATAGAATGGAGTTGTTTTTTTAGTTGTTTAGACAAAAAATATTTGGAGAATAATATAATACAAAAAATGTCAGAATCTGGTTGTAAACGAATTTCTTTCGGACTCGAGTCTATGTCTGCCAGAGTTTTAAAACTAATGGGTAAAATGCATAATCCTTCCGAAGCAGTTAAAATCATTAAAGCATTCAGGAAATTTGGGATATTCATTCTTTTGTATACAATGTTTGGATTCCCCACGGAAACAAAAGAAGGAGCAGAAAAAACATTTAATTTCCTAGCTAGCAATAAAGTACTATATGACAAAATTATGTTATCTAGTTTCGTATTAGTTGACAACGTATTTCCGAATAAACTCAAAAAAAAATTATTAATATCAATTGACGCAAATCAAAAGGCTATAATGAAAAGAGATTGTTTAGCTACTGTTAGGTACTATAATAGAGGGAAAGGAATGTCAAAAGAAGAGTTGAAAGATGTATTTCGAAAAAGCAAAAAGTTATTAAAAGAAAAAATAGCTAGACCATTCTTATTATCAGAATTACATTATAAAGAAGTTATATTGTCGTCAGACAATAGAACGAAAAAAAGAAGAATTTAAACCGATCAAAAAAGACAAAATTTCTTTTTATTATCGCGGGTTAGTAGTGTATTGAATTCAACATATTGATAATTTCCGAGGTATGTTTTTTCTTAATATTGTCGTACGAACATTGGAATATTTTGGTTATCAAGTGACGCACGTAAAAAATTATATTGATGTTGGGCATCTAACTTCCTATGGTCATGTGTCAGCTATTTATGTTAATGTTGGCGAGCAAGTCTCTGAAGGGCAAGCAATTGGGCTTACTGGTGGTACTCCTGGTACTTCTGGCGCTGGCTCATATTCTAATGGTCCGCATTTACATTTTGAAGTGTTGTTGAATAATGTTACGGTTGATCCAGAAGATTATTTAGAATAAATTATTTTATATTTACATAGAAAAAACCTTGGCGATATACCAAGGTTTTTTCTTGCCCAAAACTAGATAATATATTAAGATTAAATTGTAAATACAGTGTTTATTTGGCGCTAAAAATATAGAATATAATGAAAAAATTACATAATATAAAATTAAAAACTTTATTGATTTTCCCAACAGCTTTTTCGAAAAATCAATTAATAATTAATCAAGTGTTTTCGCCATTAGGCATTGCTATCTTGGCAGGATATTTAAATTATTTGGGTTATAAAAATTATAAAATGATTGATTTGAACTGTAAATTAGATTTCGGCTTTACTCACGAAGAAATAAACAATTTATCTTTAACAGAAGTTATATCTTATATTTGCAAGTGCAAAACAAAAGACATTAAAGAAAGATATAAAGAAATTGAAAAAATATTTAAAATACATAAAGATACAAATTTAATATGTTTTTCAGTGTTGTATCCGCGTCAATTTATTCAAAGTTTATTTTTAGCTAAATATTTCAAAAATATTAATAAGAATTCGTTTATTATATTCGGCGGTCCGATGGTAGGTAAACATATAAAATACTTGCAGGAGAATATTAGGTTAAGTAAGATGATTGATGGAATTGTTGTCGGTGACGGCGAAGAGCCTTTGGCAAAATTAATTT
>CAYXNZ010000033.1:0-8167 GCA_964467155.1 uncultured Gammaproteobacteria bacterium | reverse complement strand
AGTTTTCATATGCCCCCATTTTAGCAAAAAGTGCAATATGTGTGTGCACATTACCTTTAACTATTTACTAATTACTAAAAAAATGTTCAACAAATTAAAACAGTTTAAAGATTTACGTTCTAAAGCTAAAACTTTACAAAATGCCATGTCTCAAGAATCTGTAACAATTGAGAAAGGCGGAATTAAAGTTGTGATTAACGGTAATTTAGAAATTACACAAATTAATATAAACGAAGATTTAGCCAAGGATAGTTTAGAAGGTATGTTAGCAGATTGTATTAATGATGCCATTAAAAAAGTTCAACGTTTAATCGCCCAAAAAATGCAAGAAATGGGCGGGATGCCTAACTTTAATTAATATGCCTCTGCCTCGTGCTATTCAGTCATTAATAACTGAATTACAAAAATTGCCAACCGTTGGTCCAAAGACGGCCGAAAGATATGCTTTTTATCTTTTGAAACAACCGGCAGAACAATTACAAAAATTTGCTCAAACTATCGCCGAATTAAAAGAAAAAATTACTATTTGCAAAAATTGTTTAGCTATAGCAGAAAAAAATCCATGTCAAATTTGTGCTGATAGTAATCGAGATAAAACTACACTTTGTCTGGTTGCTGATTCAAGAGATGTTTTGTCAATGGAATCCACTAAGCAATATTCAGGTCAATATCATGTATTAGGTGGTTTAATTAATACGATAGAAAATATAAAACCAGAAAATTTAAACATAAAACAACTAATAGAAAAAATTAAACAGGTGTCATTTAAAGAAATAATTTTAGCGTTAAGCTCAAATATTGAAGGTGAAACAACTACCCTCTATCTAACCAAAATTTTAAAACCTTATAAAATAAAAATTAGTCGCTTGGCTAAAGGTTTACCGACTGGAACTGATCTGGAATACGCAGATGAAATGACCCTGATTAATGCTTTAAAATACAGAAACGAATTATAATCTTCTACACAAAAAAACACTCGTTTACACAAGTGTTTTTTTATATGAAAAATGTTTTAAAAATTTAAGCAATCTTTCCTATTTCAACTTTTGTAAAAAGTTGTCTATGACCAAGTGTTCTTTTATATCTGGTTTTATTTTTATATTTAACAACCGTAACCTTTTTACCTTTTGCTTGTTCTACTACCTTGCCACTTACTTTTTCACCCAAAGAAGGCTTACCTATGTTGACATCCTTACCTTCTGTATCGGCAATCAACAAAGTATCAAATTTAATTGATTTACCTTCGTCTTCTTTTATTTTTTCAATTTTTATTGTCTGGCCTTCTTTTACCTTGTATTGCTTTCCGCCAGTCTTAATTACTGCTATTTTGGACATATATTTCAAATATTTTTAATAAATTACTACAAAACAAAAACCGCCATTGCGGCTAACTTTTTGTATATATTTATATTAAGTAATCCTCCTGTTTTTGTCAAGTAAAGTAAAAACAACAACCACTCCGAGCATTATCGAAATTAGCACTCCTAGGGCCATTAGTTTCCCTTTACTTTGCAAAAACAAAGCGCACAATCCAAAAATTAAAGAAAACAGATAATATATCAACACTGTTAATCTAACAGAAATGCCCAGGTCAACTAATCTAAAATGAAGATGCTGTTTGTCGGCAAATTTGAATGGATTTTTTCCTGCTAACATACGCCTTGAGATGGTCCAAGCTACATCAATTATTGGAACGCCCATAATTAACAAGGTAATTGCAATTTTACCACCAGATATAATTGCTAACACTGCTAAAACATAACCCATAAACAAAGAACCACCTTCACCTAAAAATATTTTTGCTGGATGCCAATTAAAAACTAAAAAACCCAAACAACAAACGGAAAAAATCAGAGCTGCTAATCCAATGTCTGGTTGATAATATTTTGTTGTCATAGTAAAAAGAAAAATAACAAAACCACCAATTGCTGCCATCCCACTAACTAAACCATCTAGTCCGTCTAACAGTTTGGTAGTGTACATCATGCCAATAAGCCAAATAAAAATTAATACTGGTGATAACAATCCGAGAAAAATAAAACCGCCCAGGGGATTAGTTATCTTTTCTATCTCTACTCCACCAATGATTACACAAAAAGATGCTAATATCGGCCAAATTACCTGATAAATTGGTTTTAAATTATATTTATCGTCAAGAAATCCACCAATCATCAAAAAACAAGCACCAATAAAAAATCCTAGCCAATGATTGGCAGATAAATTTCCAGCTATTAATTTATCTTGAACAAAATACAAAATAAGAAAAAAGGACAAAAAAACTGCCATACCGCCAAGCAAAGGGGTCGGGTGTTTGTGAATTTTTCTTTCATTACTGGGATCATCAACGATATTATAAAAAATAGAAAATTTCTTTATCAATAAAGTTGTCAGTAACGTTAGGAAAAACCCAGCTGAAATAATAAGCAAATAGAATTCAATCATAATTATTTTTGAACAGGTAAGGTTACACTAAAAGTTGTGCCGACGTTTGGTGCAGTGTTCTCCAATTTTAATCTACCTAAGCTATCCTCAACAATTTTCTTAGAAATATATAAACCTAAACCAGAACCATCTGGGTGTAATTTACTAGCACCTTTGCCTCGAGAAAACTTTTTGAATAGGTTTTTTTTGTCAGATGACCCAATGCCAGCACCTGTATCAGAAACATATATTTTTAGATATTCAGTTTCTTTGTATGTTATTGTTTCAAATGAGATGTCAATTTCACCTTTAGCTGTATAAAAAATAGCATTATTAACTAAACTGTTAATAACATAAGCTATCTTTTTAGAATCGCAAACTACAAACGGTAAATCGTAGTCAGGTTTTTTAATATTAAGCTGCAAGCTTTTTTGTTTTACTCCTTCTGATTCTTTTTTTTCATCAACAATTTCGTATATTATTTTTTCGATATTAGTTTTAATTAAATTTGATTTGTCTCTTTCTCCTTCTAAGTCCATAGCACTCCAAAAATCAGATAAAGTATCGCTGATTCTTTCTAATCCTTTGTTGGCGATTTCCAAACTTCTTTCTAAGGGTAAAGTGCCATCCTTCACTGCCTCCAGAGCATTACGCATAATAGATAATGGTGTATTTAATTGATGGTTAGCTACTCGAAGGAAATCAGTTTTCATTTCTAGCAATTCTTTCATTTTAATATTTTTGTCCTTGGTCTCTTGGTATAGATTGGCATTTTCAATTACTGAAGCAGATAACCCACTAATTATTCCCAATACACGAATATCTTCATTATTATATGGATCTAGAGATTCCTTTTGACCTAGAGCAATCAAACCAATTGTTCTATTTTTAACACCTAATGGTACCAATATTTCAATATCCCTTTGATGTAATAAATCAATTGTTTCTTTGTATTCTTCGTAGTGATCTCGTTTGAGTTCTCCAACAACAATTATTCGATTACGCATAATGTAATGTTTGCGTAATAAATCGTTTATCGAAAATTCCTTTTGATTATTAGTGTTGATGCCACCGTTGGCTTGGATTATGTAGCTATTTTTATCTCTTTGATAAATAAAAAAACTAACTGTTTTAACATGCATCGAATCCACAAGAATACTTCTAACAAAACTATATATTCTCTTAGTATCAAGAGTTGACCTTAAATGTCTACTTAGATCAGATATTATTTTCTGACTATCATATAGCGAAGAAAAAAAGTATTTATTAGCTAAATGATAATAACGATTTTTAATTGGTTGAAAAATAGCTAGTGCAAAAATTAAAAATAAAAAATCAATTAGCAATGTTGAATTAAGACTGTCTGAAATGTTATAGTTTGTAAATTTCCAATGAAATAATAATTTGATTGGTATGACAATGACGAGAATAGTGATGAAAGAAAACAGGTAAACGGACGAACGACGCAAAACAAATTTAATATCCAGTAATCGATGAGCAACAATAGCGTAAGTGATAAAAATTGTCCAAAAGGAAACCAAAATAAATGCATAAGGCGGAATATTAATGTTGTACCACCAAAAAAGATTAGAAGATGCCCCAATATAACCGAGAATTGCCGCTATGATAATATATTTTATCTGTGCTTTTCTAACGCCTGAACTTAAACGATAATGTTTAAAAAGTAAATAAAAAGAATAAATAATTATTAAGAAAAGTGTAGCCGTGTAGCAATGATATAAAATACCTGGTTCTGGCCAATACTGAACTCCAAACTTAGGCACCATATCTTTTATAAAATACGGGGTAAATGTTAAGAATAAAGATACAATTGAAACTCCATAAGCAATCATTATGACTTTTTTATTTTTTTCATATATGCCCAGCCAAGAAACAATAAAATGTAAAAAAAGCACAGGCACCGGTATATGACAAAGTGTAGTGATTTGATTAATAAAAAGCGCCGAGCTATGAGTCTTGGCAAATGGCCAAAACATGTAGAAAAACAAATAAGAAGCAATGAAAAAACATAAACTTGCAAAAATCTTTACAAAACCATTCTTTCGATCTTTATATAACACCAAAAAACCAAGCGATAGACTAATTGTCCCGCTAAATAAACCGCTAAAAAAATAATACAATTCCATGTTTTTATTAATTAATTATTTATTTCTTAAAAACTTAGCAAAAAGCTTGACTTAATGATAAACTTATACTATTCTTTTTTATGGTTAGTTCATTATAAATACACGGAGGGGGAAAATCATGAATGACAACTTGGATCAATCAGTAGTTGTTGTGGGAAATTTTCATCCAATGACCAAGGAAATATTAGTTATTGGCTTGAATAATTTAGGTTTAAACTCAATAGTTTTTTTTTCTGAGCTTACTTCTGAGGCCGTGGAAAAAATAAACAAATTAAGCAAAAAGGATTTTGTTATTTGTGATGCTACAAGTTTTGATACTAAAAAACACCTAACGATTGAAGCGTCGACAAGTGCTCAGATCCGAATAGTTGTAGACGATGATAATAAAAAAATCAATATTTCAAAAAATGTTCAACGAATATTTATAGACTATTCTCTGTGTGGAATAATCGGAGAAATTAAAAATTCGATATGTCTATAAGTACAGGCTTCATAAACGGCGCACCTTGACTCTCACTGAGGTTGCGCCATTTTTTTAATAACAATATTTTAGCTATTAACTTATAACTGTCTCCCCTTCTCTATCGAAATTTTTGCCTCACTATTTATAACTATCACATCTCTTCGTTTAACTTCATTGGCCAATATCTTATTGGCGATTTCATTTTCTATTTTATCTTGAATCAAACGTCTCAATGGTCGAGCACCAAACTTGGGATCAAAACCTTGCTTAGCCAATAACTTTATCCCAGCTTCATCTACCCATAAGCCAACACCCTTGGCTTCCAACATTTTTTCTGTTTTATTTAAAATTAATTTAGTTATCTTTTCAACGTCATTTATGGATAAAGGTTTAAAAACAATAATCCCGTCAAAACGATTAATTAACTCTGGTCTCAATGATTGATTTAATTTTTCATTTATTAACGTTTGCTTAATTTCTTCAATTTTTTTACCGGCCATAATCTGCGACTGAATATACGTAGCACCAATATTAGAGGTTGAAATAATAATACAATTTGTAAAATCAACCGTTCTCCCCTGTCCATCAGTCAATCGACCATCGTCCATAACTTGTAAAAATAAATTCAAAATATCTGGATGAGCTTTTTCAAATTCATCAAGCAATATTAATGCAAATGGTGTTTTTCTAACTGCTTCAGTTAGTAACCCTAAATTTTGTGGACTACCAATCATTTTTTTCACACTATCTGGATGCTGATATTCACTCATATCTATTCTAATCATATAATCTTCTCGGCCAAAATAAACTTCAGCAATTGTCTTGGCCAATTCAGTTTTACCAACACCAGTTGGACCCATAAATAAAAAACTAGCAATCGGACGCTTACTTTCTCTAAGTTCAGCTCTAGCTCGTCTTAAACTATCAGCTACCATTTTTACCGCTTCCTCTTGGTCAATCATTCTTTCGTGAATTTTTTGTTCTAAATTTAACAATTCTTGACCTTCGCTTTGGCTAATCTTGTTGACTGGTATTTTAGTCATTTCACTAATTACACTTGCTACGTCATTTTCGCCAACCATACTATTACTACCTTTACTTTTTGCTATCTTAACGGCTATTGTTTCTAGCATACTTATTGCTTTATCTGGCAAATATTTATCATGGACATACTTATTTGTTAACTCAACAGCCTTGGCGATTGATTTATAAGAAAAATAAATATTATATTTACTTTCAAAATAACCAATTTTACTTTCAATCATTTGAATGGCTTGGTTTATTTCTGGTTCTTCTATATCAATTTTAGCTAAATTATTACCCAAAGGTTTATCTTCAATAAACTGAGCGTAGTTCTTTTTTGTAGCAGTAGTTAAACAAATTATTTTCTTTTGTTCAATTGCTTTAGCTAGTACCTCAGATAACTCAAGACTTTCTTCGCTACCAGAGCTAATTCCCATAATATTTTCTATATTGTCAATATAAAGAATAATATTTCTGGCTCGAGCTACTTCGTCGATAATCACCAGCATTCTTTCTTCAGCTTGAAATGGATCAGCACCACTAACCAGTCTTGAAATATCCAGCTCAACCAATCTCTTATCCTTAAGTAATTTCGGAACATCTTCTTCGACCATCATCTGGGCAATTTGTTCAACTATCGCGTTTTTTCCGACACCAACTAAACCAACCAGAATAATACCACTCCGACTACTCTCTAATTGTTGAAATATATTTTCAATTTCTTTATCACGTCCAACACAAAGTTCCAATCGACCCCATTTAGCCGCCACTGTTAAATCATGTGCAAAATGATTTAATGCTGGAGTGGCCACAGCCGTGTAAGCTCTATCCATACTTGAAGCTGGTTTATAACGAGCCATTTTTTTATAAATTTTGTAGTTATTAATCAATTTTTGATTAATCCTAAACCACTCTATAATATTTTTAATCTCATCTTTATCAACATCTAAATCGTAAAGTATTTCTTCTAACATTTTATCTCTGGACAACATTGGCAATAATAAATCAATTACTCTGACTTCTTTTTGCCCATTACGCGAAGCATTGATATAAGCTTCAATAAAAACTTCCTTCACACCATTTGATAGTCTGGTTAAATTATCTTGATTCGGAATTTGTAAAATTTGTTTTTTAACTTTCTGGACTAAACCCTTTGCATCAATATCCAATCTAGAAAATAAAGCTGCAATTTCATTATCTTTTAATAAACTAAAAAATAAATGCATAACTAAAACTGTATCGTTTTTCGCCGAATTGGCTAATATAAAAGATTCTTCAACTACTCTAAAGGCTGAATAGCTAAAACCCGTAGAAACATCCACTCTGTATTTAGTTTTTATTTTTTTAAGCTCCAACCAATTATCAGGTAAATTAAATTGCTTACTACGTTCTTCGTAGGTTGTTTTTTTAATTTTCTTTTTTTGAGCTTCTTCTTCAGATAAACGATAAAAAATAAATTGGTCAGCCAAAAGACCAAACCAAAATAATAAAATTAACCAACTCTTATGTCGCCAAAAAGAAAAAATACCAAGATTATCTTCAACTGCTCCGTCGTTTATAATCCACCAAGTCAGAGCCAATAAACCCGCTAAACCAAACATTATAGCAATTAGATTTATGACGATATTCAAAGTTCTCTTTAAATGACGAAGTTTAATTGTCGCCCGACCAAGCTTTGGTCCCCAATATAAAAATTTTCCATTATAAAAAGCACCCATGCCCATACCTAAGCAATGTGAACAAATTAAACCACTTTTTTTTCTTCCAGATCCATCACATTCTGGACAAGTTATTAATTGCAGATTATTTTCTTTTTTATTTAAATTTTCCATTAATTACAAAAATAATTGAAAAATAATTTCATATATCGTAAATATCGGAAGAATTAACCATATTAAAACTACAACTACAGCACCGATAAATAAAAATAACATTAATACTCCCCTAACAATTATTTGAAAAAGTCTTATGAAAAAACTAATTATCATACCCTGCCAATCACATTGACCATACATTGGTCTAAATATATTTTTAATCCAAATAATTAATGCTAGCTGCTTCTGCTTACCAAACAAAAAAATTTTCATACTGATAATTATTTTGGATAGCCCTC
>CAYXNZ010000032.1:0-8685 GCA_964467155.1 uncultured Gammaproteobacteria bacterium | reverse complement strand
GATTTTACTAGCAACTATTCCCTCGATAATTTTTGAATCGGCTTCGCAAAAAATAATTACTCAAATAATTATTTGGTCTATCCTTGGCGCCATGTTTACACAAAAAAATACGGTTAGTCAAAACCGTATAAATACTCGCTAAAAAACAACATCTGATTAAATAGTTTCCTTAAATAACCTGTCGGATATCCCGATACTAAAATGTTTTTTTGGAATAAATATTTTAACAAAATCCTGAATCGCAAACCTTAATCTCGGTTGTTTTTGTCTTAATTCTAAATACTTTGTTTTGCTGACATAATCCTGAAAAGCATACAGAAGCGCTATCATAAAACCATGACGACCATCCAATAACCCAAGTCTGACAAAATACATATAAACAAATCTAGAAATTGGAGCAAAAGGTAAAAAATACCAAATGTCCTTAATAATAGACTTTGTATATATGTTATAAGAAAAAAACTTCTTCCATTCTATTTTTACTCCCCGTTGTCTAACTTTTAGCATGTAATTTGCTTGATAGGTAGTATAACGATTAAATTTTTGAAAAAAATGATTTAAATCTGGATCACTATAATGTAACAAATCACCTTTTAAATTTTGTACCTTGTGTTTTGGCAAAATTATATGAGCATGAACATCTCTGTCCTCATAACGACATTTTCTTTTGAACATTCTGATATTATATAAAGGATAACGCCCACCCCAACGTAAAAATTTACCCAAAAAATAATGTGGTCTAGCAACACCAAAACCATAATATTTATTCAAATCTTTTGAGTGTAATAAATTAAAAATTTCATCTTTCAATTCTTTAGTAATAACTTCATCACTATCCAGAAGAAATATCCAATTATTTTTCGCTTGTGGGATAGCCCAATTTTTTTGCTTAGCACTATATTCATATTTATGTTTTAAGATGCGAGCACCCATTTCTCTGGCAATCTCTACAGTCTTATCAGTGCTATAACCAATTTTATCACCATCAACTATTAAAATCTCATCAGCCCAAAGAGCTGATTTTATGCAACGACGAATTATCCCCTCAACATTATAAGTAGGAATTATAACTGTAATTTTTTCTTTATTTTTTAATTTATTATTTTTCATTTTTATTTAATTACATTTCTCATATCACCATTAAAATTGATTGGATCATTTTCTTTATTGTTTGGAACAATTTCATCTCTATTAAAAAAATTCAGCTCTTCCTCGGATAATCCTTCGGTTTGTTTTTTTTCTATCAGCTCTTCTACTTTATGCCAATTTTTATTATCAACATATTTTTTCTCCGCCTCGAATAATCGTTGTTTTAAATTTCCAGAATCATTTGATTTGTTTTTTTTCTTCGGCCATAATTTAAAATCACTATTTGAAAAAATATATACAAATACGAAACTAAAAATAATTCCAAGAAATAAACCGACAAAAATATTAACTATAATATTTGGCTTAACTGGCCAATTAGATAAAGTTGATTTATCAATAATTTTAATTGAAACTTTATTGGCCAAACCATGATAAAGTCCATGTCTGGTTTTCAAAACAAAAGTAACGGCTTGATTAACTTGATCAGCTTGATATTTATCTTGATGATAAGCATTAATGACTATCATACCAGTATCACTAATTGGGCGAGCCGATATCATTTTATGCCATTGCTTCATTTTTCTGTTTTGGTTAGTGGAAAATTGACTAACTTCTATATTGAAACCAGAGGCCAAAACCTGCTCAAAAAAAGAATTTGAATAAACAACCTGAGATAAAGTATTTGTTAAAAATTGATTTGATTTTGAGATACTATAAGCATCAGCTCCAACAACACTATCTTGAGTTAATAATAATTTTGAGCTAGCACAATACTTTAATGGTTGAACAAAAGTAACAGCTAATACAATAAACAAAATCAGCAAAACTATCCTCAAAACAGTTCGCTGACGTGTCTTTATTAAATTAAAAAATTCGTTTATTTCCATAGAATTATTATTCAAATAACTGATAAAATTAGCATAGAAACGAATATTTGTCAATAAATAAATGTAAAAATGGCTAAAGTTAAATAAAAAAGAACTATGATTATATCAAAGTTCTTTTTGTGCCAAAAATATTAATTTTTAACTAATAAAATCGCATTTAAATCAATCCAACTTCATCTATTACTACTATTTTTCTTCCTTCTAATACATTATATAAAAATACATCAGTAATATCATGACGATATTTTAATTCTTGTCTATCAAACAAGGTATAATTAATTTCTCTGCCTAATTCTTTTTCTATTTCTCTAATTAATTTTAAAAATTTTAATTTATTAAATTTTCCAACAATTAATAAATCAATTGGCGAATTTGGATTATTGACGAAGATGCCTGTCAATATTAATAATTTTAATTTACCAATATTTTTTAATTTATCAATAAAATCTTTTTCATACAAAATTTGAGCTTTCATGACTAGCGCTTTAATTTCTTCAAATAAAACAAAATCCGGATTTACTTGATAAAACTTTTTTTCCTGTTTAGTTTTCTCACCCTCTGAGCCAACACTAGAAATCAGTAGGCCAAATTTTTCTAGATTTTCCAATTCACGACGAACAGAATTGAGCTGAAGTTTTAAATCGCGAGCCAATTGTCTGATGTAAAATTTTTGATTAGCATTGAGCAAAAAAATCTTAAGTATTTTTACTCGTGAATTGGATCCAAATAATTTTTCTAACATAATTTAATAGTTTTCATATTATCTATTTTTATAGTATAATATATATGTCATTAAGTCAAAACTAGCATTAAATTAGAGTTGATCTAAATTTTGTGTTAATCAAAATATTATATGGGCTATAGAATTGCTCAACTTTTTTTAACTCCAGCTCACCGGACTACTAGTACCAGTGAAGTTTTTGTTTCACAACCAGACGCCTACAAGGAAAATTTAGCAGGTAAGCTTTTTATTATTATTGAAATAGAATCCAAAAAAGCCTTTGATTTAAAGATGATAAATTTTTTAGTTAATACTTTAAATCATAATTATTATCAAAACGAAAAAATAATTTTAAGAGAAAGATTGCCTGATTTAAAAGTTGAACATATTTTTGAATCAGCCCTAGCTAAAACTAACAAAAAATTAGCTGAATTTTTACGTACTGAAAAAGTAAAAATAAACACAAAAATTATTAATGCTACTATCGGTGTTGTTTATAAAAATCAAATACATTTTACAACAATTGGTAAAAACAAAGCTCTGATGATTTCTAAACAAAAAACGGAGACATCGTCAAAATATACTTTGACTGATATTACTGAGCAAGCCGACGGTAAAGGTACGGCTCGGTCAGCCACACAAACCAAACTATTTTCAAATGTTATCAGCGGTGCTATGCCCAATAACGGTTATTTTATTTTTACCAGCGAAACCCTGCCTGAATATTTGTCTCACAAACAATTAATAGAAATTACCACTACCTTACCGCCAGCTAGCGCAGTAGAACAAATAAAAAACACTTTGTCTAAAATTAATGCCTATATCCCCTTTTTGGGATTAATTATAAAAAACACAATTGGTATAGAAAAAACAGAAACCTCAGTAAAGGCATCTCCGCCTTCAACGCAAGCATCTATCAGCTCATTAAAACAGACTGAAGAAAGCACGGAAAAACTTCTTTCGCCTAGCGGAATGATAAATTTCAGAGATTGGTTTAATATTTTAAGCAGTCTTATTCCAAAATTTAACCAAAAAACAAGAAAATTGACTGACAAAAATTTTCTCTTGAAAGATAAAATTTTTTCAAAAAAACGAAGTCGGCTTTTTTCATTAAAAAAAATCATAGATATATTAAAACTTATATTGTCCTACATAATAAATGTTATAATTTTAATCTTCAAAATATTCTCAAATAAACAAAGACTGATTGATTTTGGGAAAAATACTTCGCTTAAGGCAGGCTTATTTATCAAATCAATTGGCAATAACTTAGTAAACAGTATCGCCTGGTTTAGAGGATTAAACAAAAAAAATAAAATCTTATTTGCCGCTGCTTTTGTTTGTCTCGCATTGCTTGTTCAGAATATTGTTTGGATTAATTATAAAAATCAGAAGATTGAAAATGCCAATGTGCTCAATGAATTAACTAAAAAAATTGAACAAAAACAAAATCAAATAGACGCTAGTTTACTATACAACAATGAAGAAGGTGCTAAAAAAATAATAGAAGAAGCGAAAATACTATTAGCAGAATATCCACAAACCAACAAAGAACAAGAAGAAAAATATTCTCGTTTTATGGAAAAATACCAAGAACATATTAATAAAATAAGTCATATAACAAAAATAGAGTCTCCAGGAAAAATTGCTGATTTAGCCGACCTAAACTCGTTAGCTAATCCAGATAACATTGTTATGTTGTCCAATACCATCTATAGTAGTGATTCAAGTTTAAAAACTGTTTATGTGGTAAATCTAACAGATAAACTAATTACTGCCATTACTAATACTAATCCAGCTTATATTAAGATAACCAAACCATTGGCTGATAAAGATAATAATTTATTTTATTTAAATACTGATAAAATAGTAAGACTTAATATTGAAAATGAAGAATTTACTCCAATAAAGATTGAATTTGACGGAAATTTTTCTCAAATTGCTGGTCAGGCCCTATATAACAATCGACTCTATCTGCTTGACAATGTTGATAATAAAATTTTACGTTATAACATTGGTGACAACATAACTTCACCTACGTCATGGCTAAAAGATGATATAGATATGTCTGACACAGTTGACCTAGCAATTGATGGCAATATTTATGTATTGAAAAAAAATGGTGAGATCTTAAAACTACTCAAGGGTGGTTTACAGGAATTTACCATTTCTTCAATTGAACCAGCTATCGAGGAAGCGACAAAAATAGAAGTTTCGCCAGAAAAAAAATATATTTATATTCTAGAACCAAAGCAAAAAAGATTAATTATTTTTGATAAATCAGGTACGCTTTTACTACAATATGCCTGTGATGATTTTAATGATTTAAAAGATTTTACAGTTGATGAAATAAATGAAAAAATATACTTCCTTAATAATACTACTATCTATTCAATCAACGCTGACTATTTTGAAGAATAAAAAAACGCCGCTATCCAATATTCTGAATAACGGCACCTCAAGAATCAAATTCGTCATTGAGGACTTTTTTTATCTGGTTGATAGTATCAGGGTTAGTCAAAATCCCAAAGTGTCCACCAGATAAAGTGATTTTACGAGCTCCTGGCAGGTCTAACTCGCTTGTTAGTCTGTCGGAAGAAAATCTTAGTAAATAAGCATCTGTCAATCTGCCAAAAATTTTCCTCTCAGAATCTCGCAAATCGAAATTAACGATAAGCTTCGTCGTCGCAAAAGAAATCTTCAAAGATTCTTTTACCGCTCTAAAGGCTAATAAGGGTTCAACCTTTGCGAGTTTCCATATCTCGCCGAAATACCGCCAAACATGTACAGCAACATTTCGATTCAAACTAAGTCCGGCCGGAGCGATAAATATAATTTTTTTCGCTCGATGTAGTTTCTGACGCCTTATTAACTTAGGCAACCACATCGCACCAGCAGAATACATAATATAATATTCCACCACCTCTACATTTTTAATGTCCCCGTTGAAAAAAGAGACATCAAACTCATCCTGCAACTTTTGCAAAAACCTTTTTTCAAGATTCTCTCGGAGCTGCGGGATGCCAGGAAAAAAGACTATTCTTTTCAATGATCAACACCTCCATATTTTTTATTTTTCAAATCAACTTACCACACTCTACTAATAAAGTCAACTAAACACAAAAAAATACAGGTTTTATAACCTGTATTTTTTTATTTGAAATTTTCTTATTTTATTTCAAAGTTACTTTTGCGCCAGCTTCTTCTAACTGAGCTTTAGCTACTTCAGCATCTTCTTTCTTTACACCTTCTTTGACCATCTTCGGAGCGCCATCAACTAAATCCTTGGCATCTTTTAAACCCTTATCAGTTAATGCTCTAACTGCTTTAATAACGGCAATCTTGTTACCACCAGCATCAGTTAACTCAACATCAAAACTGGTTTTTTCTTCAACAGCTTCAGCAACTTCACCAGCTCCACCATTAGCCATCATTATGGCTGGGGCAGCAGCAGATACGCCAAATTTCTTTTCTAAGATTTTAACCAGTTCGGCTAAATCTAATACTGACATCTTTTCAACTTCTTCGACTAAGGATTTGAATTTGTCAGGTACAACTACATCTTCTTCAGCTGTAGTTTCTTTCTGCTTTTCTTCAACTGCAGGAGCATCTTTTGTTATTTCGTCTTTTTTATTTTCGTCTGCCATAATTTTATAAATTAATTATTTATTATTTAAATTATTTTTTTTCTTCTATTGCTTTTAAAGCATAAACAAAATTTCTTAAATTACCAGCCAAAGAATTAACAAATCCTGAGACAGGTGCGTTAATTGAACCGACCAATCTGGCATATAATTCAATCTTGCTAGGTAATTTTGCTAAATCATTAACTCTTTCTGCGTCTATGTATTTATTTTCCAATATACCACCAATAAAATTTATCTTATCTTCATTGTTTTTCTTAAACTGATTCAAAATTTTAGCTGGCGCTACCTCGTCCTCATAGCCGAAAACAACAGCTACTTGTCCAGAGAAATCCTTAATATTCAAAGAATCAATCCCCTTCTCTTTATAAGCCAAACCTAATAATGTTTTTTTAGCAACATAATACTCACTATTTTCAGATTTAAGTTTTCCTCTTAATTCTTCATTCTCCTTTACGCCTAGTCCGCTAAAACTGGCAAAAACAACCGATTTAGCTCGACTAATTTTATCTTCCAATTCAGACAAGATATGTTTTTTTTGTCCTTTTGTTTTAGACATATTGTATATAAATTATAAATAATAAGATAAACAAAAAATCTGCTAAAAATCGCAGATTTAAAAATTAATCTAAAATTAACTTCTGTCTCGGCAGGTCTTATCTAATGCCTACTGTCTGCGACCAATTTAATTGTCTATTAACATAATAACAAATATAAAAAATTTGTCAATTAATAGTATTATTTTAAATATTTAGCTTTATTTTTCAAATGTTCATCGTAAGTTGCGCTAAAAATTGTTTTTCCATCACTTAATCGACTCAAAAAATAATTATAATTCGTATCATTAGGATAGATCGCCGCTTTTATAGCCTGTAACCCTGGATTACAAATTGGTCCAGGTGGTAATCCTTGATGACGATAAGTATTATACAATGAATCAATATTAGTATCTTCTGTTGTGTATTGTTTTTTATCCTCTCCTAAAACGTAAGCCAATGTTGCGCAAGATTGAAGAGGCTGTCTATTTTTTATTCTATTCCAAAATATACCCGACACTGTCTCCATGTCATCCGAACTTCTCACTTCCTTTTCAATTAATGAGGCCATTGTAATTATTTCATAAATTGTTTTACCTTGACTGGTTATATCACTCCTCATTTTTTCTGTTAACTTTAAATCAAAATTTGATAACATTTTTCTAATTATATCATCTAGACTAGCGCTCTTAAAAACCCTATAAGTGTCTGGGAACAAATAACCTTCCAATCCATATTTTTTTGGTTTATCCGATAAAAAATTATAATCTTGTAAATATCCTTTTCCTATCGAATATTCGACTGCTTTCAAAAAATCTTTTTCTTTAAATAATTTTTGGTCATCAAAATACTCAGCCATATCAGTGATTGACCAACCTTCTATGATTTTTACAATTATTTCATCACCTGAATTTCCACTACTAACTAAATCTGTAGCGATTTCCTTCATCTTCATACTTAGACTTAAATAATGGATGCCTGCTTGAAAATTAGTCTGCCATTCTTTCTGCCAAATATATAAATCAAAATAAAAAGCAGATTTGATTAATCCTGCTTCTTCTAATTTCTGAGAAACATCTTTAGCGCTCTCGCCTTTCAAAACGACAAAAGCAATTGACTCATCTGAATCACCTGCCTGTAAATTTATTTGCAAAAGATATAACACACTAAAAACTATAGTTGAAATAATAATGAGTAGTAAAATTTTTTTAAACATGTATTTTGTTAAATATTTTTTTGTACTTCTGAAGCGTCTTTTATTAAGTCTGAACTTGATCTAATCTTTTGGCCCAAGCCATCAATCATTTTAATTTTCAATTTTCTGCAAATATCAGCCTCTGGAATATTGCCTTCATTTCTATCTCCTCCTTGACCAAAAATATCTGGCTTAACTTTTTCTAATGATTGACAAACAGATAAATCTTGATCAATAGATAAAAAAACTTCATCAACACATCTTAAAGCTCCGACTATTTTTAATCTATCTTGTTCACTCATGAAAGGTATTCTACCTTTTAATCTTACTTGATTGTCATTGTTAACGATTACTACAAGATGGTCACCTAAAGTTTTGGCTTTTTCTACCATCTCAAGATGTCCAACATGTAATGGATTGAAATATCCACTCACAGCGACTTTTACTTTTTTTTGTTGCATATATAAAAATTTAAATAAAAAATATATTAACTGTAATAATTTTATCAAACAGTATGAATTGAAGCAAATTATAATATTAGGAACACAACGTTAATACCTTAAATTCTATTCCAAAGCTTAATTATTTTGGTGGAACACTTCAGTCGGGGTTC
>CAYXNZ010000031.1:0-10876 GCA_964467155.1 uncultured Gammaproteobacteria bacterium | reverse complement strand
TGTTTACTATCTTTATATTCCTAGCTGTTTTTTCAGTTTTAGTTTTTGCTCATGAAATGGGGCATTTTTTAACTGCAAAAAAATTTGGCGTAAAAGCTGAAGAGTTTGGTTTTGGTTATCCACCAAGAATTTTTGGTTTTTATAAAAATAATCAAGACAAATGGTGCATAGTTTGGGGTGGTCGAGAAGTCAAAGACGCTGTTAGTACTATTTATTCAGTCAATTTATTACCGCTAGGTGGATTTGTAAAAATTAAAGGCGAAGATGATAATGATGATAAAGCCGGAGATAGCTTTGCTTCAAAAAAGATTTGGCAAAGAGCAACTATGTTGTCAGCCGGCGTGGTAATGAATATAGTATTAGCTATGGTTTTGATAATTGTTGGTTTTATGATTGGTATTCCACAAGTCTTGGATGATGAAATTGATCCACGAGTTCAAGTTTTGGAAGAAAGAATTCAGATTGTTGGAGTTATGGATGAATCACCAGCTAAAGCGGCGGAGATAAAAATGGGAGATATTATAAATAGTATTGACGAAGTTGAGTTTGGCAATTACATTGAATTGCAGGATTATGTCGATAGTCATGTTAATCAAAAATTAAATTATAATATAAAGCGTGGTGGAGAAGATATAAATATAGAGGTAGTTCCTGAATTAAGATCGGAAACAGGTAGGGGTGGTATTGGAGTTTCTATAACCGAAACTGGCATAGCAAAATATCCATGGTATTTAGCAATTTGGGAAGGTATAAAAACAACTTTCAGTTTGACTTGGTTAATCTTACTAGCCTTTTATGAATTGTTTAAAAATTTATTTGTCGGACAAGGTTTAACGCAGGAATTAGCTGGTCCAGTTGGCATAGCTGTTATTACTGGTCAAGTGGCTCACATGGGTTTTATTTATATTCTGCAATTCACAGCACTCTTTTCGATTAATTTGGCAATCATTAATTTTTTGCCGATTCCAGCACTTGATGGCGGTAGAGTGTTATTTTTAATAATTGAAAAAATAAAGGGTTCGCCAGTAAAACGCGAGGTAGAGGCGGCGATGCATAATATTGGTTTTGCCCTATTAATGCTTTTAATTATTTTTGTTACTTATCGCGATGTACTTAAGTTTGGTGATAAATTTTTATCACTTTGGGGAAAAATAATTGGGTAATTAATTATTAGAGAATGTTTAAGATTTTAAAGATTTTTAAGATAATTAGGATAAAAAATAAGTATTTAATAATTTAATTATTTAAAAAGATGAAAATAAAAATTAAAGCAACAAATTTAAAATTAACTCCAGCTATGGAGAATTATATTGAAGAAAAAATGTTGATGTTGGAAAAGTTTTTAGGTAATCAACAAGTTTTGAATGTAGCCTTTGAAGTAGAAATGACAACTAAACATCATTTGAAAGGTGAAATTTTTAGAGCTGAAGTTAATTTAAGTCTACCGGGACAACTATTGCGTGTAGAAAAAACCGAAAAAGATTTATATAAAGCAATTGATAAGGTTAAAGATCACTTAGCACAACAAATTGTTAAGTACAAAGAAAAGCTTAAAGATAAAGAAAGAAGACAAAGATAACATTATTATTTTATGAATATATTAGATAAAATTTTTGGCGATCCAAATAAAAAAGTTGTTAAATTACTACAACCAGCAGTTGATAGTATTAATGCGTTTGAAGAGAAGTTTAAAGCTATGTCTGATATTAAATTGCGAGAAATGACAGATAAGTTTAAAAAGCAACTAAATGTCGACAAATCAATCAATGCAAGAGAAAGAGATATAGAAGCAGAAAAAAAGAAATTAGATGAAATATTACCCGAAGTTTTTGCCGTGGTTCGTGAAGCGGCTAGACGTGTATTGAAACAAAGACATTATGACGTGCAATTGATGGGCGGTATAATATTGCATCGTGGACAGATTTCTGAAATGAAAACCGGTGAAGGTAAAACATTAGTCGCGACATTACCAGCTTATTTAAATGCTCTAACTGGACGAGGAGTGCATTTAATAACAGTTAATGATTATCTAGCCAAACGTGATGCTGAATGGATGGGACAACTTTATAGTTTTCTGGGATTAACCGTCGGTTGCATTAATCATGATATTTCTTATAAATTAGAAAAAAATGAGCAAGAGAGTAGTTTAGTTGAAGTTGAACGAAAAGAAGCTTATCTTTGCGATGTATTATATGGCACAAACAATGAATATGGTTTTGATTATTTGCGTGACAATATGGCACATGGACTAGAGAGAATGTCACAGAGAGATTTAAATTATGCCATTGTTGATGAAGTTGATTCAATATTAATTGATGAGGCTCGTACACCTTTGATTATTAGCGCTCCAGCAGAAGAATCAACAGAAAAATATTTTAAATTTAATGAATTAGTTCGTCGATTAAAAGAGAACGAAGATTATAATATAGATGAGAAAATGCGAGCAGCGACATTAACAGAAGGTGGTATTTCTCGTTTAGAAAAAATGTTGAATGTGGATAATATTTATACTTCTGGTGGCATGAGAGATGTTCATCATATTGAACAAGCGCTTAAGGCTATGGCTTTATTTAAGCGTGATCGGGATTATGTTGTAAAAGATGGAGAAGTGGTAATAGTAGATGAATTTACTGGCAGGTTAATGTTTGGTCGTCGATATAGCGAAGGTTTGCATCAGGCAATTGAAGCCAGAGAGAATGTTAAAGTTCAGCGTGAATCGCAGACATTGGCTTCTGTTACTTTTCAGAATTATTTTAGAATGTATGAAAAATTAGCTGGTATGACTGGTACGGCGGTAACTGAGGCTGAGGAATTCGCTAAAATTTATAGCTTAGAAACAATTGTAGTCCCGACCAATAAGGAAATGTCTAGAAAAGATTTAAATGATTTAATTTATCGATCAGAAATGGGTAAATTTAAAGCAGTAGTAGTGGAGACAAAAAAACGTTATGAAAAAGGACAGCCAGTTTTAATCGGTACTATTTCAATTGAAAAAAATGAGCTTTTGGCTGACATGATGGAAAGAGAAGGTGTGAAAGCCCAAGTTCTAAATGCTAAGCATCATGAAAAAGAAGCACAAATTATCGCCCAAGCTGGAAAACTTGGAGCAGTTACCATCGCGACCAATATGGCTGGCAGGGGAGTCGATATAATTTTGGGTGGTAATCCTTCTGACGCTAAAACGCAAGAAGAAGTAAAGAATCTTGGCGGATTACATATTATAGGTACTGAAAGACACGAATCAAGAAGAATCGATAATCAGTTACGTGGTCGAGCTGGTCGTCAGGGTGATGCCGGCTCAAGTCAGTTTTACGTATCAATGGAGGATGACTTAATGAGGATTTTTGGCGGTGAAAAAATGAAAGGTTTGATGCAAACATTAAAAGTACCAGAAGATATGCCGATTGAAAACAAAATGGTTTCTCGTTCAATTGAATCAGCTCAAGCTAAAGTTGAAGCAAATAATTTTGATATTAGAAAACATTTAGTTGAGTATGATGATGTAATTAATAAACACAGAGAAGCCATCTATAAAAGAAGACGTGAAATTTTAGAAATAGCCGATAAAGATAAATCAGAAAAAATAAAAGAAGAAAAGAAAAAATTAGCTGATATTATTTTAGAAATGGTAGAAAATGAAATTGAACAAGTGGTTTTGTTTCATACATCAGCCGAACAGGTAGTGGATTGGAATTTGGAAGAAATTTATCAAGTAGCTTCTACTATTTTTCCCGTTGAAAGTAAATTAAAAGATGATTTATCAAGTTATACTAAAAATGGAAATAAATTAGATAAAGTTAAAGCTCGAACAGCTATCATTGAACATTTATCAGGTTTGGCATTGAAGAATTATGAAAAACTGAAACAAATGGCTGAAAAGTCAGAGATAATTTGGACAGACATAGAGAAAGCTATTTTATTAAGATCAATTGACACTCTTTGGATGGAGCATTTAGATTCAATGGAGCATATGCGCAAAGGGATAGGTTTGCGTGGTTATGGACAAAGAGATCCATTAGTTGAATACAAAAAGGAATCCTATAGACTTTTTAATGAACTTAATGGTTTAATTCAAAAACAAGTTGTTTATTCAATTTTTAAAGTAGGTGATGTCAAACAAGTAGTTGCACCAACATCAGAAAAGCGAGCCACTCAATTTAGTGCGCCAGCCAAGGAAATGTCTGATAATAGTAGCTCGTTTAGCCAGTTTAAAACTTCTGGTAATAATAGTTCTAGCAGTAGTTTTTTGCAGGTTAAAGATAAAGTAAAAGATGAAGCTGGAAATAAAATTGGACGAAATGATCCCTGCCCATGTGGTAGCGGAAAGAAATACAAAAAATGCTGTGGGAAATAGGGCGTAGCACGAACTTGGAAGTTTTAAGTCTCGCCTTGCCGTAGCCTTGGCGAAGGCAGGTGTGGTAGCGGAAAGAAATACAAAAAATGCTGTGGGAAATAGTGAATTAGTGATTAGAAATTAAAAATTAGTCATTAGAAATTTATAAATATTTATCCCCTTGATTTTTATTCTGTATTATCTTAATATAAATAATAAGTAAAACAATATTTATTAAGAAATGCCTACTTGGGCGTTTTTTATTCTGTATAATTAAATTATGTCAGACAACATTTTGCAGAAAATAATGAATCCCAGCCAGAAAGCAAAAATCTGGTGGGTTTTTATGTTTGTAACTATTTTAGCTGTTTCAGCTTTATTAGTTGATTTTGGTTGGTATTACAATCAAGCTATCGATAAATACAGTTTACCTCTACCAAAGGTTGAACAAGTTGATTTTAGACTAGGTTTGGATTTGCTTGGTGGAACTCAGCTTATTTATCAAGCTGATATTTCAGCTGTGTCTCTGAAAGATCAAGGTAGTGCTGTTGAAGGTGTTCGAGATGTTATTGAAAGACGAGTTAATGTTTTTGGCGTAAGTGAGCCAAACGTACAAGTTAATAAGACAGCTGGTGGTGATTATAGAATTTTAGTTGAATTAGCTGGCATAAAAGATGTGAATGCTGCTATCAAAATGATTGGCGAAACACCTTTGCTTGAATTTAAAGAAGAAAATAATGAAATTAGACAATTAACTGAAGAAGAAAGACAAGGGATGGATGAATATAATAAACAGGCAGAAGAAAAAGCAGAAGAAGTTTTTGGTAAAGTTATTTCTGGTGGTGATTTTTCAGCTTTAGCTAAGCAATATAGTGAAGATGAATCAACTAAAAATAATGATGGAAATTTAGATTGGATTATTGAAACTGATAATCCAGAATTAGTAAATATTGCTAAAGAATTGACGATTGGACAGATAACACCAGATTTAATTAAGGCATCTAATGGCTATGAAATAGTTAAATTAATTGACAGAAGATACAAAACAGATTCTTTTACCAATGAAGAAGAAAAAGAAGTTGAAGTCTCCCATCTATTAATTTGTTACGAAGGAGCTACTGGTTGTGAAAACGGGATATCCAAAGAAGAAGCTTTAAATAAAATAAGTGAACTTAAAAAACAAGCAACGATTAATGATTTTACAGATTTAGTTAAACAAAATTCAACTGAGCCTGGAGCGGATATTAGTGGTGGAGAGTTAGGTTGGTTTGGCCGAGGTATGATGGTAGAATCATTTGAAAAAACAGCTTTTGATTTAGTCATAGGTAATATTTCTGAACCAGTAGAAACAGATTTTGGTTACCATTTAATTTACAAAAAGAGTGAAAGGAAAACTGAGGAATATAAAATTCAACATATTTTTATAGATTTCAAAACAGAAGTAGATATTATTGGACAACAGACTGAATGGAAGAATACTGAATTGACTGGTAAAAATTTAGATAAGGCGGTTGTCCAGTTTGACCCCAATGATAATTCTCCACAAGTATCATTACAATTTGACAGCGAAGGTTCTAATATGTTTGAAGAAATAACTAGTCGTAATGTCGATAAACCAGTGGCTATTTTCTTGGACAGTTATCCAATTAGTGTGCCAACAGTTAATGAAAAAATTACTGGTGGTAAAGCTGTGATTTCTGGTAAATTTACTATACAAGAAGCTAAACTTTTAACCCAAAGATTGAACGCTGGAGCATTGCCAGTACCAATTGAATTAATCAATCAACAAACTGTTGGTGCTAGTTTGGGTAAAATTTCTGTAGCTAATAGCTTAAGAGCAGGTATTATTGGATTAATATTGGTTGCTTTGTTTATGATTGTTTATTATCGTTTACCGGGTGTGTTATCAGTTTTATCTCTGATAATTTATGGCGCGATAGTTTTGGCTGTCTTTAAGCCTATTTCTATTTGGCTAGCTATAGCATTGGTTGTGATTATTGTAATGCTAATGTATACGACATTTAACGATTTGAAAATTGCTGACGTAGTATTGGTAGTCTTATTATTATTGACAGGTGTGGTGTTGGTATACTTTTTTCAAGCTCCAATTACGTTAACTTTGGCTGGTATGGCAGGTTTTATATTGTCAATCGGCATGGCAGTTGATGCTAATATTTTAATATTTTCTAGAATGAGAGAAGAATTGAAATCAGGTAAAACTTTAGATATGGCGATTGAGGAAGGCTTTAGACGAGCTTGGCCATCAATTCGTGACGGAAATTTATCTACCATATTAACTTGTTTGATTTTAATCGGTTTTGGTACCGGAGCTATACAAGGTTTTGGTACAACATTACTTATTGGTGTAACCATATCAATGTTTAGCGCAATTGTTATTACTAGAAATTTTTTACATTTGTTTTTGAATTCATGGATAGAAAATAAAAAATGGTTAATTGGCGTTAAAAAATAATTATTTTAGAATAAATAATATTAATTACTATGATTCAAATAGTTAAGAAAAGAAAAATTTGGTTGACTTTCTCTGGTGCGTTGTCTGTGATAGCGATTATTTGTATTGCTGTTTGGGGATTAAATTTTGGTATTGATTTTACAGGGGGCAGTTTATTGGAGGTCAATTTTATAAATGCAACTCCTGGAGTTGATCAAGTGAGACAGGCTTTGACTGATATTGAATTAAACAGTTTGTCGGTTCAAGCAACCGAAGGTAGTAATTTTATTCTTCGATTTCAAGAAGCAAGTGAAGACATGCACCAACAAATTTTGATTAGTTTAAGCACTTTAGCCACAGAATTAAATTCAGATAGTACTATTGATGAATTGCGATTTGAATCAGTCGGCCCATCAATTGGTCAGGAGTTAAAAACAAAAGCGATTTATGCAATAGTAATTGCTTTAATCGGTATCGTTCTATATATTGCTTGGGCATTCAGTAAAGTATCAAAGCCAGTTGCTTCTTGGAAATACGGTTTGACTGCTATTATTTCTTTGACTCATAATGTAATTATTGTTTTAGGTGTTTTTGCTATTCTAGGCAGATTCTTTGGTTTTGAAGTTAACACACCTTTTGTTGCAGCCATATTAACTATTATTGGATATAGTGTTAATGATACAATCGTTGTTTTTGATCGCATCAGAGAAAACTTACCAAAGAGTGATGACGATTTTGAGGCAACTGTTAATCTAAGCGTTAATCAGTCATTGAGTCGATCAATCAATACTTCAGTAACAACATTAATTGTTTTGTTGTCTGTATTATTTTTTGGTGGAGCAACTATTAGGTCGTTTATTTTAGCTTTATCTATGGGAGTATTTATCGGTACTTATTCATCAATCTTTTTAGCATCGCCATTGTTGGTAGTTTGGGAAAAATTCAATAAATAATAATATTAGTTTTTATATACAAAAGGACAGATATGCAATCTGTTTTTTTTGACATTTTAGTTGATTTCGAGGTAATATAACTATATAAAAAAACAATCAATTTTATTGTTTAATTGTGGTGTAACCACGATTTTTATTCGTATTTTTCTATCTAATATTGATTTTTAAATTTTTATGTTTAATAAAATATTCGGAAAATTTAGCAAAGACTTAGGTATTGATTTAGGTACAACCAATACGTTGGTTTATACTTCAGAAAAGGGGATTGTGATAGATGAACCATCTGTTGTGGCTGTAAATATGCGAACTGATGAGATATTGGCCGTTGGTATGGAAGCAAAAAAGATGTTAGGAAAAACACCATCTCATATCCAAGCTATTAAACCATTAGTTGATGGAGTAATTTCAGATTTTGAAGTATCCGAAAAAATGTTAAAATATTTTATTGATAAAGTTCATGCAGAACATTTTACTCTAGTGCCAAGACCTAGAGTGGTAATCGGTATTCCTCTAGATATAACAGAAGTAGAAAAGAAAGCGGTTGAGGATGCAGCTAAATCAGCTGGTGCTCGAGAAGTATACTTAATTGAACAATCAATGGCGGCAGCGATTGGTGTTCGATTACCAGTAATTGAATCGACTGCTACGATGGTGGTTGATATCGGTGGTGGTACTACAGAAATTGCTGTTATTTCATTAGGTGGAGTTGTTACTTGGAAAACTTTACGCTTAGCTGGTAATGCACTAGATAATGACATTATTCAATATGTTCGTGAAGAATTTAATATATTAATCGGAGAGCAGGTAGCTGAGAATGTTAAAATTAAAATAGGTTCAGCTTCTCCGTTAAAAGAACCAATGGATATGTCTTTGAGAGGGAGAGATTTGATTAATGGATTACCGAAAGAAGTTATTATTTCGAGCACTCAGATTCGTGAAGCAATGAGTAGAATCATTAAACAGATTATTGATAATATAAAAATTACATTAGAAACGACTCCACCAGAATTAGTCTCTGATATTTATGAACATGGTATTGTTTTAACTGGTGGTGGTGCTTTATTGCGTGGTCTTGATAAAGAAATTGCTCAAGCAACGAAAATACCGGTAAAAATAGCTGACGATCCTTTAACATGTGTTGTTAGGGGAACAGGTATATTGTTATCTGACCAAGAATTACTGGAAAAAGTTATGTCACCATCAACTGATGAATTGTAAAGTAAAAATTATTTATGCGTAAATTTCAGTTCAAAAAGTATTTGTTAGTTTTAGCAGTTGTTGGGCTGCTTATTTTTTTGCATTTGTTTAAAATTTTATCTCCAATAGAAACGATTTTTAATAATCTTTTTAATAGTACTTTAGCTGGTTTATATTCAACTGGCTCGACTTTGCGTCAAACATACGACAACCAAGCGTCTAAAAAAGATTTAATGAATAGAATAAGTGAATTAGAAATAAAAAATAAAAATTTAGTAATTGAACAAGTAAAATTAAAAAGCTTAGAAGAAGAGAACAGACTCTTGAGACAAAATTTAAAATTTCAAGTAGATAGTGAAAATAAATATATTTCAGCTAATGTTATTTCTCGAAGTAATCAATTAGATTTAAGTGCTCAAAATCAGCATTTAGTAATCAATAAGGGTGCTGAAGATGGGATTGAAGTAGGACAGATTGTTATTAGTATTTATGATGACGCTGGTGTCAAAGGTGCTGTCGTTGGTAAAGTGGCTCAAACCAAAAAAAGTACTTCGGAAATATTTTTATTAACAAATCCAAACTGTGAGTTAGCAGTAGCTTTATGGGGTGATGACAAAACCAGTGGTATTACTAAAGGGAAACTGGGTTTAACTATTGAAATTGATTACATACCGCAAAATAAGGAAATTAAAATCGGTGACATAGTGACAACTTCCGGTTTAGAACAAAAAATCCCAAAAGATTTAGTTGTTGGTGAAATTACTGAAATAATAAAAGAAAATAACGAACTCTGGCAGAAAGCTTCTGTTTCACCATTGGTTGATTTAGATAATCTAACTATTTTATCAGTACTCGTACAATAATTTATGAATAATAAAATTGAGAAAGATATTCAAAAGGAGGTGTCTTTAGCACCGTTCTCGACTTTTAAAATAGGTGGACGAGCTGATTTTTTTATAGATGTAAAAAATAGAAACGAATTAATAGAAGCTACGACTTGGGCAGAGAATAATAAAATAAAATTTTTTATTATTGCCGGCGGAAGCAATATCCTGATTAATGATAATGGTTTTCGAGGATTAATTATTAAATATTCAGATAATAAAATTCAACTTGAAGAAAATAAGTTAAAATGTGCTGCTGGGGCAATATTATCTAAAATAGTTAAACAAACAAAAGATTTTAATTTATCAGGAATAGAATGGGCATCAAAAATTCCAGGAACGATTGGTGGCGCAACCAGAGGAAATGCCGGTGCTTTTGGTGGAGAAATGAAAGATATAGTTTTCGCCACAGAAGTTTTTGATATTAAAAATAATAAGATATTTATTTTAAATCATGATGAATGTAAGTTTGATTATCGTGATTCAGTATTTAAACATAATAAGAATTTAATTATTCTGAGCGTGACTATAAACTTAATAGTTGAAGAGAAGAAAAAAATTAATAAATTAATAAAGCAATATAGTGAACATCGTTTAAAAGCGTTGCCAAAAGAGCCAAGCGCAGGTTGTATTTTTAAAAATATAAAATTAAGTGAACTTGAAAAAAATAATAAAGAATTAGCTGAATTAGCAAGGCGAACAATTGAAATTTGGGGAGGGGAGATTGGGGCTGGTTGGTTTATTGATAAACTTGGATTAAAAGGAAAGACTATTGGTGGAGCAAAAATAAGCAATAAACACGCTAATTTTATAATAAATGCTAATAACGCAAAGGCTGAAGATGTTGTCATGCTAATTTCTTTAGTTAAGCAGAAAATCAGGAAAGAATTTGGTATACAAATGCACGAAGAGATACAGTATTTGGGATTTTAATAATATAATTTTTGATATTATTTTTTAGGCTAATTTTAGCCTATTTTTTTTGTGCTTAAAAAGATAAAAAACTTAAATTCTATTCCAAAGCTTAATTATTTTGGTGGAACACTTCAGTCGGGGT
>CAYXNZ010000030.1:0-11277 GCA_964467155.1 uncultured Gammaproteobacteria bacterium | reverse complement strand
TCTCGCTATTATGCCTAATTTTGATGGATTGGAATTAAGCTGTTTACCTATTCGAATGAGTAAGGGTTGTTATTGGAATAAATGTACATTTTGCAATTATCGAACAAGACATCTCAAGCATCAAACAATAGAACCAAAAATTATTGTAAAAAATATTGAATTATTGGTGTCTAAATATAGCATTAATAGCTTTCAGTTTGTTGACGACGCAGTCCCCCCCTATTTTTTAAAAGAATTTTCTGAGATTTTAATTAAAAAAAAATAAAATTAAAATGGGTCTGTATATTTAACTGTATAGACGATAAATTTTTAGACGGTTCAATTTTGAAATTAATGAAACAATCGGGCTGTCACGGCGTTTCTTTGGGTTTGGAATCTATGTCGCCAAGAATTTTGAAATTAATGGGTAAAATGCATAATCCAAGTAGAGCTATTAAAGTGCTAAAAGTATACAAAAAATATAGGATAAAAACACATTTATCGGTAATGTTTGGATTTCCTACTGAAACAAAAGAAGAAGCGGAAGAAACATTAAAGTTTTTAGTTGATAATAAAAACCTATACCATAGTATTTCTACTATGAATAAATTCATATTGAACGACGATATGTCTTCTAACGAATTAAGAAAAAAATTGGCGATACCAATAAACATAAAAAGTAGACCTTATACGAAGAGAATGAGTTATGGCAGACATGAAGAATACTATGATTATATTTATAAATATAAAAAGAGAAAAGGAATGTCAGAAAAAGAGCTAAAAGACATCTTATTAAAAAGCAGGGAATTATTAAAAGATAAATTTTAGATAATATGTTAAAATTAAAACATGAATAAACTTTTTCTATACAACACATTAACGAGAAAAAAAGAAGAATTTAAACCGATTAAAAAAGATGAAGTTGGTTTATATACTTGCGGACCAACAGTTTATAATTATGCGCATATCGGCAACTTAAGATCTTATGTTTTTGCTGATTTATTGGTGCGAGTTTTAAAATATAATTACGGCGAAAAAAATGTTAAGTGGGTAATGAATATAACTGATGTTGATGACAAGACTATCAGAGATGCAAAGAATAAATATCCCGATTTACCGAGCATGGAAGCTCTAAGAAAATCTACAGCTGAATTTGAAGAATATTTTTGGCAAGATTTATTAAAATTAAATATTCTAAAACCTAATTCTATTACTCATGCCACAGATATAGTCTACGTCAAGAAAATGCGAGAATTAGTAAAAAATATTTTTAGTTCCGGTTATGCTTACGTAAGAGACGGTTCAGTTTATTTCGATGTAGTTAAATATAGTCAAAAACATAAGTATGGCGTACTGGTTGACATTGATGTTTCAAAATTAAAATCAGGCGAAAGAGTTGATGACGATGAATATGAGAAAGAAAATGTTCAAGACTTTGTGCTTTGGAAAGGGCAAAAAGAAGACGAACCGTCATGGGAATTTGAACTTGATGGGCAAAAATTGCCTGGTCGTCCTGGTTGGCATATAGAATGTTCAGCTATGGGTCAAGCCGAACTTGGTATGCCTTTTGATATTCACACAGGAGGAGTGGACTTAAAGTTTCCTCATCATGAAAATGAAATTCACCAAAGTGTGATTGGTTATAAAGTTAAACAGCCAGTAAATTATTGGCTTCATAACGAATATCTTTTAGTTGATGGCAAAAAGATGGGTAAACGATTTAATAATTTCTATACTTTAAAAGATTTAGAAAAAAGAAACATAAACTCTTTGGCTTTTAGATTTTTATGTTTGCAAACTGGTTATGGCAAGGTAATGAATTTTACTTGGGAAGCACTTGAAGGCGCAAAAAACGGGTTGGAACATTTGCAAAATCAAGTTAGAGAATTGGTTGAAAAATTAGGTGAAGTAAATAATGAATTTAAAAATAAATTTTTAAGTGCCATCGGCGATGATTTTAATACTCCGCAAGCATTGGCTGTTGTGCAGGAAGTTTTTAAATCAGATATTTTAAAAGAGGATAAGTTAGCGACTGTTTTGGATTTTGACAAGGTTTTGGGATTGAATTTAGAAGAAAAAATATTATCACCGTCGCCATCGCCCGCACCTTTGAACGCCGAATTATACATAGAAGGTGATATACCTAAAAATGTTATTGAATTAGCCGAAAAAAGAGACAATGCGCGTGCTAAAAAAGATTGGCAAGAATCAGATAAAATTAGACAAGAAATTGAGAGTCAAGGTTATGTTGTTAAAGATACAACTAAGAGACAAAGAATCTATAAAAAATAGTTTTTTGTAAATAAAATAACAAAGGAGGGGATCATCATGGATTCTTTAAAAGACATTGATTGGCAATTTTGGTTGGTAATCGGATTTTTACTTGTCTTTTGTTTTCTTTCTATTTTCCAGCCGGTAGAAAGATTAAATAAATTTCTTCGGCGAAAGAGTATGGAAAAACTCGAAAGAGAAAGAAAGAATTCACAAAAAGGTTTTGCTTAAAAGGAAAAAGGCACGAGATTCAAGGTTTATTTTTATAAACCGAGAATCCGTGCCTTTAGTTTATGCTATAGTATCGACTATCGAGCCGATTTCTCCTGCGCGATGTCTTTCTTTCGCTTTATACATCGCTAAATCAGCTATAGCCACGGGACCTTTTTTATTTTCAGGATTATAGTCGTAATGACCAACACTTAACATGATATTGAGTTGGTCAACTTCCACAAAAACTCTTTCTAATATTTTGTTCATTTCCTTCTCCGTTGTTCTTGGGAAAAGGATAATAAATTCATCGCCGCTAGGTCGACAAATTACATCTGTTAATCTTAATTTCCGTTTTAAAATATCGGCCAAAGAGATTAACATTTCATCGCCGGCACTATGACCACGCGTGTCATTGACATCTTTAAAATCATTAATATCAATAAATAATATTTGTAAAGAACCTTTCTGTTTTATTCGCTTGACCTCTTCTGCTATTCGTTTACGCAGAAATCTTCTGTTATAGAGGCCGGTTAAGGAATCAACAATTGATTCATTTTGATAACGTGCCAACCTGTATATCAGATAGGCAATGATTATGATTGTTATCATTACATATAGAAAAAAAATGTTTTCTATCGTCATGACAGGCTACCTCCATTTGTTGTTTTTCTATTTTATTTTTGTTTTTAAGAATATTATAGTATAATATATTTATGAAAAAAAGTCAAGACTTTTATCAAAAATTAAAAAACTCCTCTAGAGGCGGACAGGCCATTTTAGCTTTAGCACCTATGGCCGGTGTTACTGATTCGGCTTTTCGACAAATATGTAAAAAGTTTGGCGCAGATATTGTTTATAGTGAAATGGCTAGTGTAAACGCTTTGGTTTTTAATCCTCAAAAAACTTTAGAAATGCTCAAATTTTCAAGATTTGAACGGCCATATATCGTTCAATTATTTGGCAGTGATTCGAAACATTTTATTCAAGCTACAAAATTAATTCAAAAAATAATCAAGCCTGATGGAATTGACATTAATTTTGGTTGTCCAGTAAAAAAAGTTGCTAAACAGGGTGCAGGTGCTGTCTTAATGAACGATTTAAAACTATCAAAAGAAATAATTAAATCTGTCATAGATTCAACAGATTTACCCGTGTCAATAAAACTAAGAAGTAAAGTTGGCAAGATAGATGCTATAAAATTTTTGGATAATATAAAAGATTTGGATATTAAAGCAATAATAATACACGGACGAATTTTAAATCAGGGTCATTCTGGACCAGTTGATTGTAAAATTATAAAAAAAGCCCGTGATTATTTTGACGGGGTAATTTTAGCTAACGGTGGAATAAAAGATTATGAGAGTGCTCAAGAGCTATTAAATAAAACAAAAGCCGATGGAATCGGCATCGGACAAGGTGCTTTGGGTCGACCGTGGATATTTGAAGAAATAAAAAAAGGCAAGTTAAAAATTAAAAGCAGAGAAGATATTTTAAAAATTGCATTAGAACACGCTAAATTGGTAAAAAAAATAAAAGGCGAGCAGGGGATTATTGAAATGCGAAAACATTTATGTTGGTATGTTCAGGGATTATCTGGTGCGAGAAAAATTAGAGCCGAAGCAGTGAAGGTAAAATCAATCCAGGATATAGAAAAAATTTTTAACTTGTAATACAAAAATATTCTATAACCATCTTTTCCTTTCAAAAAACAGAAGCATCCCCAGGCAGCCAATAAGCATGACGATAATTATTATCCAAAAACCAAGAGGATGATTAACTAGAGGCATGCCTTTCATGGTATTCATGCCGAAAATAGCAGCCAATAAGGTCAAGGGAAAAACAATGACAGAAAAAATTGTTAAGGTTTTCATAATATCGCTTAAACGATAATTCAAAAGCGACTCATTAGTGCTGTTTAAGACTTCAATCATTTCTCTTTGGTTTTCCAGATTTTCCCATATTCTTTTTGATTTTTCCAATAGTCGATTATAGTAATCTTTTATTTCTTGCGAAGGAACTAGTCCACTTTCCATTCCGGTCAATTTTTTCATTATATTTTTGTGATTCTGTATGATTTTACGAAAATTTATAATGTTGTGTCGAAGAGATAGAATTTTTGATACCGCGCTTTTCTGTTCTTGGGCAAAAATAATATCTTCTACGTTATTTATGACAATGCTGTTTTTGTCAAGCAAATTAAAGCAATTATCCATTAATTTTTCCAAAATTTCATAAAGCAGGATTGCCGATGATTCAAATTCATAGGCCAAGATTGAACCGCTGTCTTTTTTACAAATATTAAAAAAGTCATTTAAAGAAGTAAGATTATTGTCATGAATGGTTATTAGATATCCATGACCGATAAAAAATTCTATTTCTGCTGGTAGAATAGTGCTATCTTTAAAAATCGGGAAATGAAGAATCATAAATAAGTAGTCATTTTCTTTTCTAATAATTGGTCTTTGGGCTCGGGCTTTTGATAGTGACGCGTGTAGATATCGAATATCAAATTTGTATTGTTTGCGCAAAAATTCCACCTCCCTTTTTCCAGCGTTATTTATATTTAGCCAGATCAATTTATCATTTGGAGTTTTGGGATTATCAATCGTGACTTCTTGAATGTTTTTAGTTATTTTTTTATAACTCGGCATATAACGTATGATTAAAATTTATAGATTTATTATAACATAGTTTTTAATTTTATGTTATAATAATGATAAGTTATTATTTTTTATAAATAAATTATGGATGAGCAACAAAATACTTTGGAAAAAATCAAGCCACAAGTTAAAATAAAAAAAAGCATTGAATCTGAAGACAGTGTGGAGGCGCAAATAGAACGAGGTCGAGAAAAAGTTCTGGAAATAATTGCTGAAAAAAAAGAAAAAGCAAATGATATTGTTCAAATACCACTCGTTCAACCTGTTGGTGGGATTACTGCTGGGCAAGAACAAAAAACCAAAAAAATTGAATATGTTCTACAAGATGGCCTTGAAGAAATATATTTGGATATGCCAAAAAGCAAACAACGAGAGTTTAAGAGAGAGGGTGAAAAAACGGCGGCCAAGATAAACCAACTAATGAGCAAAACAAAAATCAATGTAAAAAAAATAATAAATTTAATAAAAAAATGGCTTTCGATAATCACTGGTATTAATAGTTTTTTTCTGGAGCAAGAAGCAAAAATTAAAGCTGATGAAATATTTAAAATAAAAATTGAAAAATAAAACGATATGGACGATTATGGATTTTTAGAAGAACAGTCAACAAATTATAATTTTGACCTAGCCGTCTTTATAGACAGCTGGTTTATTTATCTTGTGTTACTTTTTGGATTGATAATTTTATTTCTTATAATCAAAAAGGTTATTCAAATTTTTGCGTATAATTCAAGCTATCATCGGCATGTGATTTATTTAATTCGGATACCAAAAGAGAAGCCGAATCAAAAAGAAGGTGAATCTCAAAATCATTTACAAAATTTGCGTGAAGAAATTTCTAGAGGGGAAACGATTTTTCAAGCCATTGGCGGTATGAAACCACAAAAATGGTACAATCAAATGTCTTGGCTATTTGGCAGAAATGACCATTTTTCTTTTGAAATGGTAGCTAACGACAAATTAATTTCTTTTTACGCTACGGCACCTAAGCATCTAGGTAGATACCTTGAACAACAAATACAAGCTCATTATCCTGAAGCAGTCATGGAAGAAGTTGAAGATTATAATATTTTTAGTCCTCAAGGCGAGATTGCTGCAGGTTATTTAAAAACTACGCGAAGTTTAATTTTTCCATTAAAAACATATAATAAACTTGATACTGATCCACTCAATACCCTAGTTAATGTTATGTCTAAATTAGATCAAAACGAAGGTATTTCAATACAATATGTTATTAGAAGTGCGAAGGTCGGTTGGCATAAAAAATCCGCTGCTGTGGCCAGAGAAGTTCATCAAGGAAAAAAAATATCCGAAGCATTAAAAACTAGTATATTTAGCAAGATCTTTCAGGGTCTTCTGGATGTTGCAAAATCAGCTAAACAACCCTTGCCAGAAGATGTTCAAAAAAAATCATATAAAATGACTGATATGGAGCAAGAAGTAATGAAATTAGTTGAAGAAAAAAATAGTAAGGCTGGTTTAGATACAAATATTCGAATAATCGTTAGTTCTAAAAACAAAACACAAGCCAGGGCACATTTAAATGATATAATAAGCGCTTTTAGTCAATATAATTATTATGAATATGGCAACGTTTTAAAAGGCAAAAACACTTTTCATAATAAGCTTCGAGAAAAATTGATAATAAAAGATTTTATTTACCGCAGATTCAAGCCAAGTATAAGTATTTTGTTGAATACCGAAGAATTAGTTAGTTTATTTCACTTACCATTAAGTGGTACCGAAACACCAAATATTTTATGGTTATTTGCTAAATATGCCGCTGCACCAGCTAATTTGCCAGAAGAGGGGATTTCAATCGGCGATAATGATTATCGTGGAGTAACAAAAAAAATTAGAATTAAAAGAGACGATCGTAGAAGACATACATATATTATTGGTAAATCTGGTGTTGGTAAATCTGTTCTGTTAGCTTCTATGGCTATTCAAGATATAATGAATGGCGAGGGTGTCTGTGTGGTGGATCCTCATGGCGACCTCATCAGTGATATTATTGATAAAGTACCACCAGAGCGTGTTGAAGATGTAATTATTTTTGCACCATCAGACACTGCCAGACCATTAGCTTTAAATTTACTTGAATATGACTCTAGATATCCAGAACAAAAAACTTTTGTTATTAATGAAATGATTAATATTTTCGACAAATTGTATGATTTAAAACAAACTGGTGGACCAATTTTTGAACAATACATGAGAAACGCTATGCTTTTAATTATGGTACATCCAGAATCAGGTTCAACCTTAATGGAAATACCGAAAGTTTTAGCTGATCCTGAGTTTAGAAAAATGAAATTAGAAAAGTGCCCTGATCCAACAGTAGTTGATTTTTGGCGTAAGGAGGCAGAAAAGGCTGGCGGAGATGTAGCCCTGGCTAACGTCGTTCCATATGTGACTTCAAAATTAACCCAGTTTATTTCCAATGATACAATGAGACCGATTATCGCTCAGCAAAAGAGTTCTTTTAATATGCGTGATATTATGGACAATAAGAAAATATTACTAGTTGATTTGTCTAAGGGTTTAATTGGCGAAACGAATTCACATCTTTTAGGTATGATTATGGTCGGTAAAATTTTAATGGCCGCACTTTCTCGAGCTGATGCGCCACAAGAGCAAAGAAAAGATTTTTATTTATATATTGATGAATTTCAAAATTTTACAACCGACTCTATATGTTCTATTTTGTCTGAGGCTAGAAAATATAATTTGAATTTAATTATTGCACATCAATATCTCGGACAATTAGTAAAAAATCAAGATACTTCAATTCGTGACGCAGTTTTTGGCAATGTCGGAACTTGGATTAATTTTAAAATCGGTTCTGAGGATGCTGAAGTAATGGCTAAAGAATTTGCACCAGTATTTAATGAATACGATTTAATTAATATAGAAAAATATACTGCTTATGTTAAATTATTGGTCGATAATTCTGCTACACGACCTTTTTCTATGACAACCGCTTGGCCGTTGCCTGGAATAAGTAGTCCAAAAACAGCAGAAAAAATTAAAAATTTGAGTAGATTAAAATATGGGCAAGACAGAAATATTATTGAAGCAGAAATCATGAAACGGGTAAAGCAGGAACAGGGTTTACAAAAAGACGATAATAGGGTAGAATAGAACAACAAAAATAAGCTTTAAAATAAAAAATATGTTTAACAAAAACAAAAAAAACGATGATGATTTTCCCGATGAACGTGATTTAGTGGAAGACAAAGAAGAAGAACTGGATGATGAAAAGAAAAATAACGAGACAATTGTCGTACCAAAATCAAAAATGATATTAGTTAAAAAATTATTAGCTAATATTAAAGAAAATAACGACCGATTAATGCAGGTTTTGTCTGGTTTTATTACCGATGAAGATGAGTTAAGTATTAACATAAGTCAGCTAAGCGATGATAATTTTAGTGAAGACAGTGAATTGGCTGGAGAAACTAAAGTAATTGAAGGCGTGTTTGATGGTGAAAACATGATTGGACCTGATGGTAAGCAGTATAGTGTACCAGCTAACTATGCCTCTAAGTCAAAATTAGTTGAAGGTGATATTTTAAAACTAACCATTACTGGTAAAGGAACTTTTGTTTATAAACAGATTGGCCCAATTGAGCGTGCTAGAGTAGTAGCTAAACTAGAAAAAACCGCTGATAATGAATTTATTGCTATTGCTGATGGAAAAAAATGGCGTTTACTCACTGCTAGTGTGACTTATTTCCGAGGTGAAGCTACTGACGAAGCAGTAATTCTTGTACCGAAAAACGGAGAATCAAAATGGGCAGCAGTGGAGAATATTGTAAAAAAGGGTTAAAATAAAACAATAAAAATAGAAATAAATCAGGCTTGTTAAGCTTGATTTATTTTAGTCCGATGTTAAGATGTATTAGTAATATAAATTTATCAAATGGCAACATTGTATAGAAAATATCGACCACAAAATTTCGCAGAAGTGGTTGGTCAAAGTCATATTAAACTGACATTACAGCAGGAAATTATTTCAGACAAAACTGCTCATGCCTATCTTTTTTGCGGACCAAGGGCAGTTGGTAAAACGACTTTAGCCAGAGTGTTCGCTAAAGCAATCAATTGTGATAAGAAAAAAGAAAATTCAGCTGATCCTTGTAATAAATGTAAGACTTGCATCGACATAACTGCCGGCAAAGCTCTCGATATTATTGAAATTGATGCCGCTAGTCATACTGGTGTAGAAAATGTTCGTGAGAATATTATTGCTAATGCTCTAGTCACTCCATCCAGTTATAAATATAAAGTTTTTATTATCGACGAGGTACACATGCTGTCAGCTTCTGCTTTCAATGCTTTGTTAAAAATAATAGAAGAGCCACCAAAATATGTTGTTTTTATATTATGTACAACTGAAATACATAAAGTGCCAACAACAATTATATCGAGATGCCAGAGATTTGATTTCAAAAAGATTAATACAGCTGATATGGTAAAAAAATTATCTTATGTGGCAAATAATGAAAAGATAGATATTGGCAAGGAAATACTGGAATCAATCGCCAGACAAGCTGAAGGGCATATGCGTGATGCTGAAAGTATGTTGGGACAAATTATAGCTATTGGCGGTAAGAAAATCACTCAAGAAGAAGCTGATTTGGTTATACCTAGAAATGATTTAAATGAAGTTTTAAATCTTTTGTCTCATTTAGCAAAAAAGGATGCTGGTAATGCTATCCGTTTGATTAACAAACTAGTTGGCGAAGGTGTAAATTTAAAAACATTTCTTGATGATTGTATTGAGTTTTTCCGAAAATTGCTTTTGATAAAAATTAGCCCTAGTTTGGCAACACAATTTGCCAATGAATACGGCGAAACGCTTGAGTTAAAAATTAATGAATCAGCCAAGTCTTTTTCGTTAGAGCAAATTATTAATTACACAGAAAAGTTTATTGCAGCTAAAAATAGTCTAAAAGAATATTTTATTGAACAATTACCAGTAGAGTTAGTTATTGCTGAAATATGTTTATCTCAACCAACTACAGCTTTTACACCAAAAGTTGTTGGGATTAAGACGCAAAATAATACATCAGCACCTAGTTCTCCAATTAACGATAAACCAGTAAATAATTTTGCTAATATTGATAATAATGATGTGAATTTTACAATTGAACAAATCATGGCTAAGTGGAATGAAGTTTTAGCTAAAATAAAACAGCACAATCATTCCCTGTCTTTTATATTGCGCGTTTGTCAACCAAGGGATATTACTGGTAACCAATTGAACATCGCTTTTAAATATAAATTTCACAAAGAGAGGGTTAGTGAATTAAATATAAAAAACATAGTTGAACAGGTGATTGCTCAAGTTTATGGCGCACCCATTATGATTAATCCAATAGTTGATGAAACAATTGAAGTTGCTTCTAATAAATTAGTCAGCGATGAACCAGTAGACTTAAAACCTAAAACAGAAACAGCTCAACAGGGTAGTCTAGGCAAAGAGGTAGCTCAAGATAATTCAGCAGGCAAGGGTACTATAGATAATTTATTAAAGACGTTTGGTGGAAAGGTTGTCCAGTAAATATGAATGATAAAAAACCAAAAATTGGTATAGCTTTGGGTGGAGGTGGCGCGCGCGGTGTTGCTCACGCTGGCGTATTGAAAGCCTTGGATAATGCTGGAATTAATATCGATTTAATTGTTGGTACTAGCATGGGTGCAATGGTCGGTGCTTGCTATGCCTTAGATATGAGCTTCTCTGATATAGAAAAATTATTTATTGGTTATAATAGAACCAAATTGTTTAGAAAACTATTTGACATTTCTAATCCCAGAAAGTCTCTTATAAAAGGTAAGAAAGCAAAAAAATATTTAGAAGAATTATTTGCCGGTAAACAATTCTCTGATACAAAAATTCCTTTTTATATAATTGCGACTAATCTAGCCGATGGCTCAGAGGTGGTCATGAAAGAAGGACAAATTGCCGAAGCAGTACGAGCAAGTATTAGTGTGCCAGGTATTTTTCCGCCTGTAGAATGGAATAATACTTACCTAATAGATGGAGGAGTAGTTAACCCAACACCGGTTGATAAGGTAAAAGAGTTTGGCGCTGATATTATTATTGGTGTAGATTTAATGTCAAAAAGAAATATAACAATAACAAAAG
>CAYXNZ010000029.1:0-12122 GCA_964467155.1 uncultured Gammaproteobacteria bacterium | reverse complement strand
TCTGTAACCCCACTGCTAAAATCATGACCGCCAAAAGCTTTGGTTAGGTGCATATTTACTACATTCCATGGCGTTAAGACTGTTTCTTTGTCGGGATTCTTGAAGGTACTAAATATTTCGGCAATCGCCTGTATTCGCTCTGTTGGTAAAAAATCGTCACAATCAAAGGCTTTGGCACGAATGCTATGAGCGACCCCTTTAAATACATCTTCATCATAATATTTAGTAAATTCACCAAACCCTTCTTTGGACAAACCTGCCGGCATAAATTCTTGCCAAGACTCTTCGTCAACAAGGTCAATAAATTTTTGTAATGTGATATCATCTCGTATCGATACGTTCGCGCCATACACTAACATCGGCATACGTATACTCACTGCACGTAATATACTGATGGCAGTTTTCTTTTGGTAACGAGCTTCTTTTAGCTTTTTCAATACTTTCTTCTCTTCTTCTGATAACTCTTTCTTTTGCTTCTTCTTACTCTCGGCTTCTTCGGCTTGCTTGGTCTTGAGTTCATCCATACCAAGCTCGTTTATTTTTATTTCGTTGACTCGTTCACTGGTAGAGTTCCCAACGATTTCTTTAAGTTCATTGAACTTAGCGATACCCAAATCATCAAGCTGTAACAATTCATCGTTGTATAGTTTAGGATCATCAAAGCCATTGCGACGCACACGTTCGACGATAGCCTTTTTGAGCTGAGTCAGCATAGACGCTACGTCATACGGTTTCATTGTTCCACCCTCCGCGACGAGAATCGGGCAGAAATTGAGGAATTGTCTCATTGCATCTTTTTGCTCGGGTGAATTGATTTTTCCTGATTTGTGGTTGAGTTCTATCGCCTCAGCGACTAATTTCAGGGTACGATCCGGTGCAAAATCAAACACGTATCCTTGCGTTTTTAACTTGCCGTCTATTTTTGCAGGAGTTTGGCAACGAAAAGCAGTTTGTAAATAGGTTGTGGCAGAGTTGGTGTCAGACATCATAAAGATCGCTGTCCATTCAGGAATGGAAGCACCAGTTGTTAGTCGTTGGCCTGTTAAGGTGATGGTGTAGTTATGCTCTTTAATTGCCTTAGTAACACGATCCTTGGCGTCTTTATCCTCCTCATCATCAGGTTTATCACCAGAAATATTTACAATACCAAATTCATTTGAACCAAAAATCGAGTGGTCTTTGAGCAACTTTGCCATGGCTTCAATAGCTTTGACACGATTTGGTAATAGCCAGAGGGAATGTTTGTTATAGCTACGATATTCTTCTGTTGCGTATGGAAACTTCGTTTCTAACTTATCATCAACCAGCAAATCTAAGAATTTTTTAACCATCGACTCGTAAACAAACTCAGCGGTATCGTTACCCTCATCATCTTTGTGCACACGAAAAAACTCGTGAAATTTAAAAGCACCATCAAGAAAATCGTGAAAATTAGCACCCAGGTCACCGATGTGGTTGTCAAACGTATCAATGTCATATGTAAATATACTAAGAGCGGGTAGGTCCGCGTAAGGGTTCGGTACTCCAGAATTGTGCTCGTCCCAATTAAGCTTTGCCTCTTGCTCCATGACATAATCCCAAGTGTATATATCTTTTTCTTCGTGCTTATGCAAGATATTAAATGGTGTACCAGAAAGTTCAAGCATAAAATTAATTGGTATTTTTGAAAGAGTAGCCTCGCCAAGACTACTTTGTGTTCCCTCATGAGCCTCATCAACGATCAACATGTCCCAGGTTGTGTCAAAAACTTCCTCATTTTTTTTAAAGCCTGCAGCTTGAGATCCGGCAGACCCGTCTTCCACTACACGTTTCGATAGGCGTAAATCTTGTAATGATGCAAAGTAAAAGAACGGCTTGTCACCTTTAGTAAGTGTACTGATATATTCACCCTTTGTCCTTGATGAATATTGGTATTTTGTACCCGCAAATATTTCTTTGAAGTCATTATACCAATCAATGCTCACGCTAGGACGATGAGTAACTATGAGGACCTTTTTCATTTCATTTTCTTTGGCTACTTGCATAGCCGCAGATGTTTTACCGAAACGCATCTTTGCGTTCCAGAGAAAGTGTTTACGTTTTCCCTTGATGGCTTTGGTGGTTTTATCTATAGCTTTGCGCTGGTTTGGGCGAAACGGAAATTCAGAAATTTGGGAAACAGTTTTTTCTTTGGTCGATAGTGCCCTTCGACCTTCTTTTGTAGCTTGAATTGCTTTCTTTGCTACTTCTAAACTAACTTCAAACCACTCTGCGCGTGAGTTTTTAGTATGCTTTGCTTTACGCGGGAAACCAGATCGTATGAGAACCTTGTGAACATCTTGATCAGAAAAATAATCACCATTATCTGTGACTGCCAGTTCTGCATGCTCAATTTTGAAAGGAACGTCCGCTGTTAGTGTCTGTGATTTTATGCGGTTGCCCTTAGCAGCAGCCTCGATGTCTTGCTGGGTAGGATTAGGCATATATATTCTGGTACTGCCTACTTTTAAACGACCTCTATGACTTTCAAGTGGAATAGAGTACACGTAGATTATGCCGTATGAAAAAGTCTCATTTATATCATTACTTTTATAGATTTTTTTGACTCCTTTAGACATAGTTTTATTGTATTAAATGCTTTGAGATTAATTTTTCGGCTGTAATGCCCATATTTAATCTTTTAAATGATTAATATCGTACTACATTTTAAATAATATATCTTTAATCTACCACTTTAATACTTCTAAATCAAGCCAAAATAAGCTAAAAATCAAACGAATATTAGTATTTATTTTACCAACACACCTCTAATTCTTCCCCGATTTTATCTTTAATATAATCCGAAGCTTCTTTAAAGCTACCAATTCTGTCTATCAGGCCATTTTCCAGAGCCATTTCTCCGAGCATTGACGAGCCGTCAGCTAATTCTCTTACTTTTTCTATATCCATGTTTCTGTTTTCAGCTACATCTTTTATAAAATTTTCATTAAGGATTTCTACATCGCGCATGAAATATGCTTTTTCTTCTGATGTTAACGGCTTATCAGGATCACCAGAATCTTTGAACTTGCCTACGCTTAGTTGATTATAGGTTAGACCATCTCTTTTGTTTTGTTCAGCATAGTCCAAATAAGACATAGTGACACCAATACTGCCAACATCAGAATTTTTTGACGCAAAAATAATATCTCCGCCAGTAGCGGCGTAATAAGCGGCTGACAATCCGCCTTCCCTAATTAAAACTACAGTTGGCTTTTTAGCGTTTTTCAGTGCCTTGGCTACCTCTTCTCCGGCTACCGGATAACCACCATAAGAATCTATTTCTAAAAATATTGCCTTGGTTGCTTCGTCTTCTTCAGCAAAATTTATGGCGCCGACAATATCTTCAGAAGCAACTTCGTCATAAATAAGATTTCCATCTTGATCTAAACTGTCAGGTGTAATATATGTCATTAATTCTCCGCGTAATTCAATCCCCATAACATTGCAAGTCTCCTCATCATATCCCTCTTCCTCATCATATCCCTCTTCAAACTCAGCCGAATAACCGTCTTCCTCACCCCAATAGCCAATGCCTAGTTGATAAGATAATTCGTCTTTAACAACAATAAAAGCGCCTAGAAAAATAATCAGAATGACCAGCCCCTTGATGGATTTTTTAAAAGACAGCTTTTTAAAATTCCGGGGATTAAATTTTGAATAATTAATTTTGTATTTACAGATTGGATAGGTAAAAATTTGTTTTAATTTTGTAAACATAAGTTTTTATTTAATGATTAATTTTGTATGTGAAAATTAGGTAAGTAGAAATTTATTTTAGTCTATCTCATATAACCTACCTGATCCTGCGGGGTTATAGCCGGTTTTTACTTCATCGCCATCTGAATAACCGTCGCCATCGGTATCTGGATCATTTGGATCAGTCAAATATACTTTTACTTCGTCTCTGTCAAAAAGCCCATCTTCATCTGTGTCTTCATTATTACTGTTTAATCCAAGCAACTCCTCTTCAACATCAGTTAACCCATCTCCGTCAGTATCAGTATTTATATCTGAACTATCAAAAATAATATTTTCGTCAGTGTCAATGTTTATATTCAACAATTCATTTTTCTCTGTATTTTCCAATTCATCATTAAAATTTGCTTTGTCGTTTTGATTCTGGCTAAATATATAATCTTTTTCATTTGAAAAAAAAGTAATTGCACAAACAGCTATTAACAAAATAATTATAAATATAATTAATGCTGCTATACTAATACTCTTTGTGGGCGATGAAACAATACCAGGATTATATTTATGATTAATTATCTTCTCTCCACAACTAACGCAAAAATTGTTGCTTTGTTTTAATTCATATCCACACTTCGTGCAGTATTTATTAATTATTTTTTTACTCCTTGGAAAACAAACTAATTTTAAGATTAATACAAGAACAATGAAAGTGATAATTTTTATAGGCAAAAACCATGTCTCCATGAAAATAAAATATATTCCCAGCAATAAAAATATTCCAAAATAAATTGTTCTTAAAATTTTATCTTTCTTTTTCGTGTCCATATTTTCTTTCTCACCTCTGAGCTCATCCCAAAAAAAATGAATCATTATAATTGAAATTACAGTAATTATAAATGATAAAAAAATTGAAACATCCCATGTCCAAATATTTGCTCCCAATGCAACAAATATCAAAAGTAAAAACAGATAAAGAATCTTTTTCCATAATGGCATTCCAATTTTTTGGTTTTCCATAAAAATATAATTTATTTTTTAACCAGACGTCTTGTAAAATTTTATACTCATATTTATAATTTTACTTTTATTATTTTTTCAAGATATACTTTCTTATAACAATATCAATTCCGATAACAAATAAAATTACTCCGATTGGTTCTATGATTGCGTATTGATAGTTATAACAATGCAAAGAATTTCGCTCCTGGTGTAAACATTCTCCAAAATAACCAAACGCAAAGACGAATATTCCGACAATAATAAGGATATCAGGCATAAATTTTTTTATAATTTTTTTCATACATTTATTTTCAATTATTAAATTATGTTCTTGTTTTTTTGATAATTTTTCTTCTGTTTTTGGAATGTTAATATTATCTTGTGCATAAAAATTTATTTTTTTTCCACAATTACCACAGAATTTATCTAATTCAGATGTTGAAAATCCGCATTTACTACAATGATTTTGTTCATTTATCTCATCGACAGATTCTGATTCTGTGCTTCCTTGGATATCTTCTTGCTAATCAGAGTCAAGCCCTAAAAATGTATTTTTGAAAAAAGACATAGAAATATTATATTATTTTTATAAACTTTATTCCCTATAGACAGCTCTATTGCACCGCAAACAAATAATTTTTGCCTACTTAATTAAAAATCCCCAAACAAAAATATCGCTTGGGGATGCTTAAATTACTATAACATAAAACATATATTATGTTAAATAATTTTACTGACCTCTTCTAGCCAACAAATCTCGCCTTCAGCTAGCCCCAACAAGCCAATATGGAAAAAGAAATTATTCCAATTAATACTCATTTATTAGATTCTCCAGCTAATTTTCTTCTATATATTCTAAGTTTTACTTCTGGTTTTTTTGTTCCTTCGACAATTTGGCGAATGGTCTTAAGCTTATCTCCCATTCTTGTTCTGAGTTTTTCGAGTTCTCCGAAAGTGATGATTCAGTCATCTTTGTTGCTGGCGACAGACCTGATTTCTTTAGCGCCAAATTTAGTTCCCTTCCGAAGTCCTCTACTGTATAAATCTTCCGGGAATCATTGGATGTTTTTGATAAATTTTTCATAGTCATTGTTATAAAACATTAAATTATATAATTACTACTGCCATTGAATTTAGTTATAGCATCAGAAGTATTATGTTAAGCATTTTTACTAACCTCTTCCAAATGGCAAGTCTCACCTTCGGTCAACCCCAATAAGCCGACATGTTGAAAAAATTTATGCCAACTTTCTTCTTCTTTTTCCCAATCTATTGCACCGTCAGTTGCACCAATCTTTTCTGCTTCACAATATTTTTCACATCGCCTTGACTTAAGATCTTTTTCAATTATCATTTTTAAATAATAACGGCGGTTATAGCGATTATAATAATTCATAATCAAATTCTTTTCTTTATCTATTACTAAACTTGATAAGTCCGGCTCATATATTACCGAACCCATAATAAGTTTTTTGTCCTGAGTTTTGTATCTAGCAATCAAAACATTAAAAGGAAAAACTGAATACTCTGGCTTGCCGTTTATATCTAATGGTTGTGGGATGAAGCTATAAAGATGGCCGGTCCGATTAATATAGTCTTTCATTTTATTCATAGATTTATTTATTAATAATAAAAAAGCTCTTCCCCGAGAAAGGAAAGAGTTTCTATTTTCTAAAATAAAAAACCGACCTTTATCTTTCCCTCATCGGGCTAGAAGTAGCACCTTCCGGATGGATTATTCCGGGGTTGCTGGCAGGTCCCGCCTACACGTCCATTTCGGACGGGCAAGCATCGGGCTAGTTCCCTCGCTGCACTCTTGATAATTGATTATTCAATTGTAATTACATTATAGCAAAATAAAATTATTAATACAATACTTTATTTCACACCCTACTATTTAAACATATTTTGAATTCTATTCTTACCAACAAACATTAACCTCCTCGCCGATACTCTCCCCTATATATTCTTCAACTTCATAAAGACCGCCAATTCTATCTATCAATCCATTCTCTAAGGCCATCTCTCCCATTATTGATGAACCATCAGCTAGTTCTCTTACCTTTTTAATGTCTATGCTCCTATTCTCAGCTACAACTTCTATAAAATATTCAGTAAGTTTGTTTATATCTCGCATTAATAACGCCTATCACCGCGTTTCCCAAACCGGATCGCTTTTAAAATACCTTAATTATTCCAACTCCTAAGGGTATTAGGATGGCAATGCAAAATTTCGCAAGCTTCTTTTAGGGTTATGATTTCGTCTGTTTTTTTGGTAGACAAAATGTATTTTTGTTAACTTAACATTACTTTACATCTATTTTGGCTAAAAGTAGAGATTTTTGGTATTTTAAGGGCTAAAAATTATCTACAGTTTATCTACTTGAGACGCTCTGGACTCCTTCAAAGGGTTGTGTCATCAATGTTAATATATGAATACAATATCAATGCCCGTAGGGACTACGAGCAAAATAATAGTCCCAACAAAGGTTAAATACTGCCTTTATGCTAGAAAATCAACGGAATCTGAGGAGCGACAAATACTCTCCATTGATAGTCAGATTAAAGAGATGCTCCAGCTGGCTGAACGGGAGGGTTTAGAGGTCGTAACAATGAAACGGGAATCACACAGTGCTAAAGAAACTGGCCAGCGACCAATCTTCAATGAAATTATTGAAGAATTAAAACAAGGCAAATTCAACGGTATCCTGACTTGGGCGCCGGACCGCATTAGCAGAAATGCCGGAGATCTTGGAAAAATTGTAGATCTTATGGATTCAGGCGCTCTTGTGGAAATACGAACCTTCGGTCAGAAATTCAGTAATAATCCAAATGAAAAATTTTTGCTGATGATTCTAGGATCACAGGCAAAACTGGAAAATGATAATAGAGGCATTAACGTCAAAAGAGGTCTGAGGACAAGGGTGGAGATGGGATTATGGCCGGGAATGGCTCCTCTGGGATATCTGAATCAAAAACATATGGATAAGAAATGCCAAGTTATAGTTGATCCGCAAAGAGCGCCGGTAATTAAAAAGATGTTTGAGAAGGTGGCGTTTGAACATTATTCGGGAAGAAAAATATATAACTGGTTACGGCATGAGCTGAATTTTTATACGAGAGGCAATAAATCGCTCACGCTCAGCGGAATTTATCGGATATTAGATAACCCTTTCTATTACGGAGTATTTGAACATCCGAAGAAAAGTGGAAATTGGTATACTGGCAAGCATGAGCCGATTATTATCCAAGAATTATTTGAAAAAGCTAAAGTGCAATTGAAACGAGACCAAATCGTCAGAGAAAACCATGAATTTTCCTTCACTAAGTTATTCACCTGCGGTTACTGCGGATCGGGCATATCAGCTGAGGAAAAATATAAACAGCTGAAAGACGGCACGCATGCGAGATATGTCTACTATTCATGCTCAAGAGCGAGAGATAGAAATTGCAAAAATAAATATATAAGAGAAGAAGAATTAATTACTGAACTGTTAAAAATACTTGATAAGGTAAATATTAACGAACTCGGCATGCGACAGAAGTTAGAAGATGAAATTGCACGATTTAATATCTTCCAGAGGTCAGTACTGGGTAGTACTGATAAGGTAAAAAATCGGGAAGATATGGATATACGCAATTACGCAAAGTATATTTTGAAAGAGGGGTCGGTGTCAGAGAAGCGGGAACTGCTTGGTAACTTAAGATCAAGAATAGTGTATAAAGATAAAACTCTTACATTGATTAAAGAATAAATAGAAAAAAATTGCAAAAACTGTTATAATATTATTATGTCTGAAACAAAAAATAAATTACTTCTAAAATTCAATGGCGAAAAATTACAAGAAGGGGTCATAGATATCTACGATCTTTCTTCTACTATTATTGCTTTAGGAAATACAATAGAATCAATTTCTAATTTATCTGGATACACCAAAAATCAAAGATTGAAAATAGATGTTAGTGCGTTAAGACCAGGGTCATTCGAAGTTGAAATAATTGTAAATTTTGAAGCATTAAAAGAAATAGCATTCGTTGCTAGCGCTGTATTATCAACTCCAGGAACAATTAATTTAGCAAAAAACGTTTTTGATATATTAAGAGATTTAATAGTATTAAAAAAGTTTTTAAAGGGAGAAAAACCTTCCAATGTAAAAATAAACACTTTTGGACTTAAGCCACAAGTTACCGTATATAATTTCAATGGTGATAATATGAAAATTAATATGTCAGTCTATAATGCAGCTCAAGATAAAAGTGTTAATAGACATATTCATGATATATATAAACCCCTATCAAAAGAAGAAGGCAATGTTGATACAATAGAACTGCAATCAAAAAATGGGGAAAATGAATCTGCAAAGGATATTGGTTTAGTAACAAAAAATGAAATAAATTATTTTGAAGATATTAGTGAACTTCAAAATGTTAAAGATTATAAAATCAAAGCAATTGTCAGTAGATTAGATTCTAAAACTGGCAATGGATTTTTAACTATTGGTAGTAAAAGAATTAATTTTGAATTAGGTGGCATAGATCCAAATGCTTATGATGAGACATTTATAGTTTTAGCAGAATCATTAAAATTAAAATTGCCAATATTTGTCATAGGTGCAGCTACTCTAGATTTTGAATCAAATTTAAAAAAGATTAGTATTACAAAAGTTGAATCAGAAGTAAAATTATTTTAGATTAATTTATATAAAACAAAATAAATGGGCGTAAGCCCATTTTTATATTCTCAGTTCGTCATCCCATATACCCTACTAATAATACTAATAATTAAAATTTTTAAATCAAACAAAAAACCCAATAGATACGGGGTACTCGGGTCTATCCGATACTAAATTGTCTTGGCGGAGAGTAATCAACCTTATTCGAAATAAGAACTAGGCTAATATCGTATTTATAATTTGTAAAACATCATGCCTATGATTATTAGATAAAATACCAAACATTTTTAACATCTCTAAAAACACTTGAATATTATCTTCTGTAATATCAAAATAAGCAATTTCTTTTATTTCAGCAACTCTTCCAACTAAATTGGCATTTGCTCTTAATTCTGTAATTGGAAAACATAAATATAGCATAGGCTGTGTTCCAACTGCATATTGTTTTTCAGTAATTTTTATTTCCGTAACTATTTCATAATTTCCAAATTTATGAATTAGCAAAGGATACTTTACTTGAGTATATTCAAAATCAAAACCATTTATATTTTTTTCTATTGGATGACTTCGATCAATCTGTAATTCTAAATTATTATCAATTAAATTTTCTTCATTTATTGAATTGAGATAATTTACAACACTCTTTAAATCTTCTTCAGAAAGAATACCCCATTTATAAAAATACCAAATATACTCGGATAATTCATAAAGTGCTTTATTTTTACCATTTGCACCAATAAACTCTGTTTCTGGTAATGACGATTCTGCTAATTTATTAACCTCTTTTTTTACTACATCATAGCCAATTTGCCATTCAATATAATTACTTAAAGAAAAACCATCACGCCTCACGGCAACTGGAGTTCCGTATTCATTTAAAATTGAACGATTTTTTACACGAATTTTTCCACTAACAGAAGTAAGTAAAATTGGTACTTCTATTTTATGTTCATTGTCTTTAATTAAAATTTTTGGCATATTTTTGACCTAGCTTACTTCCTAATAATTCTTTAAAATAATTATCTATTTTTAGTTTAGCATCAGGAATTTTTCTAAAATTAAATTTATTTTTTAAGATTGGATTTGTATGAACACTCTGATCTATAAAACACTCTTTTATTTCATTAAATTTTTCATTATCAATTATAATATCACAATTACCAATAAAGTATGGCATTTTATCAGCATATTGTTTAAATACATCGATATAACAATAATAAGGAAGTTTTTCCATCAAAACATAAACAGTATTATAAGTATCAGAATCTATAAAAGTTCTATTTCTTTTAAGTGCATTTATATCTCTTAATGTCCAAAATTTTGCAACTGGTTTATCATCTTTATTTAAAAACTTTTTATTTGGATATTTACGGACATAATTTACTATTGTATCAAAATCATTTAAACAAAATCGCCCATCATCTTTTACTTTAAATTTATAATTTTGGATATAATTATAATTCATTCCATCTTGATCTCTCTTATATAAAGCTATTAAAATAGGGAAAGCCATCCCGCGAGAAGTTTCCGAAAATTCATGACTACTTATAATAACCCCATCAATTAATTTATAGTTTTTAGAAAATTTTGACAATAAAGCAAAATTAGCTTTTTTAATTAAATAAGACAATGGGTGTAAAACACAAACATAATCAGCTTTAAGTTTATTATAAGAGAGCAAAAAAGACATACCTAAATCTCTAGTTTTTATATCAGAATCAATCTTTTTTTGAACGGAAACATCTTTAATAGAATTGCGAATTATAGAAGTTGTATCATTATATGGCGGATTACCTATAGCTATAAACTTTTCTTCTGTTTCTATGTTTAAATTTTTTCGACATACATCTACAAGTGAATTTTGACAAATAAAATTAACATCTTTATTCTTCTCCTTAGCCTCTAAAATAGCCGTATTATCAATATCAGCTCCTACTAATCTTTTTGCAATCCCCTTTTTTGATAAAAAAGATCCATATCCACAAGAAGAATCTAAAATTGTCCAATCCTTAATATTGAAAATATTTTTATTCAAAATAGAGTAAGCCAAATTAACAATAATTTCTGGGGTATAGTAAGACCCTAAATTAACTTTATCTATATGATTTAAATGTTTTTGATTATTATTCATAAATTATTCTAATAGTTTATCTATAAATTTATTATATCATTTTACATATGTATTTTCAATAAAAATTTATTCAAATAAATACCCAATTTTCTACATTGACAAACGCCTTTTTATTTGCTATGCTATTCTTAGATCCAATTTAAAAGACCAACGAAGTATTGGATAAATTACCCAAGTTTTACGAGGGGGTTTATCCGACCATATAATGCCCCTCATTTGAGAGGGTTTTTTGTTTTTTAAAGATATTTTTGTAAATTCAGGATGATGATAATCTTTTTTTGGGCGGTTTGTCCGACCGCCAAAAAAAGATTGCTCGCCTGATCAAAAAACTGAAAAATAAAAACCTCAATTCCTGTTAATTTTGAACATATGTATTTTTTTGGCTTAATCAAATGACTAATATTCTTCTATATATAACTAGATTATATGCACACATCTAACCGTTGATAACGGCTACTATTGTATTGGTTCATTTGAAAATCTAACCTCATGGCTGAAACCTACGACTTTAAAATCATAAAGTCTGGAAAAGAAATTGAAGTTTATCACTACAAAGATAAAGAAATACTACGAGGGTATAAACGAAAAGAACGAAGAAAGAAAAA
>CAYXNZ010000028.1:0-12765 GCA_964467155.1 uncultured Gammaproteobacteria bacterium | reverse complement strand
CCTAGTTCAATCGCCGTAACAATAACCGCCAATGCATTATAAATATTGTGTTGTCCAGAAAGCTGAATAACAAAATCACCCAATAAATTTTCACTACTTGTTGTTGTTTCTACATCTTCAACACCAATCTTTACTTTGAAAAACTGCCGACCATTTTCATTTTTAATATCATAAGCAACATAATCAGCGATTGAATCAATAGCATAGCTAATAACTTTGGCTCGAGAATTTACACCAGCAATTTTACTGATTATTGGATCGTCGTAATTAGCAATTAAAAATCCACTCGGTGCAATTTTTTTTATAAATTCAATAAACACACTGTTGTAGTATTCAATTGTTGGAAAAAAATCAGGATGGTCATATTCAATATTATTTAACAAAACGCCTCTGGGTTGAAAATATTTCAATTTATTCTGATACTCATCAACTTCAACGACAAAATAATTGGACTTACTAGTTAAAGCCAACCCATCAAACTGTGGTACTTTAGCCCCGACTAAAACATTTGGTTCAAGTCCAGCTTTTTGCATAACAAAACCAAGCCAAGCTGTTGTAGTAGTTTTACCGTGTGAACCAACAACTGCAATGCCATATTTCTGATTAAAAACTCCTGCCAGCATTTCAGCATAAGTCAAAACTTTATGTTTATCAGACAACACACTCTTCACTTCAACATTATTTTCTTGATTATAAGCAGTTGAATAAACAATTAAATCTACACCCGTCGGAATATTTTTTACATCAAAACCTTCTGTAATTTTTATTCCTTTTTTCTTTAATACCTCGTCAGTCATAAAAACATCAGTCGTATCTGATCCAGAAACTTCAACTCCTTGCTCAACTAAATACTGTGCCAACATTGCCATGCCGACACCCTTGATGCCAATCATATATACTGATTTTATCTTTGATAAATCCATTTGTTGCCAATTTTAGTAAAATAAATTAAAATTAGAATACAATACCATTTTAGCTAATTTTAAGTTAAAATGCAAAAAAGCTATAAGTTCAGATACAACTTGTTAAACAAAATAAAAATTAATTACGAAATATGAACAAGGTGACAAAACTAAAGAAGGCCGCTAAAGTAGTGGGATATGAACTACAAATGTTTGAGATGATCTATAACAATTATTTAGCCAAACCAAGAAATATCAAAACACAATTTGACATAAATATTTTACTTGAATCATTTATAATTCACGCATATTGTTTGTATCGTTTTTTCTATCAAGGAGAGAAAGAAAAGAAAAATGGAAATACTTACAAAAGGAAAATTGATGATATTATTGCTGAAGATTTTAATATAAACCGTGGTAAATTCCTAAAAAATAGAACACCGAAAAATAAACTAAAAATTATTGAAAAAAAACGAAATAAACAATTAGCACACTTAACTTATAATCATATTTATCGAAACTCAAAAACCAAACCATTTAAGACAGATGTTATATATAAGGGTCTTAATAAAACAATGTGGGCCTTCTTTAATTCATTAACGGATGAATCCAAAAAATATTTTGGTATAAATACTATTCAAGTAAATTAATTTTTACATCGCCTAACGCGGCGTATCTAGTTCGCAAGCTAAATAAAATTATTATTAAATAATCAATGTCATTGCGGGCTCCCGCCCGTTTCGCAAGCGAAGCGTTGCGGGCGGGCGCACCGCAATCCAGGATAAAAATAAATTAACACGAATAATTAAAAAAATAGTTTATTGCGACTACTCCTAGATTCCCGCTTTCGCGGGAATGACAGTAAAGAAAAACGCTACATCTAGAGACATAGCGTTTTTTTGTATCCGTGATCCCTGTCTTTAAAATAGTGATAAGAGAAAAACAGGAATTGTAATTACGAAAGATCCAAGTGCCCCAGCGAGTACCATTCCTTTAAATTCAGCTAAATGTCCGTCAGCAATTGCGCCTAAAAAATAACTTGTGGCAACAATAACACCTACGAGCACAGCCATACTCATCAAACTTTTGAAATTAAATGAAAGAACATTAGTCAAACACATAAGACTCACAAGAATAACCACAATACTGGCAATGATACTGATAATACCAAATACTATGCCAACGGTACCAACAGTATCAAACTTAAATGCTGAAATAGTGGCTATGGAATAAAAAACGCCAAACAGGATACTGAAGATACCAACAATCCATTTAGCAGACGAATAAGTGTAGACAACATCATCCGCATAATAAATGGCACTGAAGGATAGTCACCAAAAAAACAGTGTCGCAGCTATCCACCCAAGCATTCCAAAAAGAGCTTTCATTTTCATTTTATCCAACTTTTTTAAATTTTAAATTCTTTTGCTTTCTGCAAAACTTCTTCTTCATTAATCGTTATCACTCCCCTATTCCTCATTAAAATTTTTCCATCAACAATTACATCATTCACGTCTTCACTATTAGCACAATAAACTAAGTGAGAATATGGATTATTGATCGGTACGAAGTGAGGCTTGTTCAAATCTATTGTGACAATATCAGCTTTCTTACCAGTTTCCAGTGAACCGATTTCTTTATTCAGACCGAGAACTTTCGCGCCATCAATTGTTGCCATTTTTACCACTTCTTTAGCACTAACCAATGTCGGCTCTAGATTGTTTACTTTGTGAAGCATGGCACAAGCTCGCATATCAGAAAATAAATCTAGAGTGTTATTACTGGCAACACTATCCGTACCTAAGCCAACTACAATTCCTTTTTCAATCATTTTTGGTAAAACTGTCACACCAGATGCCAATTTCATATTACTCAATGGACAATGACTAACTTTCACTCCCCTTTCTTTATAAATATCCAGATCTTTATCGGATAACCAAACACTATGAGCAGCAATCGTCCGTTCAGTTAATAAACCGATTTTATCTAAATATTCTACTGGCGAAATACCATTTTTTTCAATACAATCATTAATTTCTTTTTTTGTTTCGCTAATATGAATATGTATTGATAATTTTTTTTCTTCAACTAATTTTTTAACTTTTTCTAAATTTTTTTGTCCGCAAGTATATATTGCATGTGGCGCTAAAACAATTTTTACAAGACTAGAATTTTTAAATTTATCCAATTGAAAAAAAAGCTTTTTAAAAGCTTTTTCTGTTATCTCAGCACTTGGTGTAGAAAAATCAAGAATAGCTTCTCCAAGCACAGCACGCATACCTGCTTTTTCGGCTACCTCGCCTGTTTCTTCTTCAAAAAAATACATATCATTAAAACAAGTCACTCCAGCCTTTATCATCTCTAGACAAGCTAATTCCGTAGATTCTTTCACGAATTCAGGTTTTATATGCTTAGCCTCCATTGGTCGCATATGCTTTTCCCACCATTCTTGTAGAGGTAAATCATCAGCCAAACCACGAAAATAAGCCATAGCAGAATGCGTGTGAGTGTTAATCATACCCGGCATAACAATTCCGAAACCGATGTCAATTGCTTCTTTGGCTACAAATTTTTTTTCAATCTCTTCGGCGCTGCCAACTTCTTTAATTATATTATTATTTACTGCAACTGCTCCATCTTCAATAATGTTCATTTCATCATCCATTGGTAACACATACTTCCCTTTGATAATTAAATCACAATTCATAATTTTGCTCTGTCACTCTGGAGCGTTAGCGATAGAGTCTCTCTAGATTCTATCGCTTCACTTCGTTGCACTCCAGAATGACAAGAAAAGTTTAACTTAATAATTTATTGATAATTTTTTCTATCCTTTTATTAGCGTCTGTTTTAATGACACCTTTTATGTTGTTACGTAGCATGCTACGTAACACCTCATCGTCTAATATTTTTTTTATTTCTTTTATAAATTTTTCTGGAGTTAAATCTTTTTGATTTAAAATAATGGCTGCATTTTTATCGGCAAATATTTTTGCATTATCTTCTTGGTGAGAATTTGGCATAGGGATAAGAATTGCTGGCTTACCTAAATATGACAATTCAGTTAATAAACCCATACCACAACGTGAAACAACAACGTTTGATTTACGCAAAACTTCCATTATTTGCTTAGCATCTAAAAAATCATAACTGCAATAATTATCAGCTTTTATATTCTTATTTTTGCCTTTACCTGTAATATGAATTATCTGACAAAATTTTGTTAATTCATTAAGACCTTTATAAACCAAATCGTTTATAGCTTGAGCTCCGGTCCCTCCACCAACAATCAAAGCGCTTGGCAAAACATTCTTCCCACCATTCTGAATTCCTCCGCCTCGGCTCGCCGATGACCCGCCTGGACTCAACGAGGCTGGCGAGACGGGTAATTCATCCTCATCGGCTCGCCGATGACCCGTCTGGACTCGACGAGGCTGGCGAGACGGGTAATTCATGATTTTTGTCGGGTTACCAGTCCAAACAGCTTTTTTATAATCATCTAAAGACTTTTCAAAAGTAACTGTCACAATATCAGCAAAAGGTGCCATCAATTTATTAGCTAAACCTGGTCTAGCGTCTTGTTGATGAACCAATATTTTGACTCCAAGCAACCAACCTGCCCAAACGACAGGTACGCTAACAAAACTACCAACACTCATTATTAAATCAGGTTTTTTAATTAAAATTAACCAAACTGATTGAAAAAAACTTCCAATAATTTTAAAAATATCAATGAAATTTTTCAAAGAAAAATAACGTCGCCATTTACCATTAATAATTGCTTGAAATTTAATTCCTTCTTTCTCTACAATTTGTTTTTCTAGCCCAGCTTGTGTACCTAACCATAAAAAATCAACTCCTGACAATTCTGTGGTAACAGCTAAAAGAGGAATAACGGAACCACCTGTTCCTCCACCAGTTAAAAATATTAATTTTTTCTTTTTATTGTTCATTGTTTTGTCTAGTTTGTTTTGAAATATTCACCAAAATACCAACTGCTGATAAAGAAGCAATCATGGCTGAGCCACCATAACTAATGAGTGGCAAAGGTACACCAGTTATGGGCAAAATATTTATCATGCCACCGATATTTATTAAGGCCTGCAGAGTTATCCAACTAACTAACCCAATCGCTAATAAACTACCATAATTATCAGGTGCTTGCCGAGCAATTAAAAACCCTCGATAGAATAATAATATATATAAAATAACTAAAGCGCTACTAAATATTAAACCTGTCTCCTCGCCAATAATAGAAAAAATAGAGTCATTCTGCACTTCCGGTAAATACATAAATTTTTGCCTGGAAGCACCGATACCTCTCCCAATAATTCCACCTGAGCCGACAGCAATTAGAGATTGATTAACTTGATAACACTTATCAGAGGTTGAAAAACCAGGATCCATCATACATCTAAATCTATCTGCCTGATAATCGTAGTAATTCAGCAATACTGACAAAGCGATTACTCCAGCTAATACGATATAAAAAAGATGTTTTTTGCTCCCACCGCCAACAAAATAAACAATCAAAGAAATTAAACCGATAATAGATAGAGTGCCAATATCTGGTTGCAAAATCATTAAAAAAGCTACTGCCCCAAGAACTACCACGAAAGGACCAATACCTCGAGAAAAATCATGCAATTCACCTCGCCGACTTTCTATCCAAACCGCCAAATAAATTAAAAAAGTTATTTTCACAAATTCAGACGGCTGTAAATGCATAAAACCTAAATCTATCCAACTTCTAGCTGTCGTATCCCAATCGGCCCCAATTCCTGGTATAAAAACTAAAATCAGTAAAATTAAAGAAAAAACCAACATGAAAAAAGCGTATTTTTTCCAATAATGATAGTTAATACGTGAAAAAAACCAATAAGCAACTAATCCAAGCAATAGACCCAGCAATTGACGTTTGAAAAAATAATAGCTATCTCCATATTTCGTATAGGATATAACCGATGAAGCGCTAGATAACATAATTAAACCAAACGCAACTATTATACCAACAGTAATTACCAATGGCTTATCCCCTTCGTGCTCTTTTCTATCTGATGATAATATATTAGTAAAAAATTCTTTTAAAGTCGCCATTTATTTTTATATTTACATGGTTTTATCTAGCAAAAAAATAATCAAACCAAGAGCAGCAGATACGCCAGAAATTACCCAGAGACGCATAACGATTTTAGTTTCAGGCCAACCTATGGCCTCTAAGTGATGATGGAAAGGAGCTGACAAAAATATTTTTTTACCTCTTATTTTTTTCGATAAAATTTGAATTATTACAGAAATTGATTCAATCACAAAAATAAAACCGATGATTGGCAAAATCATAGCCGAATTTGTCAACATAGCGATAATACCAAGTGTAACGCCCAGGCTCATAGCACCAGTATCGCCCATAAAAAATCTAGCTGGATTAATATTAAACCACAGAAATGCTAACAACGCACCAGCAATGACTCCGCAGAAAGTGGCTAAATCATATCTACCTGTTGCGAAAGAAATAACTCCGTAAGCACCGAAACAAAAAAGAAGAATACCACCAGCCAACCCATCCAACCCATCAGTTTCATTAACAGAAAAAGCAGTACCAACAATTACAAAAATAAATACTGGAATATACCACCAACCGATTTGAAAATCACCAATAAACGGTACATGAAATAAATCCCAATCTAATTTAAAATAAAACCACCAAGCTCCAACTAAAGCAATCAGGGTATAAAACAACAAACGATCTCGAACTTTTAATCCACCGCCACCCCAGATGCCTTTACCGGTTATATCCAACCAGTCGTCAAATAATCCTATTAATGCCGTAACCACTAAAGCACCTAATGGTAACAAGGTTTGACTTCGAGTAAGAAAATTTAAATTTTGAAATAAATCAACTGGTAATTTTGATAAATAAAAAAATAAAACAGCGAATACTAATACTGTTACCCAAACTAACATTCCACCCATAGTTGGCGTACCATTTTTTTTATTATGTAATTTTGTAAAAATTGGAGTAGCACCATTACTTCTTATTTTTTTACCCATTTTATATTTATAAAGAAAATGAGTTAATAGGGGCGTCCAAGCTATTGTAAAAACAAAAGCCAAGGTGCTTAATAGTAAAATTTTTGCTAAATAAAAATTTATCATAATCCTTATCTAAAATTGACTAAATAAACCGACATTGTAGCTGCCAGTAGAAATAAATTAGCTAAAATTAAGGAAAAAAACAAAAGATGATCAATGAATTTCCCTTGTTTACGAATGTGCATTGATAATGCGATATTTAATATCATAAAAACTAAACCTAGAGAAGGAATAGTGTATATTTTACTAGCACTGCCAAGTAAATTAGCTCCAAAATTTACATTGTAATGAAGTATTACTAAATCTTGACTGACTACTTTATTAATATAATAAACAAAAACCCAATTTAATAAATTTAACAAAACTAAAACAGCCACATACATTCTAATGTAAAAAGGCTCAAAAAAATCATACAACATGTCAAACGCCTGACTTTTTTGTAAATAAAAAAAATCTAATATTTTTAAATCTTTTATTTTCATAATTATAATCTACCATATATTTTATTAAAATAAAACTTTTCTTTGTTTATTAAAATATGTTATAATATATCTACTCAATTTAAAAAGAAAAGAATAAAAAATAATTCCATGCTTAAAGAAGATCAAATAAAAAAAATACTAGATAAAGCGGGTATTTTACCAGCTCAAGAATTTAATAAATTTTTAGAGGAGACTAAAAAACAAGGCAAAAAACTTGAGGACTATTTAATTGAGAAAAAAATAATTGTCTCTTCCTCTCTTTACGAGGCAGCGGCAACATATTATAAAATACCATTCATTAATTTGAAAGATCAAGTTATTCGCAAAGATATTCTTTTGAGTCTACCTGAACCATTAGCTACCACTCACGAATTAATCGCTTTTGATAGTGATGACAAAAAAATTAAAATAGCTACGTTAAATCCAGAAGATTTAGAAATTTTTGAATTTATTAAAAAAACTACTGGGCTTGAACCAGAAATTTATATCACTACGCCAGGCGGAATAAAAGACGCTCTAAAGCAATATCATAAAAGTTTAAAAGCTGAATTCAAAAATTTATCCAGCAAAAACACAGAGACTCAAGGCGATGAAAATCTAAAAAAACTAGCTGAGAATCTACCCGTAGTGAGGATAGTTGACACTCTATTGGAATATGCCATCTTTGAAGGTGCTAGTGATATCCACATTGAACCTGAAGAAAAAATGTTATCAGTCAGATACCGTTTGGATGGTATACTGAGAAATGTCATGTCATTACCAAAAACTCTTCAGTCAGGTGTTATTGCTAGACTAAAAGTTTTAGCGAATCTTAAAGTTGACGAACACAGATTACCACAAGACGGACGTTTTAAAATTGCAAATAACGAATATAAAGTTTCTTTTCGTGTCTCAACTATTCCTATTTTCGGTGGAGAAAAAATTGTTATGCGCTTACTTAATGAAAAAGCGCAATCTTTGACATTAGAACAACTAGGATTACAACCTAAAAGTTTAGAAATGATAAAAAGAAACATATCAAAACCACACGGCATGATACTGGTAACTGGCCCAACTGGTTCTGGTAAAACAACTACTCTTTACACTGTTTTAAACATACTTAATAAACCAGACGTAAATATTACTACCATTGAAGATCCGATTGAATATCGTATGGCACATGTCAATCAATCTCAAGTAAATCCAAAAATTGGATATACTTTTGCTATGGGTTTACGTGCCTTTCTTCGTCAAGATCCAGATATTATTATGGTTGGTGAAATCCGCGACGAAGAAACTGCCGAAATAGCAGTCCACGCTGCTATGACTGGACATTTGGTTCTTTCTACTTTACATACTAATGATGCAGTAACTACGCTACCCCGTCTATCTGATATGGGTATTCCGTCATTTTTAGTCGCCACAACTACTAATATTATTATTGCTCAAAGATTGGTTAGAAAAATTTGTCCGAATTGTATTCAAAGTTACAAATTAGATAAAGAGACAATCGAAGAATTAAAAACTGAATTAAATATTGATTTAATTTTAGAAAACTTACAAAAAGAAAGAGCTATTGTTGATGCAAAGGCTGGTATCGGTTCCCTGTTGTTTTATCGTGGCAAAGGTTGTAAACAATGTAATAATTCAGGCTACAAAGGAAGGATAGGTATCTATGAAACACTTGAAATCACTAAAGAAATATCTGAATTAATTCTAAAAAAAGCTGACAACAAACAATTAATAGATCAAGCAAAAAAACAAGGTTTAATGCCGATTGTTAATGACGGCTTTATCAAGGCTAAAAATGGGGTTACTACTTTAGAAGAAGTCCTAAGAGTGGCTAAAGAATAATTTAAAAAATTAATAAAATTAAAATATATGGTTGTAAGACCAGAGGAATTAAACAACGATGATTCAATAGCCGAGAAAGACTTAGCCGAAAATAAATCAAGCGAACAAGAACAAATCGAAGAAATTGAACCAAAAAAAAATCGTCTGCTGAAAAAATGTCCCTAATGGACAAAATTAATGATTTCTTATTGCGCTTTTCTAGGATACCGCTTTCTGAAAAATTATTTTTTGTTCAAAACCTAGGTATTATGTTGAAAGCCGGCATATCTTTGTCTATTTCCTTAAAAACATTATCAAAACAAACTAGTAATAAAAAATTTGCTAAAGTAATTCAAGATATATCTAATAATGTTGAAAAAGGTGTTAGTTTTACGGAGAGCTTAAAGCCACATGAAAATGTCTTTGGTGTTTTGTTTATCAACATGATTGAGTCGGGCGAAATATCAGGAAAATTGGAAGAGGTTTTATCTCAATTATATATTCAGCTGAAAAAAAATCATGAATTAATCTCAAAAGTAAAGGGTGCTCTTACTTACCCGGTCGTGATATTGATTGCTATGCTTGGTATAGGCACCTTTATGATGATTTCAATCGTACCAAAAATCACAGACATGTTCAGGGATCTTGACGCAGAATTACCATTGGCAACAAAAATAATAATCAGTATGAGCGATGCCCTATCTCAACATGGAATTTTAGCTGCTATTATGCTAATTTTTACCGTTCTACTGATTGTCAGAATATACAAAACAAACAAAGGCAAATATTTTTTCCATAATATTCTTTTGAAAATGCCTATCATTGGGCCAATTGTAAAAAAAGTTAATATCGCAAAATTTTCTCGAACAGTTAGCTCTCTCCTAAAAACAGATATTATGATTGTAAAAACCTTTGAAATAACAGCTGGAGTTTTGGGTAATGTTTATTACCGCCAAGCATTAAACGAAATGAGTGAAAAAGTTCAAAAAGGCGGTTCAATATATGAAATAATTTCTAGTTATGAAAACCTTTTTCCTCCAGTTGTAATTCAAATGATATCTGTCGGTGAAGAAACTGGTGAATTAGCCTATATTCTTGAAGAACTGGCCCAATTTTACGAAGGCGAGGTTGACGAAATAATGAACAGTCTGCCGTCAATAATTGAACCTATTTTAATTTTAGTTCTGGGTTCAGCTGTCGGTGTAATGGCAGTAGCGATAATGATGCCTATGTATAGTATCGGTTCTGCCATCTAAAATATTTTTATAATTTATTATGAAAACTTCTGCCCCAGGTAGCGTTTTAATGAGTTTTTTGGTTGGTTTAGGAATTATAGCTTTAATATCAGCTATCTCTATACCATACATAAAACAATACCAACCGAATCTAAAACTTAACGCTGACGCTAAACTAATAACAACTGATTTGCGTCTTGCTCAACAACTCACTATTACCGAACAAATTACTCACAAAGTAGTTTTTCTAACTGATTCTGATACTTACAGTATTATAAAAGATACTGAACCAGCAAAAACAATCAAAACAGTTAGTCTTGACCCAGAAATAACTTTTCAAACAATAACTGATCTTACTGATGACGAGGTTGTTTTTAATTATTATGGCGGTGTCAGCCAATCAGGACAAATAATTCTTATTAATATTAATTCTAAGACTAAAACGATAAACGTTAAACCTTCTGGCTACGTACAACTAACTCAATAGTAATTTATGTTTTCAATAATAAAAAAACATTTTAATTCAAAAGGGTTTTCATTATTAGAAATGATAGTTGCCTTGGCTATAATATTTGTTGCATTTTTGGGTTTGATGCAGTCTTTTCCTTTTAGTTTAACAATTAACAAAACTGCTGAAAATATGAGTAAAGCAACTTTTTTAGCACAAGCAAGAATTGAACAGCTAAGATCGCTAAATTATTCAGATATAAATATTGGTGTAATCGAAACAAAACACAGACTAGGAGATACCTCTAATGATTATTTATATTTTTTTCAAAGGGAAACTACCGTTGACTATGTCGATGGCGATTTAGCTGATTCTATTACTAATCAAGGAATAAAAAAAATTTCTATTAATGTTTATTATACAAATTCATTATCCAAAGATGAAAAGGTTTATAATTTAACCACTTTAATAAACCAATGGTAAAGAAAAAAAACCAAGGAATTATTGTGATTGATACTCTGATAATTTTATGCCTAATCGCTTTAATATCTATTGGTTATTATGAGTTTCGTAAAAAAAATATTGAAAATCAAAACGAACTGCAAACAGAAACAAAAGAAAAAGATTCATTAGAAAAAAATGTTTTACCTACAAACGAATCTAATGATGCAACAAAGCAATCTCCTGATAGTATAACTAAGAATCCAGTAAAAACAATTACCGAAAAAAAAATCATTGAAGAACCGAAGACGGAAGTAAAAAATCCTGGTTTTTATCAAAATTTAACTTATTACTATAGTTTACATTATCCACCCGAATGGCCAGTTAAAGAAAGATCTGCAGACAATATTTCTGTTGGAGTAGTCCCACCAAAAAATGGAATAGGTGCAATTACGATTGAAATTTCTGAAAAAGCTAGCAATGAACTTGATCAAATTAAAAACGAAATTAAAAAATATCCTTTTATAACAATAAAAGAAGTTCCCTACACTATATCTGACACAACTGGAACAAGATTGACGCTATCCAATACTGCTATAAAAATGACAAATGTTTTTATTGTTATTGAAAAATATGGTTATTTTTATACATTAAAATATACTGAAGAATCAAGTGCTTTTACTGAACAGACTGTAAAGGCTTTATCGACTTTTAAATTTACAAAATAATGAAATTTAAAAAACACTCAATAAAAGAAAAGTTACGTAGAAATATTACTGGTTTTACTTTACCAGAGATTCTTGTTTCACTCTCACTTTTCGTACTTATTCTTCTTCTAGTAAACTCTGTCTATGTTCTTTCACAACGAGCCTACAATAAAAATTCTGATACAGCTGAATTAACTCAAAATGTTCGTGTATCATTAGATAGAATTTCAAGAGAAATTAGACAATCTACGAATATCGTAACTGAATTACCAGCAACCAGAGATGATCCTTAGAATCTACCAACTGAAGAACTTTTTTTTCAAAATGGACACGAAATGGATCAAATTACTTACATTAAATATTATTTGGATGGTAGTAATCTCAAACGTGAATATTCAGCTTATTATTTTTCAGAAGATCCAGGTGTCTATGTACCATATAATAGTCTAGATCAATTAGATGATCCGCCGGAACATCTAACTATAGAGGATAGAATCGTTGGTGAATATTTTAATCAACTTTATTTTTGGGGAGATTCAGGTTTAGTTAATATTTATCTTAATTTAATTAAAAATCAAAATAATTTTGAAATAGAAACTAGTATTTTTAGTAGAAATTAAATGTCAAAATATTTTTCAAAAATTT
>CAYXNZ010000027.1:9010-13246 GCA_964467155.1 uncultured Gammaproteobacteria bacterium | reverse complement strand
ACTGTCAGCGAATTAGTTGACATCTACAATTCCCGCGAAAGCGGGAATCCAGGAGCAAACCGTATAAACGTTATTTATTTCATATCGTGTAATAAATCTCTCCAAGTTGGATTTTCTTTTTCAATTAACTCAATTTTCCATTGTCTATTCCACTTTTTTAATTGCTTCTCTCTAACAATAGCATCTTGTATATATTGATATTCCTCAAAATAAACTAATTTATCAATTTTATATTTAGCGGTAAAGCTATCAAGATTTTCCTTCAGCTTATGTTGAAAACTTCTATTAAATAAATTATTGGTTACGCCTATGTAAATTGTGCCATTTCTTTTATTAGCTAAGATGTAGACATAATAAATATGCTCTTTACTCATTTTTTTATATTCAATATTTCTACTGCTTTCTCCTACCTGCCTGCCGGCAGGCAGGGATCCCCAGTCCCTCCAATGTGGGCGGGCAGGCAAGCTGAGGATGACAAAAGGACGCTCCAGAGTGACAATTGCTATTACCCTTATTCTTCTGAGTCAACTGTGGAGGTAGCTGTTTCGCTTAAACCTTCATCAACACCTTTAACTTCACCTTCGTCATCAACGATGCTTTGTTCAATCGCTACATTAGCTTCAATTAATTTATCAATCGCACCCGTGTAATCCTCCTCTTCAAATAATTTTTCTGCTTCTTCAATTATTTTATCAGTTGTACTAGTGGCTACTCCTTGGATAATATCGTTATTATTTTCAATAACTACATTCACCTGTTCATTACTGCTTGGTTCTGATATTTGCATACCCTCTTCTGTCTTACCAATATCAGCTGAAAACATTTGGATATTTTCATCGTCTGTTTCAACGGATTGTCCACTACTATTAGCTGAGCTAATTTTTTCTAATCTACTTTTTACATTACTAATCTCTTTTTTGAAATTCTGAGAAAGCTTTTCTACTTTCTGATCAGTCTTACCGTTTTCACCTTCTGTTTCATTTAATACCTGTTTAATTTCACTAGCACGATTACCAGCAAATTCAATTCCTAATCTAGTTTTTTCAGTTTCATTGAAGGTCATTGCTTGCTGAGTTTTTTCACTAATAATTTTTGCTATATATAAAGAATCTCCTGGCTTAGCATCTCGGGATGCATAGACACTGGCAAAGCTACCACTCACAGCAACTGATAAAATTATAATAATCGCCCAAACTGGCTTAGCTAAATCCAATAGCATATTTCGAGAAATAAAACCTTGTCTGAAAGAAACCCAGAAAGATTGTTTTAGCTCTACTTCAATTCTGTTAGTAGAAATTTGGGTATACAAAATATCCCGACAACGATTTTTCCATTCACTGTCAGGCTTTATACTTTTTAAATTATTCAATTGTTCGATTAATTTTGAATCTTTCATTTTGCTTCATCTAAATTAACCAAGTCTTTTAACGCGTTAGTAGCTCGATGAATTAATACTCTCGTATTACCTTTTGATTTATCTAAAATTTTTGACATCTCGCCAATCGATAGTTCATCAACGTAACGCATTAATAACGCCTCTCGATATTCATCTTTAAGTTCTAATAATTTTTTTTCAAGTCTGGCTATATCAATCGACACATCTGCTTCTTTGAAAATATCTTGTCTTTCATCAACCACATCCAAACCTTTATCGAAAACAGAATCTTCTAATGACACACTTTGTTGAGAGCTAGTTTTTCTGTAATGATCAATGATTAAATTTCTAGCTATCTTGTAGAGTAAAGATTTCAACGTTTTACAATCCAGAAAATTACCGCCTTGTAAATAATTCCATGTTTTTAAAAACACTGCTGATGACAAATCTTCCGCGGTTTCTTTATTGCTAACTTTGAAATATATGAATCTATAAATATGATCAACATATAAATCATACGCCTCAATAAAAGCATCTCTATCATTCTTATCTATTCGTGAAAGTGATGTATTTTTTAAACTTACTTTACTCATTCTTTACTTGTTTAATTATACGAATTTTAGCTTGTTTTGTTACAGCAATAAATAAAATAGGCTGATGTATAATCAGGCTATTTTCAATATTTTTTGCTAATTTTGCTAATATTAAATAAAATTATAAATTCTTGCGGGATTCCACTCAGCAAGAGTAATGATAATTAAAACTATAATAACATAAGATAGGGCAAAAAGCAAATTTTATTTAGCTAAATATCATTTAATGTTAGTTAAAATTTTTATATCTTTAATTTATTCTATTTATTCTTTTTTGTTAATGTTAATATCTTTTTAAATGCATAATGCAAATATTCATCTGTATCCAATATATTCTCGCCAAAACAAAAGTAAAAAACACAATTTATTTCAGGGGTATTGAATTATTATTTTTTTTGTGTACAATGAATAGTACAAAAGAACTTTAGTCCATATCTGTTTGGACTAATAACTAAAATATAATGAATAATTAAAACTTTAGTCTACATTTTTCTAGACTAAAGCCAAGACTAATTAGCTTTAGTCTACATTTTTCTAGACTAAACTAGCTTAAAATGGACAATAAAAACTCTCAAAATAAAACATTTCCAGCTCCATCGTCTAATGTGGAGAGTAATAAGAGCGGGCAGGATCAAGAAAAAACGTTTTTTGAACCTGAAAATCCCATATGGCTTTCAGTGTCTGAATCAGCTAAAATCGGTGGAGTACAATCAAAAACAATCCGGCGTGCCATACAGTCAAGTTTAGTGAAGTATAAAATTGTTGGTAACCGTTATTTTATTGAATTATCCACAGTCTTTAAATTTTTATTATCAAAAACCAAGCTTAAAAATAAATTCATTAAATTTGGCCTAGGACAATACCTAGAACAGTTTTTCAAAAAAGACAAAGAATAATTTCTTATATATTTTTGCTCATTCCAAAGAAAGGGGGCTCAAAATGCAAGACAACAAACTTACTCTTGGATTTTTGATTATTGTAGCCATTGAAATTACGCTTGCATTATTTGAGTCTAAACGATTTACCGGAATATTCTTCGTAGGAGCTATGATTGTCACGATGATTGTTGGTAGCCCAACGGTTAACTTATTTTTTGTGCTGACAATTCAACTTCTAGCAATGATTGTAATCTTTACTGCTCTACTAGTTTTAATAGAAAAATACGGTAGAGATTAAAATGCGAGCAAACAAGAGAGCCATCGAAACTTGATGGCTCTTTTTATTTTGCTACTCTCCCCTATTTGCAAAACTTTAATATTGGTTGATATAATAAAAGCATGAACATATATTTAAAAAAATTTATTAAAAAAACAATTAAAAAGCCAGGTAAAGTACTGGACTTAGGGGCTGGGGATTTTTCTGATATTGCCTGTTTAAAACATCTAGGTTGGAAATGCGAGGGGGTAGATAAAAAAACAGGTTTTAATTTAGAAAAGTATTTTTTGTCAAAAAAACGCCCTTTTGATCTAGTCTTTTCAAATTATGTAATTCATAAAATAAAGAATAAAGAACAATTCGTTAAAATAATTTTTGATAATTTAAAAAAAGATGGATGGTTTTTTATTCATACTTTTAATAAAAAAAACAAAAGCAGTAAATCAGCTCTAGCAGAAGATTATTTGCAAAAACTATTATCTAAGCAAGGTTTTAAAAATATTAAAGAAAGAGTTTTTAGTTATTATGACGACGAAGAAGGTCATAAACATTGGCACAAAGTATTGGAAATAACCGGACAAAAATAAAAAAATATGAAATTAACAACAATTTAAAAATCACCAGGGAGTTTAGGGGTCGAACTAAGCGCCCGTTTCCCTTACTGTCATTCCCGCCCGCCTTGCCTCTGCGAGGAACGAGTAGGCAGGCGCACCCCTCTGTCATTCCCGCGTAGGCGGGAATCCAAGAGTAAACCGCAAAACCAACAATATTCAAACATCTATATTTAAATTTTAGTTTAGTTATGGTAGAGTCTCTCGCAGAGGACTCTACCGATAGTCCAAATTATTATTTTAAGAGACCGAGTCCCTATGTTTTAGAGACTCGGTCTCTTTTCTTCTCTGAAAAACGCACAATCTAAAGAACTAACCTCTTGGAAGTCTTTGACTTCCAAGAGGTATATTTTATTTGCAAAACCTTGATATTGGTTGGTATAATAAATTATAGAGTAGTAAATTTTAAATAAAAAAATTATCTACGTCTAGTCAGGTAAAATTTAGTTTTAGTTGTGGCAGAGTCTCTCGCAGAGGACTCTGCCGATAGCCCAATTTTATT
>CAYXNZ010000027.1:5510-8910 GCA_964467155.1 uncultured Gammaproteobacteria bacterium | reverse complement strand
TCAGGCATAAATCAACTTTTGTTGCCAATGAAATTTATTATATTACATTTACAATTTTAGTTGTGGCAGAGTCTCTCGCAGAGGACTCTGCCGATAGCCCAATTTTATTAACAAAACAATAAAACACTATGGCAGTCAGGCATAAATCAACTTTTGTTGCCAATGAAATTTATTATATTACATTTACAATAGTAGACTGGCAAAATATTTTTATAACTGATAAATATCGCCAACTAATATACAAATGGTTCGACTACAATAAAAATGAATATAATAATAAAATATATGGTTATGTTATTATGCCTAACCATATACATATATTAATATATATCAGCGATAAATCACCCGATTTATCAAAACTAATACAAAATGCAAAGAGGTTTATGGCTTATGCCATCGTAAGCTATTTAAAAACCGACAAAAGAGTATCTTTGTTAAAAAAATTCAAAATCAACCCCAATCCCAAAAATGCTAAATACAAAATATTTAAAAGCAGATATGATTCTTTATTAATTCAAACACAAAAAATGTTTTTACAAAAGTTAAATTACATTCACAACAATCCCTGCCAACCTAAATGGAATCTTGCCAACAAGCCAGAGGGATATAAGTATTCTAGCGCGAGAAACTATATTTTTGGCAACGGCTACTACGAAATAAACATAATTGATTTCTAAATATCGGCAGAGTCCGCCAAAAGCGAGACTCTGCCACAACGCATACTGGCGGAGTTTTAGTCACGGCAGAGTCTCTCGCAGAGGACTCTGCCGATAGTCTAAATTATTAAATAAAACACTATTCGCTTGCCCGCCGAATTTTAGTGGCAGACAGATTTGTTACTTGGCGCCTGTCCGCCTATACTGGCGGAGTTACCTACCTCGCCATTCCGACAGGCAAGACGGGCAAAAAGTAAGCCCAAGTGGCAGCGCTTTTATAACTAACAGCAAAACATAAATTTCTATAAATATTTTAATATTTCATATAATAAAAACTAAATCCCGAGTACTCGGGATTTAGTCGCGGCAGAGTCTCTCGCAGAGGACTCTGCCGATAGTCTAAATTATTATTTTAAAAGACCGAGCCCCCCCCCATACCATGGAGACTCGGTCTCTTTTTCATATAATAAAAACTCCGTCCCGAATACTCGGGACGGAGTTTTCGCATTGACTAACTAATCAATTTAGAGTAATGAATCTTTAGTAGCTTTAGCTACTCTGAATTTAACTACAGTTTTGGCTGGAATACTAATCTGTTCACCAGTGGCTGGGTTTCTTCCCATTCTAGCTGCTCGATTAACCTTTACTAATTTACCGATTCCTTGGAAAGCAAACTCTCCGTTGTTTTTCACTTCTTTTAAAGCTAACTCAGTTAATTTCTCCATGAAATTAGCTACGTCCTTTTTTGCCATGCCAGTTTCCGCTGCTAAAGCGTCTAGCATTTGAGATTTTGTCATCTTTGCCATAGTTTTGTGTCCGTTAAAAACGGATATTATTTAAAGATTAATTATTGAGATATCCCCAATCTCTTTACCATTATACAGTAATAACTAACAAAAAGCCAATAAAATCAAGGGTTTTATTCTGGTGAATAAATAAAAACAGCAATGGATCTGTATTTATTACTATTTTTATCTAATATTAGCCATTTTTTATAACTAATTTTTCTTCTCAATTTTATCTTTTATTTCATTAAAAAACTTGTCCTTACTGATTTCTCTAATCTTTTCACTGCCTCTGTCGCGTATTTGTAATTTATCAGAACTTGCTTCTTTATCCCCTATTACTAACATGTATGGTGTCTTTTCAGCGATTGCTTTGCGAATTTTATTACCAACAGTTTCATCAGAGCTATCAACTTCAATCCTAATGTCTTCTTTTTTAAATTCTTCTGCCAATTCTTGACAATGCTTATTATGTTTTTCGCTAACAGCAATAATTTTTACTTGAACTGGCGATAACCAAATAGGAAAAGCACCAGCAAAATGCTCAATCAAAACTCCCATAAACCTTTCAAGTGCACCGTAAACTGTACGATGAATCATAACTGGCTGTTTTTCTTTACCGTCCTGAGCAGTATAACTTAATTTAAATCTTTCTGGCATAGTAAAATCAAGCTGAATAGTACCACACTGCCAAGTTCTTCCGATAGCATCTTTAATGTGAAAATCAATTTTAGGTCCATAAAAAGCCCCGTCACCTGGATTTATTTTATATTTACCACCAATTTCTTCTAGAGCACTTTGTAAGGCCTTCTCTGCTGTTTGCCACATTTCTTCAGAACCCATGGAGTTATCAGGCTTAGTGGATAGCTCCATGTCGTATCCTAAGCCATAAACTTTATACATTCTATCAATTAACTTAATGACTTTTATTACTTCTTCTTTTATTTGATCTTCTAAACAATAAATATGCGCATCATCTTGATGGAACATTCTAACGCGTAAAAGGCCATTTAAAACGCCTGATAATTCATGACGATGAACTAAACCTATCTCGGCCATTTTCATTGGAAATTCACGATAACTGTGCGGGCTAGATTTATAAATTAAAATTCCACCAGGACAATTCATTGGTTTTATAGCATAATCAACTTTATCTATTTCTGTAAAATACATATTGTCTTTGTAATGATCCCAATGTCCACTTTGCTCCCATAATGCTTTATTTAAGATTAACGGAGTTTTAATTTCTTGATAACCATCTTTTTCGTGTTCTTCTTTCCAATATTTTATCATTTCATTCCAAACTGTCATGCCCTTAGGATGAAAAAATGGAAAACCAGGACCTTCTTCATGCATAGAAAATAATCCAAGCTCTTTACCTATTTTTCTATGGTCTCTTCTTTCTGCTTCTTTCTTCATCTCTAAATACTCATCCAGTTCTTTCTTTGAAGCAAAACCTACACCATAAATTCTAGTTAACATTTCATTTTTTTCATCACCTCGCCAATAAGCACCAGCTATTTTAGTTAGCTTAAAAGCGTCAACCTTAATCTTTCCGCTTGACTCAACATGAGGTCCTCGACACAAATCCTCAAAATCTCCCATTTGATAATAACTAACTTTTGTTTCCTTTTCCTTTTTGAGGTCTTTTATTAATTCTTCTTTGTAATTTTGTCCATTTTTCTTTTCTTTTTTTATTGCTTCAGCAATTGGCATTTCTGATTTTTCAAATTTTACATTCTGTTTAATGATATGCTTCATTTTTTTCTCAACTTTAGTCAAATCGTCTTCACTAATCTTTTCTTTATTAAAATCAAAATCATAATAAAAACCATTTTCAATGGCTGGTCCAATAGCAAATTTTACATTAGGCCATAATTCTTTAACTGCCGCCGCCATAATATGCGACAAGGAGTGACGTATTATTTCTGGATTGTTTTCTTGTTTATTCATATTTTT
>CAYXNZ010000027.1:0-5410 GCA_964467155.1 uncultured Gammaproteobacteria bacterium | reverse complement strand
GCGACAAGGAGTGACGTATTATTTCTGGATTGTTTTCTTGTTTATTCATATTTTTATATATTTATTAATAAAAAACTCCGTCTCAATACACAACATAGATTATGTATCGGGACGGAGCTTCTACTCCGCGGTTCCACCCGAATTCCCCGTCACGGTGGGGCGCTTCGTTTGTTTTGGCTTAGTTCCGAGAACTCGGAATCCCATATTTTGAGACTGTAGTTGGTAGCTACAACAATCACCCATAGATAATTACATTATAAGACCATTCTGCAAAAAGTCAATTCTGTTATTTTTTTATTTCAACTTTTATACGATCAACTAGGTTTGGTACTTTTTGTACAAAAGATGGAAAAAATTTAATTTCAAAACCAGCAATCTCTGGCAAACTATTTAAATATTCATTTAATTGTGCTTCCGTCAAACCAACCAAATTCGCTCGACTAACTACGCCTGCTTCATCCTTAAGTATCATTTTGGCCATTATGTCTGCTTTAATATTTGCTGTTAAATTCTTTGTGTCGTAACTCAATAAATCATAGGTAATATCATCAGCTATTAAATCAATAATTTCTTTGTCGTCAGGCAAAGCTAAAGCAAGTTTTTGATTCGCCTTTTCAATAACATTTTCATTTCCAAAAGCAACAACAATAACTTTGGTTGTCATTTTTAAATTAAACGATGATTTTTCTTCACCAACCTTGCCGTCTAATTCCTGGGTAATTGAATTATTATCAATTTCATACAATGCCTGCCCGTAATTCTTATAGGCATCACCAATGTCATTTTTTGTTTTTGCTAATAAACTCGCTTTTAAATCTTTTACTGCTGAATCAATATCTTTTTGTTGAATTGTAATTTTTGCTTTTTCACTGTAAGTCATTTTAATTTCACTCTGACCATAAATTTTATCTTGCAAACCTGCCCATAGACCTGGAATTGTAAATCTACCTGGCTCAATTGCCATTTCTGGACTTGGCTCATCAGCGTAAACTTCAACTTCAACTTCTCCGCCAGCTGGTATATTTACAGTATTTTTTAGCCTAAATAACTTACCATCAGAACTAAGTAAACGAGTTGTTGCTACTAATGGCTGATTTTTATTATAAGTATTTGTAATTTTAACTGTTCCAACAACCTCTTCACCTAAGACTTCTCTACCTGTGGCTTGAAATTCTTTTGCTAAACTAACTTCAACTTGTTTAATTGAACCAATTACATCTTTCTTGCTAGCTAATTTTTCTTGACTTTGATCATAGATATCAAATTTAATTGAATCACTGATTCTTTCCTGGTTTGGTATCAAAACAATTGACACTTTAGCGAAAGAAAAATAGAAAACAAGCACAACTAAAGCAATTGTTAACACCAAAAAACTAATTGCTATTTTTCGATAAATACCAAAAGAACTAGTCTTCTTTTGTTTATTATTATTTTTTACAGGTTCTTTTTCTATACTTTCCTGAAAAGGTGTCAAAATATCTAACTTCTTATTTACTATTACTTTAGCTTTAGTTTTCCATGTAGTTTTATTTCTTGGTTTTTTTGCTTGTTTAACTTCAGCCATATTTTTAGTTTATTTACAATTTAATATATCTTATTTTACCAATTTTTAAACATTATGTCCAATTAAGCCTTCAATCGAATCAATAAGCTCTGAATTGCGATTAACGCCCAATTCAGTCTCAATTGTATTTATTCTACCCTCAGCAGATTTTATTTTAAAATAAACTTTAGCACCACCAGCGTTAGCTTCCAATAATTTTTTTAACTTAGCCATTGTCTCACCTGATGTTTTGTCTGAAATAGAAACATATAGATCATTGCCTTGCCAAATAGCACTTTTTGTTAATTCTGGCTCAATAACTTTTTGTTTTGCTGAATTAAAACGTCTATAATTAAAATTTCCATTACCACCATTACCATTGAAACCATTACTCATACTATTAGTAAAATCACGTATAAGTTCACCAGCTTTTTCTAAATTTAATTCTTTTGCTCTATTGCAAAGTAATTTAATATCTTGATCCTTGTCTGATAATTTACCTCGACAAATAACTACTTTCCCCTCCTGCCAAATTGATGGTGTTTCTTTTAATAAACTAGGAAAAACTAAAAGTTCCAAACTGCCACCTAAATCTTCAATTTTTACAAACAGCATAGCTTCACTTGATCTAGTTATAATCTTTTGAATTTTTACTACTACACCAACAACATCAACCTGAGGATCTTTCATATGCTGAGGCAAACTAATGATAGATGAAACTTTTTCAGTTAGGTATGGCCGATAATTAGTCATTGGATGCTCTGTGATGTAAAGTCCAAGAAGATCTTTCTCCCAGGCCAATATTTCTGCCTGAGTGGCTGGCAAAGCTTTTTCTAGTTTGATTCTGTTATTAGCACTCAAAGTTGGTGCTGAAGCAAACAAACTGGTTTGTCCACTATTTTTGGATTGTGTTATTTCACGATTATAATTTAACAAATTTTCCATATTACCTAGAAGTTCTCCGCGATCACTAAACTGATCTAACCCGCCACATTTAATTAGACTTTCTAAAGATTTTTTATTTAAATCCTTGTCTTGCACTCTTTCTAGAAAGTCACCAATATCTTTATACGGACCATTAGCTTTTCTCTCTCTGATAATTTCTTCAGCAATATGGTCACCGATATTTTTGATTGCTTTTAATCCAAAACGAATAGTCGTTGATATTTCATCTTTATCAATTGTTTTATTTTTTTCAGTACCAGAGGTGATTACCGTGAAAGACTCAAAGGACTGATTAATGTTCGGCGGCAAAACATCAATTTTCATATTTCGACATTCTTCAATTTCAATGGCTATTCTATCCATATTCTGTTGATCAGCCGTCAATAAAGCTGCCATAAACTCTGTTGGCCAATGAGCCTTAAGATAAGCTGTTTGGTAGCCAATCAAAGCATAACAGGCAGCATGGCTACGATTAAAACCGTAACCGGCAAAAGGCTCAATAAATGAAAAAATCTTTTCTGCCAATTGACTAGGGATACTATTCTTTACACAACCATCAATAAACTTTTCTTTTTGCTCAGCTAATAATTCCGCAATCTTTTTACCCATGGCTTTACGCAAAACATCAGCTTCGGACATAGTGAAACCAGCTAAATCTCTAGCCATTTGCATTACCTGTTCTTGATAAATTGCTACACCAGAAGTCTTTTTTAAAATCGGTTCTAATTTTGGATGTAAATAAACTAATTTTTTCTTACCATGTTTACCTGAGATATAATCTGGTATCCATTCCATCGGTCCTGGTCGATATAGAGCAACCATAGCAATAATATCTTCAAATTCAGTTGGTTTTAACTCTTTTAAATAGCGTTTCATACCGCTTGATTCAAATTGAAATACACCTGTTGTTCCACCATCCTGAAACAATTTATAGGTTGCTTTATCGTCCATTGATATTTTTTCAATATCTACTTCGATTCCTCGTGTATTTTTGGTAATCTTTATGGCCGATTCAATAATCGTTAAGTTTTTCAAACCTAGAAAATCCATTTTAAGAAGCCCCAAATCTTCGATTGGATGTAGTGAATACTGAGATACAATTGACCTGTCAGATGAAGAGGCATATTGACGAGGCATATAGTTGTCCATTGATTCCTTGGTGATAACCACTCCGCAGGCATGGGTTGACGCATGACGAGCTACTCCTTCTAATCTCTTAGCATAATCAATAATCTGACGCGCCCCATCTTCTTTTTGATAAGCTTCTTTTAATTCAGATACTGCTTTCAATGCTTGATCAATTTTAGAAAACATTGGAATCATTTTGGCTAATCGATCGCAATAATCATAAGGATAACCCAAAACTCGTCCAACATCACGAATCGCCGCTCGAGCAGCCATAGTACCAAAAGTAATAATCTGTGCGACATGATCTTTGCCATATTTATTCTCAACATAACGAATTACTTCATCTCGTCTAATATCAGCAAAATCCATATCAATATCAGGCATTGAGATTCTATCAGGATTCAAAAAACGCTCAAATAACAAATCGTATTCAAGCGGGTCTAAGTTGGTAATACCAGTCAAATAACAAACTAGAGAACCAGCAGCTGAACCACGTCCTGGTCCAACAACAATTTTTTGCTCTTTTGCCCAGTTAACAAAATCAGCTACGATTAAAAAATATGATGGCCAGCCCATTTTTTTAATAACCGATAACTCATAATCCATTCTCTCTTTAATTTCTGTCTCAACTTGATCATAATTTTTATTATATCTCTTAATCAAACCTTGCCTACATTGTTCTAACAAATAACTATCTTCGTTGTATTCTTTTGGTACTTCAAAGTAAGGCAATTGAATTTTTCCTAATTCTAATTCAAAATTACATTTTTCAGCGATTTTTACTGTGTTGGAAATTGCTTCTGGCGTATCTTTGAAAACCTCTACCATATCTTTGGCTGTACGTAATGAAAAATCATCTCCCAACATAATCATCCTGTCTCTGTCTTCTTTTTTCTTTTTTGTTTGAAGACAAAGCAAAACATCCTGTGGCTCATCGTCGTCTTGATTTAAATAATGAGAATCGTTTGTTGCCACTAATGGAATATTTAATTCCTTAGCTAAGGTGATAATATGTTTGTTTACTAAAAACTGATCTTGATTGTTGGCATGATGTTGTAATTCCAAATAAAAATTTTCTTTACCAAATAATTCTCGATATTCAATTGCTCTTTTTTTTGCCTTGTCTAGCTTCCCTGCTAATATCAATTTCGGTATTTCACCAGATAAACAAGCCGAGCAAGCAATTAATCCGTCTTTATATTTTTGTAAAACTTCCCAATCAATTCTTGGTTTATAATAAAAACCTTCCAAATGAGCAATCGTCGTCATTTTTATTAAATTTTTGTAGCCTTGTTCATTCTTAGTTAAAAGCAAAAGATGATAATTTTTTTCATCGCTTTTAACATTTTTATTCAAACGCGAACCAGATGCCATATAAACCTCAACCCCAATAATTGGTTTGATGCCGGCTTGTTTACATTTTTGATAAAACTCAACCACGCCATACATAACACCATGGTCAGTTAAGGCTAAACTTTTAAAACCCATTTTCTTAGCTTTTTCTACTAGTTCATCAACTCTAGTTAAACCGTCAAGCAAAGAATAATGGCTATGGACATGAAGGTGAACAAATTCCATACGTTATAAGTATTTAAATAGACAGGGGTCTACCATTAAACAAACGACAAACCCCTTGAAAGATAATGATTTACTAAAGTTATAATATAATATTTTACCCCCTATTGGCAAATCTGTGGAATAAAAAAACAGCACTCCTTTTTCTGTCATTCCATCCTTTCCTCTGTCATTCCTGTAGATGTTACATAATTCGTTGACAAAATGATACAGTAAATA
>CAYXNZ010000026.1:0-15568 GCA_964467155.1 uncultured Gammaproteobacteria bacterium | reverse complement strand
AAAAAAAACATAATTCTTCTATGAAAAATCTAAAAAAAAAAAAAAAAAAACTGATTTAATAATAAAAAATTTACGATATTTAAATAGTAGTTCTGAATTATACGTAAATTATCCTTTTTGTATTAATCGTTGTAAATATTGCATCTATCATATTGCAAAATATAACCAAAAAGATTCTGATATTTTTTTTGAATACTACAACAAAGAAATTGATTTATATAAAAAATATTTAAAAAACTTTAAATTTAAAGAAATACATATTGGCGGAGGCACACCGAGCTTGGTTTCACCAGAATTATTACTAGAACCATTAAAAAAAATTGTTGATTTTACAAAAATAAAACATTTTGTAGTGGAAGTTTATCCCCGTCATGATCTAGAGAGATACTTAAAATCTTTAAAAAAATATAATATTACAAAAATTATTTTGGGAGTGCAAGCGCTTAATAACGAGGTGTTACAAAATGAAAACAGATTTGTGACGACACAAACTATTACTGATAATTTTAAAATATTATCAAAAAGTAATTTAATATGGTCAGTTGATTTAATATATGGACTGCATAACGGAATTATAAAACAAAATTATTTAAAGGAAATAAAAAATATTCTCAAATATCATCCTCATGGTTTCCATTTATATAATACAAGAGGGCAAGAAGAAAACAGCTATTATTTTAAGAAAAAAGAACGTGTGACGGAAAAAGGAAGACGCAAATTCATGGACCCTTTTGATTTTGAAAAAATTAGTTCTATTTTGATAAAAAATAAATATAAATTGATCAGGGACGAGTGGTGTCTAATGTCAAATAAACAAAATAAAAAATATGCCAAAAGAGATGCAAAAAATTATGGAGAACAAGAAACGCTAGGACTGGGCTTATGGGCCAGGAGCAGAAACAGAAAAATTAAATATAGAAATGAAAAAAGAATACAGAACTATGGTAAATTACTAGACAAAGGATTATTTCCAATTGAAAAATTTTTTAACTATAAAGATAAATATTTCTTAATTGCAAATTTACTTCTTTCAATTAACCAATCGTCATCTTTTAATTTAACAGAGTTATTTTCCATACCTCATACAACTGATATCGAGAAAGAGGAGGTTCTAAAAATAATTCATTGGTTGAAATATAAAAAAATTACAATAAAACAAAATAAAGAGAATTTTATTATACCAAGATCCGAATATTCTCGTTCTATAATGTTAATAGAAAAATACTTAAAAGATAAAAGTGGCCAAAAATATTTCTATAAAAACTAATTTTTAAAAATATTTCTATAAAACTATAACATTTTAGCTAATTTAAAATACTATTTATTTTATTTACAACAAATAAAAAGGCCCTCCGACTGACAACGTCGGAGGGGCAAAGTTTTTCTCATTTATTCTATTTTTCTCTCTCTTCTTCTTCTTTGAGCCTATACTCTAGAAGTAGCATCGTCTTGAAAGAATTTTTGCTTCCCCCAAGAAAAGAAGGGTTAATATTAAGATTTTCTCGAATAATATCTATATCTTCTTTTGTTATTTCCGAAAAAATCACTTCTTCCAATAAGTCTAATCTGCCAAGACGGATGAGAATGCGTATAAAAAATGGTTTCCATTTAATATAGTGCTCACAATTATTTCCATCCCACCCCAACTTACAAAGCTTCAGGAGAAAATCATAAGCGATTTTATCGTTGTGATTGTATTTTTTACCGCATTCAATATGTGGAATATTATCTTCCCAGCTAAAAAACCGAACAATCTCTTTCATGATGTCTTTACTTTTTACTATTCTTTTGATTTCTTCTTGTTGGCTAAATCTTTTGAAAAAATTCTGACCTAGCATATCCCACGCTTTTCTTGCAATTTCTTTTTTTGCTGATGCTAAATGGAAAAAACAATCATCATACATATTATGTATGGAGCATTTAAGACAAAAGGGGGAATCACATAAAATAACATTTCTTCGATAACCATCTGCATAAGATATATAGATGAGAAATCTTTCAATTTCCTCTTTAGGGCTTAGACCTAATATTATATAGCCCTCATGAAGTAATCCCTTCAATTCCCACGCATCTTTAGCGACGGAAAGCTTTTGCTTCCACTCCTCAAAAGATACGGAAGAATAAAAAGATCTTTGGTTTAATGGGTGTTTTTCTTTTCTTTCTTTTTCTCTCCTAATTCTTTTATCTTTTTCCATGATTCTACTCCTTTTTAAAGGTACTAAGCCGAGCTATTTACGGCTTGCTCGGTTAACTTATAAAAATTTTACTAAAATGTCAATGCTTTGTTGATTTGTACAAGAAATTGTGGTAATCTGCCTGGGTTAGATGTAGTCTCAATATTAGATAACTTTCTAAATTAAAATATGATAACTAAAATAAAAGAAGCCTTAACTGGCGAACCGACTTACCGCTTCAAGCAGACTTTTAGCGCAGTCTTTGAACGCTTTATTGACGATTGGCAAAAAGCAACTAATTTGCCATCTAATTTGAAAGAAAAATTACAACAGACTTGCCCGCTAGAAATTCCTGGTAAAATTTTTTGGTCAAAAAATAGAACTTCTGTCAAAGCAGTAATTTCCTTGGAAGATGGACTAAAAATAGAAACCGTATTAATGCGTCATCAAGACGGTCGAAATACGGTTTGCTTATCTTCCCAAGCTGGCTGTCCTTTGGCTTGCAAGTTTTGTCTAACAGGGCAAGATGGATTTAACAGAAATTTAACAGTAGAAGAAATTATAGTTCAAGTTTTATTTTTTGCTCGTTTATTAAAAAAGGAAGAAAAACGAATTAGTAATTTAGTCTTCATGGGTATGGGCGAACCATTTCTAAATTATCAAAATGTAATGGAGGCAATTAAAATTTTTAATAATCAAGAATTTTTCAATATTGGTGCTCGCCATATTTCAATCTCAACTGTCGGCGTTGTGGGTGGTATAAAAAAATTATCAATGGAAAAATTGCAACTTAATCTAGCTGTATCCCTGCACGCGTCAAATAATGAATTACGCTCACAATTAATCCCAGCTAATGAAAAATATCCACTGGAAACGATTATAAAAGATTTAGATTATTATTTAAACAAAACTAGACGCCGGGTAATGATTGAATATTTAATGATAGAAAATTTAAATGACTCGCCAGCACAAGCACAAGAATTGTCTAAACTTTTAAAATCTCTAAGCAGCCACCTATATTTTATAAATCTAATCAGATACAATCAGACAGATGCTTTTAAATCTTCTGGCGATATGGTAGTAAATAATTTTAAAAAAGTATTAGAAAAAAACCGAATTGAAGTAACTGAACGCTACCGCCTCGGCGCAGACATTGGCGCTGCTTGCGGACAGCTAGCTGGAAAATAAACGCTCTTTTGAAAGGAGGAGAGAAAATGATTTTAGAAAAAATATGGAAAGCATATTATAATGATTTTTGTATTGGTTTTCTACTGCCGGAAGAATCTATCAAAGCGATGGCTAGAGTAAGACCAAAATTCAAAAATCATCTTATGATTTTGTCAGTTTATGCAAAGAAAAATGATTTCGCCAACTTTATAAAAACGATAAACATAACAGTTAACCTGTTAAAGAAGAATGGCGACATAAAATTGGCAAAAATCTTTGATCTAAAAAAATTCCTATTTTATTTTTTTATGAAAAAGAAGAGTAAAGAAATATAAAACCGGTTAGTCATCTTGGCTAACCGGCTTTTTTTATAAAAAAAGTCCGCCTACATAAATGCAAGCGGGAAATTGACGTGGACCACACCGCGCCGCTGACGAAAGCAAAGCCCTATAACAACATAAGAGAGGATGGGCTCAAGACACGCTGTGGTCCACATAATTGAGAAATAGGTCACGGTAGCGAACTAACCGTAGAGGTAAGATATTACATTACCTTTATAAGCTAGCTCAAGCCAACCGCAACCCAGAATATAGACGGAGGAGAGAAGAAATGGTCCGAAAGACCTAAGGAGGGTAATGTTTCCTAGCCGAGATCCACCCTCTCTCCTCTGTATTTTTACAAAAAGAACAAAATTGTATATAGAGCCTCCTCTTCCGATGAAGTGCCAGTGAGTTGAAGAAATGGAGGATAAGACTCTCAACACTTGACTATGTAAATCACACTACCATAACTCGCAAAAATGTCAAGAAGATATTTAAAAAAATAAAAAGCCTCATATTTATTAAACCTTAGTAAGATTTGAATTAAAATGAGGCAATGATATGACGTTTTATTACTCAAAGAGCAAAATTATTTATGTGGGTTCTCTCCAAAAACTTCAAAAAGAAAATTGGAAAGAAAATTGAGATGGAAAGAACCCACGATTCAGGAGGAATCTGACTATACTATTATATCATAAAAACAGAATAAAAACATTGATATCAAAAAAATATTATATAATTTTAAAGAAAATAAACTTATTCAGCTAAGCAATCGCTAACCATATCTTCTGGAAAACTATATGCTTCAACTAAAGCACAAGTATAATTACCTTGTCCGTCATAAGCTAATTCATATTGTCCATCAACCATAGCTGCCAAAAACAAAAGGTTATTACCAGCACTGTCCGGGAAAAGCCAGACATTACCCCGCAAATAAGTAGCGCGTTCGTCAGACATTTCAATTCTAATATCTTCTTCCATTAAATCATATTTTTCGGCAAACAATTTTTTTAACTCAATTACCGCGATATTGTCATTGCCGACTGCTGGTGGGTTTTCAGCGATTAAACTAAATTTTTTCACCTCAATTATTTCATTGTCATAAGTGAATAGCACACTAGCACGATAAGCATTATGGCCGTCTTCATAATCAACAATTGCTTGCGTTGGTTTTTCTAGTTTTACTTCAGTTACATAAAATGTTCCGCCCAAAACTTCTGGTTCAGGTGATAATTCGGAAAGATTATCTTTTAAATAGTTTCTTAAAGCATCTTCGGTTGTGCAAGGTTCTTCCCAAGTGCGTAAACATTTTTCTTTAGCTTCGCACCAACTATAACCAGCTGGGTCAAGGCAACCATGTTCGTCTTTTTGTCCGCCGATTAACATATTTTCTTCTGGCTCCTCGTCTACTATTTTAATAGTTGGCTCTAAGCCAATTATTTTTTCACCCAATTGTTTATAATCAATGATTCCTCGCAAAATAAAGGCTACACCGACAACCAAAATCAAAGCTAAAGCTATAGATAAAACAACTGAACTTAATTTATTCATATTTTTTATTTAATTATTATCTACTCCAATTATAGCTGAAAAAAAAGAAAAATAGCAATATTTTTAGGCTTTTAGTAATTTCATTTCTTTTTTCAGCATAAAGTATGTAATAATCGCTGCCAAAAAATCAGCGATTGGAAAAGCCAACCAAACACCGTCTAGTTTAAAAAATAACGGCATAATTAAAACCAAAGGTACGAGTAGAATTATTGTTCTTAAAATAGACAAAAATAAAGCAGGTCGAGCCTTGCCTAATGATTGATATAGCCCAGCCACAATAACTTGGAAACCAATTAATGGCAACATCATCACTGTTAATCGAATTGCTTTGATAGCCAAAGGAATCAATTCCTCATCATTAGTAAACAGCCTGACTATCCAGCCGACACCAAACATCAAAATCAAAAAAGAAGTTGAAGCAATAATTGTTGCTACTTTTATAGAAAGATAAGTTGCTTGTTTTACTCTATCATATTTTTTTGCACCATAATTAAAACCGATTATTGGTTGGGCTCCCTGGATTATGCCAAATAAGGGCATAACAGTAAACATCAAGGCACGATTGATTATACCAAAAGCAGCAATAGCTAAACTGCCACCATAAAAAGCTAAAGAATTATTAACTACCATAGCAAATAGAGAGCCCGATGCTTGTCTAGCGAAAGAAGACGAACCAATCTTAAGTGTTTCTTTGGCAATAGCTAAATTTAATCTTATATTTTTTAATCTAACTTTAAGCCAACCTCTCCCACAAAAAAAATAATAAAAGGCTATACTAGCTGAAATTATATGAGAAAAAACAGTTGCCAAGGCGGCTCCTTTAACACCCCAACCAAAAACAAAAATAAAAATAGGATCTAATATTATATTAATAACAACTCCGCTAGTCATTACAATCATGGCTATTTTGGCTTTGCCTTCTGCTCTGATAACATTATTACTCGCCATAGCCATAGCTAAAAAGAAAGCTCCCCAAAACATAATACCCATATAGTCACTAGCAAATGACATAATTTCATTAGTAGTACCAAAAATTCTTAAAAGTGGGTCGAGAAAAATTACACCAAAAAAAGTCAAAATCGCACTAGTGATGATGACTAGAAAAAACAAACTACCCAAAGCTTCTTCGGCTTTTTCAGTATTGCCTGCACCTAAACTTCTAGATATTATTGAAGCTGCCCCAACGCCTATAGTCATGCCAGCCGCAGCAATCAACATTTGAATCGGTAAAGCAACGGAAATACCAGCCAAAGCCAAGGTGCCAACACCTCTCGCAATAAAAATCGTATCAGCTAAATTATAAACACTTACCGCCAACATACCAATGACGGCTGGTGTCGATAAATTCAATAATAATTTTCCAATTTTCTCTGTCCCTAATTTTTCAGTCATAAAAAAATAACGGGCAAACCCGAATAATTAAAGTAATATAAAATACAGATATATTCTATTTTTAACATACTCTAATTTCACACAAATGTAAAAACCCCTCCAGATCTTATAAACGGGGGGGGGTCGCTATTCTTTATCTTTATCTTTTTATTTTTTTTCTTTGCCTACTCCTTCTTTTTATATTCTCTTTATTAAACCAAACAAAAACTACTCCGTCCTTCCCGCTTTTCTTTTTGTCATTCTCGCAAATCCGCCAGCTGGCGGAGGGAATCTAAAACTCCAAAAAATTTTTTAACCAAATAAAAAAGACAGTGGAACGTAAAACGCTTACTGCCCTTTATTTTACAGGGAAGATATTCTTAACCTATAACATTACATAATAGCATAATATCCAATTCCTATAAATGAAGCCTCCTTTTTTATCCTAAACCATTCGTTCTTTTGCACGAAACAAACGAATGTGCTATAATAGATTATATGTCAGAAGAAACACCTCAAAACAATCAAATTCCATCTCAAAACGAGCCAGAACCTACTCAACCAGCCACCGCAAAAACGGGGCAGGCGCCTGTCTCGCCCACGCCAAGCGAAAAGACTACGCCAGCTGACGATGCTTTAATTCAAAAAAACCCAGCTCCAACACCAGCTCCCATACCAACCGAAGAGACTACACCAACTGATGATGCTTTAGTTCAGGAAAACCCAGCTCCAGCACCAGCTCCCATACTGACTAAAGACGAACCAAAACAAACAGCAGAGGAAAACCCAGCCATATCAGAAACAAATAATCCCGTTGTTGAGCCTACTGCAATAAATAAAGATGAAAGACCTGCCGATAAAAACATTTCCGATATTAAAACTGAACTCAAAGATACTAAAGAAGATATTCCGTCTGTTCAAGAAACAAAAAACACACCACTAGAAGAAAAAATTGAACCAAAACAAATAATCACGGAAATAATTCCAGAAAATCTACCAACTAGCCAGCCGATTAACCAACAAGAAATCTTTAAAAAAATATTATTAGAAAATCTAGCTATAGCTAACCAAAAAAGAAAAAAACAGGCCAAAGAAAAGAAAAATAAAATTCTAGAATACGCTCGTGTACATAACCGCATAGACAGTCAAACCGCCAAACAGCTAACTGGCTTAAGTAGTGAACGTATTAGATATTATTTTAATCAACTGGAAAAAGAAAATAAAATGATTCAAATCGGCCGATCAGGTAAAAAAGTTTTCTATATACCAAAGATGTAAAATTTTTTAAAACACTATTGATGCTTGACAAAAAGCTAAATTTCGCTATACTGATTTCATCATTTAATAATATTTGCGTTCTTTTCCAAAATAAATTAACGCAAACAAAAAAATCTAAATGTCAGATTACAACAATGGCGACCGCCAAATGTATCAAGGCGATTGGACTTGCTCCGAATGTGGAGCCAAGATCACTGAATTGCCTTTTCAACCAGACGGAGACAGATCGCTTTTCTGCCGAGATTGCCACAGGCAAAAACGACAGGACAGACCAGGACGATTCTAATTAAGAATCTCTTGCCAGAAACATATTATCAGACCATAAATCGATTAATATATTTCTCGTCAAAACAAAAACCGTTCCAATAAATTGGAACGGTTTTTGCGTATGAGATTTTAATTTAAATATAATTTATATTGTGGTATCTTCTGGAAATTCCATCTTTCTTTCCAGTTTTCTCCGCCACATGATATGTCAAAAATTTCTGCTTCTGTTTGAATGGCTGTATTAATGTTTTTTCTTCAAAAATAAAACACGGCGTTTTGTTCTCTAAAGAAAGGTATTTATTTAAGTTTTTTAGCAGACTGTGATTATTCATTTAGCTTGCTGCATAAAATAATTATAAACCATCTTTCCTGCATTGTTTAACTTTCCTGTTTTAGAGTAGTAAAAAGAAAAGTTAGCAATTAAGGTTCCAATCTGAAGATTGGATTGGTACACTTCGCCCATATTTATTTCATTGTAATAGAATAGTCCATTTTTTAGCTTAATGAAATCCATGCGATTTTTTAATTTTATCTTTTTTAATGAGTTATTTTCATAAATAAAAAATCCACTCGGAGCAAAACTTTTTACTGTGTGTGGAAATCTGACTTCGGGAGGAAAAAAAATGAGCATTTGACATCCTGAAAAAGAGCTCTTTGACAATAAATTAGCACTATTTTTCTGTGCTTTAGAATCTTTTAAGTACAAACCAATAAAATCAATTTCATTACAAAGCTCTTTTTGTGCCAAAATTTGGTTTGTGGCGCACGTTAGTCTAGGATTACATTCTATGCAATAAATATTTCCGATTTCATCCAAAATAAAATCAACATTGATCAATCCATGTAATCCTTCTGACAAAAAACTATCTCCAATTTTCAATAAAAACTTCTCTATTTTTTTATATGATTTAGGATCAAAAAAAGTATAAGGAAGCCATTGAACGCCTATAAAATAACCAAAAGAATTGTTTTTTGTGGCATTAAAACATTGTCGCTCCAACGCGGTAAAAAATATTTTTTCTTTGTCGATAAATATAGAGGTGCCTAGTGACAATCCTTTTTTATATTCTCTTGCCAAAAGCGGTTTATTGAATTTTCTACTTAACTTAGAAAATATTTTTTGAGTTTTTATCAAAAAAGTCCCTTCGCCTCCAGTTGACTCCGGAACCTGTAAAACAGTTACAGAAAATGGTTTCTTTTCGTTATCTGATAATATAATTTTGCTAGCTGGTTTTGGTAATTTATTATTATCTAAAAAATTGTCAAAATAAATTTTATTTTCAATCTTTTCTCCGATAACGTAATTAGGGCAAAGAAGTTTTATTTTGTATTTTTGGCTCCATTTTTCCAAAAATAGATTTGATTTTTTTACCAAAAAAAACTGAACATTAGAAGTATTTAATTTTTTTCCCAAATCAGTAAATTTTGCTATTTCTCTACTGTTTAATTCTGGAAACAAGCTTTCATTTTTAATGTTAACAGAGATGATATTTTCCATGCCCAAACAATCCCTGGCATACTTATGTTCAATGCTATTTTTTGCGACAATCGGAAAAAAGCGATATTTTTCGTTATCATGAAATAGAAGTTCAAGACTAGACAAACGATATGCAATATTCATTTTTTTAAATAATATTAGTCTGTAAATGATAATAGCTTGGCTTATTTTTGTAGCGCTTAATCGTTAACCTAATTATTTCTTCTAAAAAATCACCATAATCCATGCCAACAAATTTTGAAGTTCGCGATAAACAATCTTTGACATTAATCGACGGATTGGGGTTTAATTCTAAAACATAAGGATTGTCATTTTTATCAACTTTAACTTCTACTCGACCATAATCATGGCAATCCAAAATATTGTAAGTGTCTAATGCGACTTCAGTAATCAATGACTCTAACTTTTTATTGCCACTTTTTGATGGCTCTTCCACTACGACTAATTTGTAAGCTGGATCATACGCCCATTTGGAATTGTAAGCGTAAATATGCCAATAGCCTTTTGGCATCTTGTCAAAAATTGAACGAGATAGAGGCAAGACTCGCAAATCATCTTGCTCACTGCCAATTATCGGCACATCATATTCATCGCCTTCAATATATTCCTCAACCAATGCTGGACTACTCAATCCAACAATTACTTTTTCCAATTGTTTTTTTAACTCTTTTTTATTTGTAACCACCGATTCATTAGTAATGCCGATAGAGTTGTCGGTGTTGGCTGGTTTAACAATCAGCGGATATATTAATTCTTCATCAATCTCATCATCAACATTATAGGCATAATCCCATTTCGGGGTCGGAATACCATGATAGGTCAATAATTTTTTTACTCGAATTTTATCAATACACAAACCGAGTGTAAATGGATTAGAGCCAGTGTAAGGAATTTGCAAGATATCAAAAACTGAAGCGGCATGCGGTTCTAATAAACTGGAATTATTTATTCTTTCACAAACATTAAATACCAAATCAACTTGACTATCTTTTAATTCATTAAAAGCTTTTGGTAAATCATTAAAATCAAAAAAGGTTGTCTGATAACCACGCTCGCCTAAAGTTTGTTCAATGTTCTTACCGACAGAAAAAAGTTCAGCATCAATCGCCTCGTTCTCGTCTTGAGGAAAATTACAAGCAATGCCAATGTGCAAATTACGCTGATTAGTGATTGACAATCGTCTGATTTTTTCCAACTTAGCTGCACCTGTCAGCATGTCTTTATTAGCTGACGCCATGGAAAATCTGTTTTTTCTGGTTGTCTTTCCAATAGAAGAAGCTGGGTCAAATTTGGCAGTTTCATAATGAACATTTTTTAAAATTTCGTCTAAATTATCTTCAGCGTCAAGCGGATTATCGCCTGACACAACTGTCCAGCCCAGATATTCGTAGCCTTCAGGCGGTACCAGTACCGCATCGCCGACTTTTTTAAACAAACATAATTCTTCCAAATTTTTACTTTTCTTTATTTTTTCATTAACATTTAATTTAACCAGCAAACCAGAATCCTCTGGCGTAAAAGTGTTGCTAATTAAATATTTATATGGTTCAATTGGTTTTTTGATTTTTTCAACATAGAATCCAAAAGCGACTTTAACAGCTTCTTCAATCAAATCAACTCGCCAAGCTTCTTTGGCAAAAGAGTAAGTTTCGTCCCCGCCCATTCTCAAATTTATTTCAATTGGCACTGGACCGTTTTTAGTCGTTTTGGCTTCAAAGTGAATGCAACCATTCTGAACGCCTAATTTTTCCAAAGTTTTTTCTGCCATTTCAAACAAAGCCAGTTGATCTTTTCCAGGTAAACCTGACGGTACCGCCTGCTGATGTTCAATAAAAAACGGTTCTTCGGTTTTGTAATTATCAACGATTGAATAAAATTTAATTTTGCCATTTTGCAAAATTATATCAATATCAACTTCATCGCCGTCAATATATTCTTCAATTAAAATTTCCAGACCCTCACTCAAAGCCGATTCAGTCACCGCTGAAATATTTCTTTTTATATAATCATAGGTATGAAAATATTCTTCTTTATTTTCGGCCTTAACAACAAAAGCGCTGGATGAACCATATGTCGGTTTAAAAACCACAGGAAATTTAAAATTACCAACCACATATTCAAGATCTTTAACGGATTTGATCAACATACTTTTTGGCGCAGGGAGATTGTTTTCTTCACAAAATTTTCTAAATAAAAATTTGTTACGGATTTTTTTGGCAATCTTAAACGGAATGCCAACTAGATTTAATTTCTCGGCAATTTTTGAGCACAACAACACATCATCTTCCCAAAAAATAATCACTCCATCGATTTTCACTTCTGGTCTAGCTGACAAAAACAATTCCAAGTCATCCAAGACTTTGGGATGATTGCGGTTATCAGTAATTATCCATTCGTCAACATAAGGCGTTGCCCAATTTTTTTCTTGATTAATAACAATAATATTCAAACCCAGTCTCTTTAATTTTTGAATAATAAATTTCTTTTTTAGCGAACCAGCATTAACTAAAAACAAAGTCTTGCCAGCGAAACAACCATTATTATTTCTATGATTTTTATTGTTGCCATTATTTTCCATAATTTTTTCTAAAAAACAAAAAAGAGCAATTTTAAAAAAGCCCTTCTGTTTAAAAGTAATAATATTAAATTTTTAATTTTATCCAAACAAATATTGCTTGAGGGGTCTGGTTCTGTATCCGAAAACGGATTCATATTTTAATTGTCGGCTAGTACGTTGAACTTAAGAGAGTTGACGCATCTAACGCTTATCTTTACTAGATAGAGTCATTCTATAACAATTGCAAAAAAAAGCAATAGGCCATCAAAAAAATCACGTTTTTACTTTTTAGCGTACCACCAACTAGCAATAAACGTAGAAATTGGTACAGCTAAAATTAACCCAACACTACCAATTAAAGCCCTAGCAATTTCTGTCGCAATGATTTCATTATTTGCAATCTGCCCCCAATTAGAAAAAGCACTCTGACCAGAAATAAATAAAATCAACAAAGGCAAAGATACGCCAGCATAAGCCAAAAATAAAGTGTTAGACATTGAAGATATATGAGAAATTCCAATTTGATAAGCTCGACTAAATAATTCTTTTCGACTTAATGATTCATTGGCTTTAGCTAATTGCTCAGTTGAAGCCACTTGTGAAATAATCACATCGTCAAGGACACCAAGAAAACCGATAATAATTCCTGCCAATAATAATCCTTGAAAATTTATACTTTGTCCGCCAGTGCTAATCAAAAACATCGCTTCATCACTAACTATACCAGTTAATTTTGCCAAACCGATAAACAGCCATGATAAAAATATTGCTAGACTCAAACTAAATAAAACGCTGGTAATTGCCACATGCGAACGAACACAAAATCCTTCAGTTAAATAAATAATTATTAAAAGTATAACCAAAGAACCTAATAAAGTTATCATTACTGGATCAGCGCCAGCTAATATTTTTGGCAAAATAAATTTGATGATAATAATAAACGATAACGCTAGTGATAAAAGCGATCGCAAGCCTTTCCAGCGCCCGACAGCTAAAAGCACTAAAACAAAAATCGCCATCAGCCACAACAATCCACCACTTCTAACATAATCCGTAATATAAAAAGAAACATTATTTTCGTGATCATAACTGGCAGCCACCACTACCTTGTCGCTCAATTGATAAACATTATCTTTCAAAACTTCTATTTCGCTAATATTATTTATTTCTATTTCCTGTCCAGCAAACTCACCGTCCAAACCTTGCAATAATAAATTCTGTTGAACTATTTCTTCTCCCTTACCAATATCCAATTCTTGCTGTTTAACTATTTCTATAACTTTAGCTTTAAAAAAAACATCTTGAGCTGTTTCATCTAACTCAACTTGAGCAAAAACAAAAACAGGCGTTAATAAAAATAATAGAAAAATAAAAAATTTCTTCATAGAATAAATTAGTTATCATTATTACTAATCTTAACATTTTATTATAAGCAACACTACTCCATGAAAGAATAAAAACGCTAACTATTGCCAAAAATTATATTTTATACTAACATTATAATGTTGAATTTTTTTATTTTAAAAAACATCAACAGAGCTCTCAAGAGCTATTGATAGTAAGCGTAGAAATCAAGTCGAATTTCTACTAGCTATTTAAACTAACTAACTTGATTTTCTACAATTTATGCAAGGTATCATCAAAAAATTGACTGATAAGCACTTCGGTTTTATCAGCCAAGAAGGCGTTGAAAAAGATTTATTCTTTCACGCTAACGAATTGGTTGATGTGGAATTCGATGAACTTAAAGAGGGCGATGCCGTCACCTTTGAGATGAGCGATACTCCAAAAGGCCAAGCCGCTGTGCAGGTTAAAAAAGCTTAAGACTTTTTAAAATAGCACAAAATAAAACCGCTCCGAGCAATTGGAACGGTTTTTTTGATTATTTGGGGTGGCTAGAGGGAATTGAACCCTCGTGTCTTGGACCACAACCAAGTGTTCTACCATTGAACTATAGCCACCATAATAATGATTTGAAAAATCACTAAACTGTTAAATTATATTTTTAATAATCTAATTAATTTTCACATCTAATTAAAACAAGCGACGCCATCTGCCTCTTCGAGTCAAGACAAGCAAGCCGCTGTTCTACTATTACTTGCCTCGCCAAATCGGCGGGAACTATAGCCACCATGATAATATTTAATTTTAACTATACTTTATAAAAATAAATCTTCCCGCCGTCAACTACAACAGTTTTTTCTGCCTGCCAATTTAGTAAAGGAAATTCATAACTAACAATTGTTGTGCCTGTTTGGCATTCAGTTTTAAATTTTTCTGCTAATTTGTTCATCATTTTCTGATTCAAATAACAATATATCAAATCTGCTTCACTAATATCAACTTTGAATAAATTTTTCTTTTTAAACTTTATTTTTAATCCTTGGCAAGCCGATTGGATGCAAGCTAAAAGATATGGCCAAAAAGAGTTTTCTATACCAATTAATTCAACATTAGGAAATTTCTCACGCGCAGCTTTCAAAAATCCAGCTTTACCGCTCCCTAGCTCATAAATTTTATTCACTTGAACAAGATCAACACTATCTAAAACTTTTTTTACCACAATTGACTTACTGGAAACAAATGGAGCAAACCCACGAAAAGCAATATTAAAAAACATTTCACCCAATAAAACCATTGCTATTAAAATTATTACTACTAAAATAATTAAAAATGATTCTGCCATATATTTAGTTTAATTTTAAATTTAACCTAGTACGCCCAGAGGGAATCGAACCCCCATAGCCAGCTTAGAAGGCTGGTGTTCTATCCGTTGAACTATGGGCGCATACTATTAAGCAAATCTTTTATTTGTTGTTTTAAAAAATATTTACCTTCAGATGTTTTCAAATATTTTTCTCTTCGCAATGCATCACTTTTAAAAAGATATGCTTCATAATGAATTAATTTAATTGGTCTTCTGTTTTTCGTAGAATGAACTTTGCCACTACTGTGTTCTTTGTAGCGTCTTTTTAAATTTTCCGTAGTACCAGTATATATCTGTTTGTTGTTTAATAAAATTATATATAAATAATACATATTTATTTTGGAATCGCCCTATCATTCGATAGGGCGCCCCGCCGGATGGCTGGGGCGAACCCCCATAGCCAGCTTAGAAGGCTGGTGTTCTATCCGTTGAACTATGGGCGCATACTATTTAATATAACCTAGCAAAATGAAAATTAAAATATCTAATATTCTTACCTAGTTGCTTGTCCGCCGAAGTCGATAGGCGTAGAAGGAAACTATGGGCGCATAAAAAATAAATTGCCAATCTTTGCGGCAACATTTATACTTTAACAAAAAATCAACGATATGTCAATGTTAAATGGTAATGTGCACACACATATTGCACTTTTTGCTAAAATGGGGGCATATGAAAACT
>CAYXNZ010000025.1:0-15847 GCA_964467155.1 uncultured Gammaproteobacteria bacterium | reverse complement strand
GAGCTACGGATGCATATATTGTTAGAATTATCTCACTGGTCCGATCCCGAGTGCTCGGGACTATCCAGTTGCCTGCCCGACCATTTGCAAAGCAAGGTGGGCGGGAGCTACGGATGCATACAATCAAAAGATTATAAAAAACTCCCGAATGGAGTTTTCAAAATTATACTAACACTATATCTCAAAAAAATCAAGAATTACTTACCTAAGGTTAAATAATAATTATATTTATCTTTTTCTATTTTTTTAACTTTTAATCCTGCTTTTTTAGCTACTCGCCTTAATCCTATCTTTATAAAGGCATGATAATAACGTCTACTAATAGCTTCTGCCTGATTATTTTTCCAGTCAAAAAGAATATCTCCCATATCCATCTTGTTTTTACCCAATAATTTCAACAAAAAATATTTCCAAATTAATTTTCTAAATTTTTTCTGGCTCCACATATTCCAAACCGTAATTACAATCTCACCATTTAAACTAATTTTATTCTTCAATTGTTTTAAAGCCGCAATCTGTAAATCTTTTCCTGGTAAATGATGAAAAGCTGCAATAGAAAAAATATAATCAAAATTAATCTGTGAAATGTTACCTAATTGCAAAACATCACCATAGATAAACTTTTTATCTGGATGATTCTCCTCAGCTTTTTCTAATAATTCATTACTACTATCAACTCCTAAATAATCTACGTGCTTATCGCCAAAAGCTTCAAGCAACCTGCCGTTACCACAACCCACGTCTAAGACAGTGCTCCCTTCTTTTATGTTTTCGCAATAATTGACTAAAACACCCCACAAAGGCATTAAATGCTTTTTTCTTGTTTCATTATATTTATCTACAATTTCTTCGTAATTATTTTTAACAATTTCTAATAATTCTTTTTGCGTTTTTTTATTCATATATTAATATCTTTATTTTTTCTCTGTTGCGACTACTAATTTTATTTCATCCCATCCGTATTTATCGCCAAGTTCTTCTTTAATCGGTGTTAATTTGTCTGCACCAACTTTTTTAATCGCTTGCTCTATTTTTTTCTGTCTATCTGGTTTTACTAATTTGCTTATATCAACTGGCAATTTTTTTTCAATCAAAAAACACAGGTGATTAATAATAGTCTCTTCTTTCAATTGTCTTTCTTCAGCAATCTGGCTAAGGCTAAATCCTTTATTAAATAAATCAAAAGTCTCTAACTGTGTCAACTTTGTACTAATCACTGATGTTGGTTTAACTTCTATATTATATTCTTTACTGTATTCTTTTAATTTAAACTCTTTTTTCTTTACAAAAGATCTTTTTTTAATACTTCTGCTTCGTGCAATCGGTCGTCCACCCGTTAAACAAGTATCGCATTTGCCACAAACTTTTGCTTCAATGTCACCAAAATAATCCAAAATATATTTTTGTCGACAATTAATATTAAAAACATAGTCTTCCATTAAGTCTAACTTTTTGTAAGCTTTTTCTAATTTAACAGCTAAAGCGTCTTTATTTATTTCTAATTCTGGTGAATCAACTTTTTTTAAAATTTTTATTTCCGTGCCTTTAAATGGTGGGTGATACTCAACCATGTTTTGTTCTGACAATTCTCTAGCTAATCTTGCTAAGCTTTCTTTTTTTACTCCAAAAATTTCTGCAATTTCTTCAAAGTTAACTTGCCAACCTGATTGTAATTCATCTGAATATTTAGTATAAAGTTTATCAAATAATTCAATTTTCTTTTTTGATCTTTTACCAAACGACCCCATAATATCAGTAAAAGAAGAAATTAATTTCAGATAAGCTTGTCCACTTCTTTCTCGCGAACGTTGAATATAACCTTCTTTTTCCAAAATTTTTAAACTAGTACCAATAGCCATGTCTGGCGCTGAATCTGACAACATTGAAGATAGTTCGGCATAAGTAATCAAAACTGTATCAGATTCATAATTTAAAAGAGTTTCATAAATCTCAATTACCATTTCTGGCGGAGGATTATCGCCTTTAATAAAAAATTCTTGTAAATGTCTGTCTCGTGAATTGTATAGCAACAAACAAAAACTCGGCCGACCGTCACGCCCAGCTCGACCAGCCTCTTGATAATAAGCTTCAATCGTTCCTGGCATATCATAATGAATTACAAATCGAACATTTCCTTTATCAATCCCCAATCCAAAAGCGTTAGTCGCGACAATTACCTTGGCTTTGCCTGCAATAAATTGTTCTTGAATCCATTTACGATCACGAATATCCATACCAGCATGATAACTAACGGCTTCTATATTATTTTCCAAAAGTGTTTGCAATAATCCGTCTGCTCTAGCTCTAGTACTAACATAAATTATGCCCGTCTCATCAGGCACACTGGAAATTGCATCCAAAACCATTTGTGGCTTTCGTGTTTCGTTAGTGTGAATTACGCCAAACTGTAAATTTGGTCGAGTAAATCCAGTCACTACTTGCTCTGGCTCAATTAAATTTAATTGTTTAATAATATCATCTCTAACTTCTGATGTAGCAGTAGCCGTCAAAGCAACAACAGTCGGTTGGCCAAGACTTTCTGTAATGTGACCAAGTCTCAAATAACTTGGTCGAAAGTCATGCCCCCACTGACTAATACAATGAGCTTCATCTATAGCCAAAATTTCAATTTTTATAGCTTGTAAATCATTAACAAATTCTTTATTATAAAATCTTTCTGGCGCGATATATAATAATTTATATTTATTATTTTTTACTCCTTCTATTCTTTGTTTGGCTTCTTCGGAACTAATGGAAGAATTAATAAAAGTAGCAGGAATACCAATTTTATTCATACCGTCTACTTGGTCTTTCATTAACGCAATAAGTGGAGAAATAACTATAGTTACTCCGTCCAAAACTAATGCTGGCAATTGATAACACAATGATTTACCACCACCAGTCGGCATAATTACCAAAGTATTTTTCCCAGCTAATATATTGTCTATTACTTTTTCCTGACCAATACGAAAACTATCATAGCCATAGTGCAGTTTCAACAAATCACGCAATTCTTGCTTTTTTTTCAAAATTTGTTCCATATTATTCAAAATATTATTTGCTATTAAACGCTTACTGTCATCATCTTAACAGAGTATCTCCGTTATTCAAAGTAATAAAATTATTTATATAATATCGATATTAAAAATCACCGAGGGGTTTGGAGGCCGAACTAAGCGCCAAGTCTAAAAATAATAATTTTAATCAATTTGATAGCGCATTGAGGCCCCCCAACCTGCCTGCCTGCCGCTTGCCCGCCGAATTAGAGGGGCAGGCAGGCTTGATTACTTGACGCCTGTCCGCCTCATTTGGCGGAGTTACAAAAAGTAGGCCCGCGTGGCAACGCAATTTTTATTAGATTAAATAAAACACCAGCTCTGGTGCTGGTGTTAAAATATTATTATAATCTATATATCAAAAATTTTATTTATACTTACTTTTATATATCTCTAAAGTATTTTTTAATGCCATAGCAATTGTCATTGGCCCAACACCGCCAGGCACTGGTGTGATATAACTAACTTTTTCTTTTACATCATCAAAATCAACATCACCATAAACCTTATTGTTCTGCTTAGTTATACCAATATCAATTATCACCGCCTCTTCCTTGATCATTTCTTTTTTAATAAAACCAGGCTTACCAACTGCTGTTATTAATAAATCCACTTGCTTTGTTTTTCGGATTAAATCTTTTTCATCTAAATTAGTAATAGAAATTTTACCGCCTCGGCAATTTAAAATTTGCCCTAAGCTTTTTCCAAAAATATCCGAATTAGCAACAATACAAATATTCTTTTCTTTTACGTCAAAATTAATACTATCTAATATTTCCAAAACCGTACCAAAAACTGGTGGCATAATACAATCAACTTGACATGATTTTAATAATTTCTCTAAATTATCTGGATGGAAGCCATCAACATCTTTTTTCGAATCAACTGCTAACATTATCACGTCAGTATCTAAACTATCCGGCAAAGGTAATTGTGTTAGAATTCCATCAACTGAATCGTCCTCATTCAAACACTTAATTATTTCTAAAACTTCTTGGTCAGTAATATTTTTTGGACATTTATATAAATGGATATCAATACCAACTTTTCGAGCTTCTTTTTCTTTCAAATTAACATATAATTCAGAATCGTCACGATCACCAATTAAAATAATCGCTAAATTTGGACGGCGATTCATATTTTTTGAATCTTTATCGCCATTTAGCTTAACAATTTCTTTTACTATGCTATTCTTTATTTTATCAGCTAATTTTTTACCATCTATAATTTTCATAAATCACAACTCGTAAACTTTTTACTTTTTAACTACATGCTCGGTATAGGAAAATTAAGACACATATCCTCAACCTCTTTTTTAATACTGTCCAAAATTTCTATTTCTTCTCTATTCTCTATAGCACTATTTATCCAAGTAATAATTTTTTTAATTTCTTCTTCTTTCATTCCTCTGGTTGTTACGGCCGGTGTACCAAAACGAACGCCAGATGGATTCATTGGTGGATTGGGATCATTTGGAATTGTTGAACGAGAAACTGAGATGCCAACTCGCTCCAAAATTACTTCAGCGTCTTTACCAGATAAATCTTTACTGGTCATATCAACTACCATTAAATGATTATCTGTTCCATCAGAAATTACTTTATAACCCAAATTCATAAACTCTTTTGCCATAGTTTTAGCGTTAACAATCACCTGTTTGGCGTATTCTGCAAATTCTGGTCGTAAAGCTTCCCCAAAAGCAACGGCCTTAGCTGCAGTGATATGATCATGCGGTCCACCCTGCATGCCAGGGAAAACTGCTCGGTCAACTTGCTTAGCAAATTCTTCTTTACACATAATAACTGCCCCTCTTGGCCCACGCAAGGTTTTGTGGGTTGTAGATGATACTACGTCAAAAATAGGCACTGGATTATCCATCTGTTTACCAGCAATCAAACCAGCCGTATGAGCAATATCAGCAAAAGTAAAAGCACCAATTTCATCAGCAATATCTTTAAACTTTTGCCATTCAATCTCTCTTGAATAAGCGCTATAACCAGCAACAATCATTTTTGGTTTTTCACGCAAAGCTACTTCACGAACTTTATCCATATCAATTTTGCCTGTCTCGGAGTCAACTTCATATTGAACAAAGTTATAAAGCATGCCGGAAAAATTAATTGGATGTCCATGTGATAGATGCCCACCATGATCTAATTTTAATCCCATCACTTTATCGCCTGGCTTTAAAAAAGCCATATAAACAGATGCATTAGCTGGTGAGCCCGACAATGATTGGACATTAGCGTGCTCAGCGCCAAATAATTTTTTTAATCTTTCAATTGCTACAGTCTCAACGTCATCTATTATCTGATTACCACCATAATATCTTTTACCTGGATAGCCCTCTGAATACTTATTAGTTAAAACTGTTCCCATAGTCTCTAAAACAGCTTTGGATACATAATTCTCCGAAGCAATTAATTCCATTTCTTCTGATTGCCTTTTGGCTTCTCGCCTGACAATATCCATCACTTCGGGGTCATTTTCTTTTAAATTTTTGTATTCTAACATATTTTTATCTTAATAATCGTAATTTAATATTACGTCAAACACACTCAGCTGTCAAAGACACCTATTTCCGAAAAAATAAAAAACTTGTCATTTTTAACAAGTTTTTCAATCTATAAATAACATTTGAAATAAATTAATTTTTCAAAAAATTTACAACCCTCCCAAGCCATTTTTTTATATAATCCGGTCTTTCAATATCATGATCACCACCTTTAACTATGTATTGATTTTTAAATTTTATATTTAAACTTTCCAATGGGACAGTATCGTCTTTCTCTCCGTGAACATGAAAAATATTATTAGTATCATTTATCAAAAGCGAATAATCCTTGTTTTGATTTTCTACAAAATAATTTTTGCTAACATAATGCGATTTGGTCATTTTTAATTTTTTTATACAATATTTTTGAAAATTATTTTCATTTAAATATTTTTTATAATTATCCCAAGTAATTTTCAACTTATAATTTTTTACTTTCATTTCCGAAACCACAAACCAATATCGCAATAAATCTTTCTGGTTAAGTGCTGGAGAGATTATAACTATTTTATCAAATATCTTTTTAAACTTTTGTTTAAATAAAACGCATGGTGGCAAACTATGTGACAAAAAAGAAATAGATTTAAATTTTATTTCTTTTTTTAATGCTTTGATCGCTACGTTTAAGTCATTACTTAAACTCTCAATACTTATTTTCGAAAAATCACCGTCAGACAATCCCACGCCTGTGTGATCAAAACGAAAAGTACAAATATTATTCAGCGCCAATTCATCAGCTAATTTTTTAAATTTAGTTTCGGTTGTTGCTGTCCTTTCAAATCCACCCATCATAACGACAGATTTTGCATAATTTAAACTACAATAAGTTAAAACGCCCCTCAGGAAAGCACCGTCCTTATTCTTAAATTCAATTAATTTTGTCTTAATTTCCCCCATAAAAATCATTATTTATATAGATTTGTATAGATATTATAGTCTTTTTTTAACTTTTTACCAACTCTTTAAATATAATCCATAATACATTATACATAAGACTAAAGTTCTTGTCCCAAAAATCTCAAGAATCCTAATAATCCTAATTATCTTAACTGCACAATCTTCTTAACCATATAGCTATCCTGCAATTTATATCCCAATTTTTTGTAATATCCTCTAACACCAACGCCAGAAATTACTACCATTTTTTTAAAACCGTTTTTCTGTGCAATGTCTTCTGCTTCTAACATCAATCTTTTTCCTAATCCAATATGCTGAACTTTTTTATCAGAACCAGATGACGCTAATTCGCCGTAGACATGTAATTCTCGAATAAAAGCTGCCTCCTTTAAAACGTTTGCCATTCTAGAGTGAAGTAGCAGAGTCTCTTCTGCACCGACAATATTATTGGGCAATCTTAATCGACAAAATCCAAAAAGAGTTTTTTTATCTTTAGACTCAAAACTAATAAAATATTCTTTTCCTTCTGAGGCTTTATATTTTACAACCCTTAATTTTAAACTATTCATTGTAAATTTTTTATCACGTGCCTCGCGACATCGAATACATTTGCATTTGACACCTCTATCTTGCATTATTTGTCGCAAATTGGTAATTTTATTTCCAGCTATAATTGACTCTCCAGGAATATCACGAATCAATCTTATAATGCGTACATAGGTCGGTACTATGTATTTACATTTAGCAATTAAAGTTTGCAATGTTTTGTTTGAATATGGTTTATATTTCCCTTGTTTCCACCAACGATAAAGCAAACTACCTTTTGTTACGACAGTTGGATAAAACTTGATTTGATCTGGTTGAAATCTTTTATCTGTAAACAACTGTTTAAACATTTTCAAATCTTTAACTGCAGTTGAACCTGGCAAGGCTGGCATAATATGATAAGTTATTTTAAAACCAAATTGTCGCAACAGACTAGTTGCTCTAGCAATTTCTTTAACGTCGTGTCCTCGTTTATTTAATTTTAAAATTTTATCATCAATTGCCTGAACGCCAACTTCAACTCGAGTACAACCCAGTTCTCGCATTTCCGATAATTCTTGTTCGTTAATATAATCTGGTCTAGTTTCTAGCGTTATGCCAATAATTCTATATTTTGCTTTCTCGTTTTTTCCTTGTTCTTTGATCAGAAGTTTTTTTAAATCAGCTATAGTATATTTTGAAATTAAAATTTTATCTGTCTGTTTACCAGAAGATAAAGTCAAAAATTTATAATTATTAGCCGCGACAAAACAATTTACTATATACCAATATTTATATTTCGCTGGTAAAACACTCCAGGTTCCACCGATAACAATTAATTCTATCTTTGTTGGCTGATGTCCGTTGGCTTCCAATGCGCGTAATCTCAATTGCACTTGTTTGTACGGATCGTAACCACATCGAATAGCCCGCATAACAGCTGGTTCATTAGATAAATAACTTTTTGGCACGTTTTTCTCTGTCGGGCAATAAACACATTTCCCAGGACAAGAATATGGCTTTGTTAATACCGCTACTGGCGCTATACCAGACATAGTTCTAATTGCTCGTTTACGTAAAATCTTTTCCAACTCTAAATTTTCTTTGATCTTGCCAGTTTTTATTAACTTCCTATACTCAACTAAAATATCAGCGTTTCTTAGAATTTCCACGCCGTCTTTTTTAGCTAATTTTCTCTTGGCTGCCATTAAGTCTTTTCTGTCTTCCAAATTTAACTTAAATAATTTTTGTATTGTTTTTTTCCTATTTTTTTGTATAATTAACATACTAACACTTAACCATAAATCTATGACAAAAACAAGATTTTTCATTTTTACTACTGTTTTATTGTTCTTTTTATTACCTGTTTCAGTTTTTGCTTTTGAAATAAAATCCGGTGATTCAATCTATGTCGGACCGGATGAAACTATTGAAGGCAATTTTTACGTTGCTGGCCAAACCGTTAATATTGATGGGAAAATAACTGGCGACCTTTTTTGCGCTGGCCAATCAATTAACATTAGAGGTAAGGTTGAAGGCGATGTATTCTGCGCTGGACAATCAATTGACGTTAGCGGACAAGTCAATGGTTCAGTCAGAACAGCAGGTAATACAATTAATATCCGAGGAAATATTGCCCGCAATTTACAGATGTTTGGTGCTACTGTAATTTTAAGTCCAGAGGCAATTGTCGGCTGGGACACACTAATTGGTGGTGCCAGCGCTGATATCGGTGGCAAAATCGGACGTAGCTTACATGGCGGAATAGCCAACGGAAGAATCTCTGGCGAAATAAACGGCGATGTTAATCTTTCAATAGATTCCCAACGTCCAGACCGTTCAGGTTTAATTGTTTCGGATAAAGCCATCATTAATGGTAATTTAATCTACACTGACAAGTATGACGCTACTGTCGAAAATCCAGCTTCTGTTGTTGGGGAAATAACTAAAAATTTACCAAAAGAAAAAATAGCTAAAAAAGACATTATGGCTATTTGGGCATGGGGCAAACTTTATTCTATCTTTGCTTCTTTAGTAATCGGTTTAGTTTTAATTAGCTTATGGCGAAAACCAATTATTGAAATAACTGACAAAATGTTAAAAAAACCAAGTAAAACTATTGGCTGGGGAATTATTGTTATGTTTATCGCTCCTATTTTAGCTGTAATTTTAATTTTTACTTTAATCGGTATACCTTTAGCTATAATTCTTTTTAGTCTCTGGATTCTAGCTGTTTATTTAAGTAAAATTATTGTTGGTATTTTGATCGGTAGAAGTATTTTGGAAAATATCTGGAAAAAGAAAAAAGATTCTATGATTTGGGCAATGATAATCGGTATTGTCATTAGCTGGTTAATATTTTCTATTCCTCTGATTGGCTGGATATTATCACTAGTCGCCATTTGGTGGGGACTGGGTGGACTCTGGTTATATCTCAAAAAAGATTAGACAAAACAATATAATTTGCTACAATAAAAGAGCAGTTTAACCACTGCTTTTTTATTACATAAAAATTACAATAATAAACTCAACGATTTCCCTCTCCTTCGCAAGGGGAGGGTTAGGGAGGAGTAAAAATATTATGAACATAGACTCAACAATTTTTAAAGCTTATGATATTCGCGGAATCTACAACGATAATCTAACTGATGAACTAGTAAAATCAATCGGAAACAATTTTGCCTCACTAATGAAAGAACAAACAATTATTATTGGTAGAGATATGCGACTTTCCAGCGAAAATATTTTCAATGCCCTAGCTGAAGGAATAAAAAAAACTGGCAAAGATGTAATTGACATTGGTCTAGTTTCGACTGACACAACCTATTTTGCTTCTGGTTTTCTGGGATACCCTTCAATTATGATTACCGCCTCACATAATCCGAAAGAATGGAACGGTTTCAAAATGACCTTCGCCAATGCTAAACCGTTTGGACAAGAAGAAATTCAAGAATTAAAAACAAATATTGAAAAAAATAAATACACTGCAGTCGAAAATAGTGGACACATTGAATCAATAGATATTTTACCTGATTATGTAAAAAAATCTTTCACGTTTATTAAAACAGAAAAAATTAAACCGCTTAAAATAGTCATTGATGCCGGCAACGGAATGGCAGGCAAAATCGTACCGATATTTTTTGCTTCATTACCTTGCGAAATTATCCCTCTTTATTTTGAGTTAGACGGTGCATTTCCAAATCATCAACCGAGTCCAATTGAAAGTAAAAACATGGTTGATTTACAAAAAAAGGTTATTGAAGAAAAAGCTGATTTTGGCATGGCTTTTGATGGTGATGCTGACCGAGTATTTTTTATAGATGAAAAAGCACAAATTATAAAAGGCGACATAATCGTTGCTATGCTAGCGGAATACTTTTTAAAAAATAATCCTCAAGAAAAAATCATTTATGATTTACGTTGCAGTCATATTATCTCAGAAATAATAGAAAAAAATAACGGCCGACCTGTTATATCAAAAGTCGGACATAGTTTTATAAAAAAATTAATGAGAGAAACTAATGCAATTTTTGGCGGAGAGCTTTCTGGCCATTATTATTATCGCGACAACTACATGGTAGACAGTGGCATAATTACTGCTTTAATAATGACTGAAATTATATCTCTTTCAAATAAAAAATTATCCGAACTACTGATAAATTATTCTAAATATTATAATATTGAAGAAACGAATTTTAAAGTAGACGACAAAGATAAAAAAATAAATGAATTAAAAGAAAAATATCGTGACGGTCAACAGAATGAATTAGACGGGTTAACAGTTGAATATAAAAACTGGTGGTTTAATGTTCGTCCCTCAAACACGGAACCATTTTTAAGATTAAATCTTGAGGCTAAAACAAAAGAATTGATGAAAGAAAAAAAAGAAGAATTAACTCAATTTATAACTTCTTAAACGATTTATAAAAAGACTTAGAAATTAACTTCTAAGTCTTTTTTTATCTAAAATTATTTTATTTTCTAAACATTTTATTAATTATCAAAATTCCTTTTGCTAACCCCCAGCCAATTACTGACAATACAAAAGCCCAAAAAATATGCTTCGTGCCATTCAATAAAAAAATAAATGATGGGATTATTATACCAATCAACCAAATAAACTTTTGCTTATTTCCAATGAATAAAAAAACAAACAAAGGAAGACATAAGAAATAAGCGAACATAGATACTCCAAAAAACTTTTCAAACCACCCCGGATATACAGCATATAAACCTCCAATAATTGTCACTGGTTTAAATATATATATATTATAAAATAAAGGATATAGCAGAAACGAAACCGCTAGACTCAAAAAATAAACTAAAATAGCTTGATATTCTATTGATAACTTTTTAAATTTTTTCATAATTTTTAATTTAATTGGATAATTAAACTATCTATATTATTTTCAATAATATCATAAGCTGTTTGAGTAATCCAATTTTTATTTAAATAAAATTCAAGTTTTTCAATTATTTTATCTGCTTCTTCAATAAAATCATTTTTTCTTTTTTCTCTATTATCTTAATTTTATACTCTTTAAAACCCTTTTAATCCCCATAGCTGATAAATAACCAAGCCCAAAAGCACAAAGCATTATTATTAATATGCCTATATATTCATCACGATTTAACTTATGTGAATCAAATATCATATAAATACTAAATGCCCAAAACATAGATGTTCCTAAAATATATATTTTCCACGCAATTTTTTTACTTAATGCAAAAAAAGAAAAAACTGCCAATAAATAAATAAATAAATAAATAAATCCTTCGAGGGAGGCTCCTATATCGCAAGGCGCTATAAACAAACACCCACGAGATTCCCAGAACAATCTGTGAAACATCCCGCCTAAAGGTGCTAATATATACGCCAAAAAACCAGATCCCAAATAAACACTAATAATAATGATTGCTTTCTTTAATCTTAAATTCATAGATTTAATTTTAAATACTTAATATGATTGAGAATTATTGTAATAAACTTAATTCATAAATTAAACTATCTATATTATTTTCAATAATATCATAAGCTGTTTGAGTAATCCAATTTTTATTTAAATAAAATTCAAGTTTTTCAATTATTTTATCTGCTTCTTCAATAAAATCATTTTTTCTTTTTTCTCTATTTCTCTTGTCTTGAATTTTATCATAGATGTTATCTAGTTTCTTGAAATGCGCTGATAAATAATTATACACTTGCTTCTCTAAAATTTCTTCTATGCTGTAAAGCTCATTTAAATCTTGTGCTAAACCTTTAGTACTAATTTCTTTTTGTATTATTAATGACACCTCGCTATTATCTTCATAATAAAAACTAAAACTTTCTTCTTCACCAATGGTAATTACCCCTGTCATTAAATTTTCTGAACTAGAATCAGTTTCTTCTCCCAGTATATCAATGCCTAATCTATATACCCCATTATCCGTTCCCTGTAATATAACTTCATATTCCCCTTCTTCTGGATTAATAATAGTCACAAATTCAGGCTCATCCCCAAAGCCTGTGTAAAACGCATAATCTATTTGGTTAACACTCATATTACTTAAAAAATCTTTCCCTAATCTTTTCCCTGACGGAGATATTACGATAAAATCAGCAGGAGAATAAATTGCTACCACCAATATTTCTTCTAGTTCTGGAATATTGTTAATATCTACAACGGGCACCTGTCCTATTAAATACTCAATGATTTGTTTTTGGGCATTCGTTGGAATTTGTATGTGTTTTGTATCTTCTATTGTCGTCGGGATAAATAACGATGAACTCATGTGCGGAACTGTTTGATCTCCCGACACGTAAATAATTTCTTCCATATATCCATGTTCCCACATAGGGTGATATAATTCCCCCGAGCTAACATTTATAGCTCCAATTGTATTGTCTCCATTATCTCCAACCATATTAGACACTCTTACTCCACTATTACTAAATTTATTCAAATTTTCTTCTGAATTTAATGATTCTAAAAATGAATTATATGGATAATTATTCGGATATAAATTTTGATTATACCCTCTTAACTGCGTGAACCCTACATCTTGCAAATAAGGATAAACCGGTAAAAGCTGTTCTACTGATTTAATTTTATTCTGGATATAATCAAAAAGTGAATTATCACCTGAAAGATAAGCTTCAATAGATAAATATATTTTTGCTATTTTTTCTTTAATACTTCCAAAGCCTTCTGTGGCTTCCCATATTAAATATGCGCTAGGCGACCCTTTGTGTGGGACACCTAAAAATATTAATTGATCAACATCGTCTTCGTATTCATTACTCTGCACATAATATCTTGAAACAAGCCCGCCCATACTATGTGCTACAACATCAACTTTTTCTCTTCCTGTCTGCATTTTTACTTTATTTATTTTCTCTTTTAATAAACCAGCTGTTATGACATTATCATTCCTCCAATCATATGGAAATAAAAATAAATCTTCATCCAGCACATATCCACTCTGTATCATTGCTTCAATTAAATCATCATAGGTATGCAAAATTGGGTCCATTACCCACTCCCCGTGCTTATACCAGCTTCCCATTATGCCTGGCACAATAATAACTGGCTCTGGCTCTTTATTTGATTGCCAAGCATAAGTAGTGTTTGATGCACCGTATTCAGTTGAACCGCCAACAAGATAAACGTTGCCATCAACCACTTCAGCTATTGCGCCGTCTATTAGTGCCGGAATGTCTTTTGCCCTTGACCATGTGTCAATTTCTGGGTCGTAAATATAAACCGATGAATATCTTTGGGCACTAGCCCCTTCTCTTGTGTATCCGCCAAAAACATATAATTTTCCATCTTTTACTGCAGTCGCGAAATTTCTTAATCCAACTGGCATGCTAGCTTTTGTAGTCCAAGAATCGCTCAAGGGATTATAAACTTCTAGAGTTGGCAGATCAACAGAATCATTCCAGTTCCAACCACCAACTACGTAAAGCTGATCATTTATGACTTCCGCTCCTAGCCAGCTTCGCCTAGTTGGCATCGGCGCCTTTAAAGTCCATTGATTTGTTGCTGGGTCAAATTCTCTATTCCATGACATGCCTTTTTCAAACCAATTATATCCTCCTATAACATAAATTTTATTATCAATCACTCCAGCAGCTACACCCCACCCAGGACTAGGCATATTATTTTTTTCAATCCATTGATTTGTTGCTGGGTCAAATTCCTCTGTTTTTACAGAACCATACGGAACTGGCGAGCCACCCATAACAACGTAATACTTTCCATCAATTACTCCAGAAGCTAGACCCCAACGAGGTTCAGCCATTTGTGCCCCAATTTCCCAACTATCAGCAACTGAATTATATATCTCTAAATCAGCTGATGCTTGTCCATTTGCCTTAGCTCCACCAGCCACATATATTTTACCATCGATTACCCCACCAGTTGCCCCTGATCTAGCCGTCGGCATAGGATATTTTAAAATCCACTCCGAATCATCTTGAGCTTCAATAAAACTAACAAAAACCAAAAAACCAAAAAGTCCTGCCACGATAAAAATAAGCAGGAATACACTAAGTTTTAAAAAATTATTTTTCATAAATTAATCTTATGAATTATTAATTATAATTTAAAAATTAATTTAAAATATTTTTATAGCTAAAACTATTTTATTTTCTAAACATCCCTAATATCTCTTTGATATCTTTTATGTCTTCTTCGGTCAAATCTAATTTTAATCTATTTTTATACAATTTATAACCTTCATTTTTTATATTTGTATAAGAAATACCGATACCTTTTCTTAAGTATCTTTTATATTTTTTAACCAAATCCAAAACAATCTCTCGATTTTTTGAATCTAAATTGCGATAACGATAATTATCATGCACTAATCTGTTTAAACGTTTCTCAAATTCATAATCAGTTAATTCTGATACGTTGTCCATTAAATCTCCAATATCCATATAATTAAATACTAAATTAGTTTATCTTATTCCAATATTTACTTTTACTTTTTTTATTGTTTCTCTGGCGATTGGTTGAATCTTCTCAGCACCTGTCTTTAATATTTCTTTCACTTCATCATCTTCAAAACTATTATATTTTTTCTGAAAATCTATCAAAAAATTACCAACTACTTTTGCCAAATCTTTTTTAAACTCACCATAGCCTTTGCCCTTGTAATGTTTTTCCAAATCTTTAATTGATTCTCTCGCTAATAATGAATAAATAGTTAACAAATTTGAAATGGCTGGTTTTTTCTTTTCGTCATATTTAATTTCCGAACCAGAATCTGTCACTGCTCGCATAATTTTTTTCATTGCTACTTTTGGGTCATCATTCAGAGCAATATAATTAGCCGAGCTACCAGCACTTTTACTCATTTTCTTGCTTGGATCATCTAATCCCATTATTCTAGCCCCTTCTTTCCTGATAGCTAACTCTGGAATTTTAAATGTATCGCCAAATTGAGTATTAAAACGTTTAGCCAATGTCCGACAAAGTTCAACGTGTTGAGACTGATCATCACCAACAGGCACAGCATCAGTCTTATAGAGTAAAATATCAGCTGCCATTAAAATCGGGTAATCATAAAGCCCGACTCCAACATTTTCTTGATTTTTTTCCGCCTTATCTTTAAATTGTGTCATCTTGTTTAAATCAGAGATTCTAGCTGTAGTACAATTCAAAAGCCAAGCTAATTCCGTGTGTTCTTGAATATCAGATTGCTGAAAAATAACTGATTTTTCTGGATTAATACCAGCTGCCATATAAATCTTCGCTGCTTCAATTATTTTATCTTTTAATACTTTTGGGTCTTGCTTAACTGTAATCGCATGATAATCAACCAC
>CAYXNZ010000024.1:14125-16245 GCA_964467155.1 uncultured Gammaproteobacteria bacterium | reverse complement strand
ACTGTCAGCGAATTAGTTGACATCTACAATTCCCGCGAAAGCGGGAATCCAGGAGTGAGCCGTAAAAACTACAATATTAAAAAGAGATGAATAAATTATTTTTTTCTGGATACCGGATCGTAGTCCGGTATGACAAAGAGAAAAATATTTTACCCCTTATCGGCAAATCCAGATAAAATAATAGAGACGTACAAGTATACATCTCTATAAATAATTTAAATACTAAGTGTTACGTAACATGCTACGTAACAAATTAATTATTTTCTAACCTTGCTAACTATTTCACTTAGTTCATCATCATCAGAAAAATAAATTTTTATCTCTCCACCTCTGCCTTTTCTCTTTACTTCAATCCTAGATCCAAAAAATTCGCGAAAAGCAAATTCTTTATCTTTGTCTTCGTAGTTTATTTTAATTCTAGCGTGTTTGGTACCACCCATTTGCCGTGATTCTGTAATTGCTCCGTCAACAGTTAAATCATTACGAATTATTTTGTGATAAAGTGCCATTTGCTTATCTTCACCTTCTAATCCACTAATTAGCTTTGCATGACCTTCATTGATTCGCCCGTCTTTTAAACCTTGTTGAATTTCTTCTGGCAGATTTAATAAACGTAAAATATTTGTAATACTTGAACGAGATTTACCGACTCTAATACCAACTTCTTCTTGAGTTAAATTAAATTCATCAATCAATTTACGATAAGCCAAAGCTGTTTCTATTGAATTTAAATTTTCTCTTTGTAAATTCTCAATCAAGGCTATCTCCAGCTTCTCTTGCTCGTCAACATCGCGAGCAATCGCTGGTACTTTTTCTAAACCGATTATTTTGGCTGCTCTTAATCGTCGTTCACCAGCAATCAATTCATATTGACCATTTTTATTATGAACTATTAATGGTTGAATTATTCCATATTGTTTAATTGATTCAACTAATTCATTTAATTGAGTTTCATTAAAATCACTTCTGGGTTGCAAAGAATTAACCTTGATTTTACCAATCTCTAATTGCAAAATTTTATTTTTGTCTGATTCAGATGCAATATCTAAAACTGCATCGCCTGACGACGTGGTCGCTACTTTGTTTACTTTTTGCGGTATCAGAGAGCCCAGTCCCCGACCCAAACCAGTGTTTGGCATATTATTATTAATTTTATTTTTTAATTAATTTAAAATTATTAACTTCTTTGTTCAAAATCAAGAATTTCTCTAGCTAATTTTTCATAAGCTCGGCCTCCTTTTGATTTCGGGTCATAGTGCAAAATTGAACGACCATAGCTTGGTGCTTCAGCCAAACGAACGCTTCGAGGAATTACTGATCGAAAAACTCGATTAGGAAAATATTGATAAAGCTCATTCATAACAGATGTTGATAAACGATTGCGTCGATCAAACATTGTAATCACTGCTCCCATAATGTCTAATTCTGGCTTCAGGTTGGCCTGTACCAACGAAATGGTATCAAGTAGTTGTCCCAACCCCTCCAGAGCGTAATATTCACTCTGAATCGGAATCAGAACCTTGTCAGCCGCTACCAAACTATTGATTGTCAAAAGCCCGAGTGAAGGTGGACCATCAATAATAATATAATCATATTCATCTTTGACAGAAGCTAAAATTTTATGCAAACGATATTCTCTGTCTTCCATCCCAACTAATTCTATACCAGCCCCGGCCAAAGAAATTGTCGCTGGCGCCACTCGATAACCATCCTGAATAGTTCTTTTAATTACTTCATAAATAGGCTTTTGTCCAATCAAAGATTCATATATGCCATATTCTAAATTTTTATGATCTATGCCAATACCCGAAGTAGCATTAGCCTGCGGGTCAATGTCAACTAATAATACACTTTTACCTAAATAAGCCAGATAAGCTCCCAAATTTAAAGCAGTGGTAGTTTTACCAACCCCACCTTTTTGATTAACTATGGAAATTATCTTGCCCATCCGGAAAATAAATTATAAATACAAAATTTTAAATTCTAAATAAATTCAAATAGCCAAAATTTTAAATTCTAAACATTAAAGAATAGTTTTGAATTCTTAATTCATAATTATTATACTCTAATTCGATTACTTTGACAATTTAAAAAACATAAATTATAATAAAAACGCTAGC
>CAYXNZ010000024.1:0-14025 GCA_964467155.1 uncultured Gammaproteobacteria bacterium | reverse complement strand
GTCCCAAACACTCGGGACAGACTCCACTAACGGTAAAAACGTTATAACATGCCGAAGTGGCGGAACTGGTAGACGCGCGGGACTCAAAATCCCGTTCTAGCAATAGAGTGAGGGTTCGATTCCCTCCTTCGGCACCAAAAAAGAGTTTGTTTTTAACAAACTCTTTTTTTATTATAAAATTATTTATTTTTATTCCCTACTTTCGTAGCTTTGAATTGCTTCGACTACTTTAGAATCGTTTTGCATATCTTCAACAAACAATATTTGATTTAAGCTAATTGACATTCTGTCAGCTGGTCCATGAATTTCATTTCCTAATTTAATCAATGAAAAATTATCTTCTGCCGCTACTTCACCTTCAGCTGTCTGTAAATTTTGCGAAGTCTTTAAATAATAAATATTTTCTAAAATCAATGTTTGCTCATTGACATCAGACACTTGCCCAAAATAGACCTGTCCATTAGTCAAAAAAGCTGCTTGATATTTTGATACATCAGCCCAGTTTGACAATCGACTCACTCCCCCATTTTCACTATAAAAAATGGCGTTAACAATAAAAAAGAAAACAAACAATCCTAAGACAATAATCACACCCCAAATAATATTTTTTTTCTTCCTATTAAACATAAAATTATTTTAAAATTTAATTATTTACTTTTTAATCCCTCGATTCGATTAATGATTTCTATATTGCCCGGATTTAAATTCAAAACTTCCTGATAATAATCAAGTGCTCTTTCATTGTCATTAATCGCTTCATTGGCAATACCTAAGCTAAAAATAGCGTTTGAATAATTGGGAAACATCTCAAGTACTTTATTAAATTGTAATATTGCTTTTTTAACCTCCCCTTGGTTGTAATAAAAACGACCTAATTCATAATAAATCTCAACACTACCTGTCTCGTTCGCCATTTCAGACAATAATCCTTCAGCTTGACTTTCTTGACCTTGTTTAATGTAGGTTTTGGCTAGAGAGAAACTGGCTTCATAATAATCACTTTTTAATTGAAGTGCTTTGATAAAATATTTCATTGCCTGATCAATTTGATTATTATTAGCATAAGCTTTACCTAATTCAGTTGCTAGAACAGGATTAGTTGGCTCCAATTCCAATGCTTTAGAAAAAGAATTAATCGCCCATATATTACCGCCAATGGTTGAAGCACTAGTATCACGATAAATTATACCAGCAGTTTCCCAAGCACTCACTGCTGTGGAATTTATAGCCGTTGCTTGAATAGCACTATTAATTGCTCTGTTTAAATAATTTTGTAAAACAGTATAATTTAATTCTTGTTCGTTTGTTTGAGCAGTCTTTGATTTTATTGTATTTAAGTAATATTTTGCCTGCCCAATATAATAATTATAGCGATAAGGATTTAACTGTATAGCTTTTTCTATATTTTTTTCGCCACCAGCTTTGTAAAACATATCAGCCACCCAAAACTTTGACGCATAGCCAATCGGTAACATTATAAGTATTATAAAAAAGAATAAAAATATTTTTATATAACGACCAGCTTTATTTTTTTCTGTTAAATCAAACTTTCGACTGATTGATAAAACAGGATACATTTCCAACCAATAAGCTACTAATAATGCCAACAAAAGCCAAAATAAAAACTGAATAGCAGTAGTTATCGGACAAATAGCTAGAACACTCAAAACAGAAAAAAATCCAGGGAATAAAATTAAAAATAAATCTATCTTTTTATTTCTGGATTTCCAAAAAGCAGTTATACAAAAAAATAAGAAAATACTAATCAAACCGATAAAACTCAAAAATGTTAGCCCGCCCTTAGTTGTCATCATTTCTAAAAGATAAGAGCTTCCTTTGTCAAATCTGAATTGCCAAACGTCCGCATTATTAAAATCCATTGGCCGATACAATGAAAAATTATAAGCAAAAGTTCCTGGACCAGTACCAAATAAAAAATTATCAGTAAAAGCAGAATGAGAAATTTTTAAATTATCTGACAAAGATAATGTTATTTCTCTAGGTAAATTTCGACCCAAAAATAAATTATCCAAATTAATATTGGCCGTAAAAATAAATAAGCTGGCCAATAAAATTAACCCATAAATTAACCAGTTTTGTTTAACATTGAACCATTTCCTGTTTGTGAAAAAAATTAAAATTAACAAAATCACTATACCAATAACTAGAACAATCCAAGCTTTCACTAAAGAAAATAAACACATTTCAACCAAAGCTCCGAATAAAATTAATCGTAAAATATTTTTTTCGTATTTTTTTAAAAAATCATTACCAAAAAACAACAAACTCAATACAATTACAGAAATTACTGAATTAAATAAAATTAAATTATTAAAACTACCGCTGATAGTATTAAACGACCAATTTACCCAGCCAGACAGCAAACCCAACATTGACAATAGAGCAATAAAAATCGCTAAACCAGATGAGTATATTAATAATTTTAAGTAACTTATTATTTTTTGTCGATCAGTCAAAATCTGCAATAGAATAAAGTAAAATAAAGCAAAACACAAAGAACCAAACCAAGCTTCTGAAAAATTACCATAATAACCAAACCAAGAAGTAAATTTATCAATACTTAAAAAAGCTGATATCGAACCAAAAAGTAAAAAAAGTAATATTGGTGCGTCAAGTACTGTTTTTCTATAACTAAATTTTTCAACAACTATTATTTTAATCAACCAAGCAATCATCAAGATTGATACGATTAACCATAATAAAAATTGTTTATTATATTCAAAATATTCAACCGTCCACGGCAAAAAGAATAAAGGCATTAAAACAACAATGCCTTTAGTTAAAAAATTTATAACTATTTCTAAAATATTTTTAAACTTGCTCATAACTTTAAGCCTTTTTTTCGCCTTCTTTACTATCAAAAACATCTTTGACGAATACACTGACAGCCGTAGCAACAGGGATAGCTAAGATAGCCCCGATTATTCCAGCTAGTTGAAAACCAATAAGTAAAACCGCAATGCTAACAATTGGATTTAAACCAACTGCTTTCTGCATAATCTTTGGTACCAATATATGATTCTCAGTCAATTGAATAACGTAATAGAGTACACCGACAAAAATTGCCAACATTGGTGACTGAGCAAAGGCTAAAAATACAGCTGGAATAGCCGCCAGCAATGGACCAAGATAAGGGATAAATTCGGTCAAACCGGCGACTAAGGCCAATACTAAAGCATACTTAACCTGCAAAATTGATAGACCAATGTAAGTAAGTATAAATATTATTAAACTTAATATAAGTTGTCCGCGTAACCACATGCCAATCTTTCTTTGCATACGACTAATTAATTGCATAATATATGGCTGATGACGAGCTGGCACAATAGACCAAATCAATTTTCTCATTGCATTTTCCTCAACTACCATATAAAAAGTCAATACTAAAATTAAAAAGAAAGAAAATATTCCACCAAATACACCGGTTACAGTTGAAAATACGCCACTAGCTGCTGTCTGTAAGTTTGAACTGACACTGCCCAATGCTTCTCTAATATTATCCGAAATACCATGCTGAACTGTATATTGTTTTAAGGCAGAAAAAGTGGAAACAGTTTTTTCTAAATATCTTGGTAAATTATTACCCAATTCTGCGGTTTCTTGAACAATCGGCGGAATAATTAAATAAATGACTGAAGCAATAACTGTAAATAAAATAAGATAAATCAATAGAATACTAACGCCCCTGGGTATCTTTTTTTTCTCAAGCCAATCAACCCATGGATCTACTGCGCTAGCAAAAATCAACGCAATGAATAAAGCCACCAAAATATCACTGACTAAGTAGAAAAAGTAAAACAAAATAAAAATCAAAATAATTTTTAAAATCGTTGACGTGCTAATGTTTATATTTATCGGCTTGTTATTTATTTCCATATATTTTTTTAAAATCTTATATCCTATATTTTAACATTATTTCTTGTTTTAAACAATTTAAATTGCTCATTTTTAACTAAACATTATACCTTAATTCTTTTAATTGTTTCTTTAATTTTATATACTCCTCCATTTCTTCAATATTCAAATCTTTTATTTCAGAAAATGGAATTATAAACTCTCCTTTTATGTTTGCTGGATTTCCACCCATAACTAAAATTCTACCCGATAAACCAAGCGCCTCATTTAAATTATGTGTAATCAATTATTTAAAATTTTTATCTCTCCATAATTGGAAAGTAACTAATTTTAATATTTTATGTGTATGATCATCTTTTCTTTTAATATAAAAATCTGCGCCCGAATAGACCTTCAATTTTACCAACTCTTTATTACTATAGTGATCATCGAGTATCTTTTTAATATATTTATAATTTAATATCCCATCTCTCTTAATTTTTTTTATGCTTAATACTTTTCTTACATATCTCTCGAAAACTGGCTCTAAAAGCCATTCGCAAAAAGGGATGTCAGACCCGGCCTTAAAGTCTTGATACACAATATCCGGACTAACTACTTTTTCCGCAACCTTTTTAAAAAGATATTTAGAGACAATCTTGCCTTTGTCCTGATAAACCTTTAACTCTGATGGCAAATAGGAAGAAAAGTTTACAAAATCTTCGTCAGTAAATGGCTTACCTGATATAACGCCATATTTCTGTAACATTATATTAGACATAGTAAACATTTTTGGTACTAAATTATTTTTAAAATCTACCCAAAGCGCTTTATTTAAAAAGCTTGGAGAACTTAATTTTTTATTTAATTTAATATCAGTATCTGGAGCTGCAAAAAAACATTCATTAAATATTTTAAAAATATTAATGTTTTTAACTTTTTTATAAGAATCCACTGAAAATAATTCTTTTTTTATAAAATTCTGATCTACTTTTTTACTCCAATTCCATGAACGACAAACAAATAAAGACTTATATGATTCCAATATGTTATCAATTATTCTCTTTTCGTTAAATTCTGGGGATAATCCAGTAATTCTGTCTGCCGCATAAGCAATTTTGTGATAAGAATAAAAAGTAAGTTGCTCCTCTACGCCGTCACCAGATAATACTAAATCACAATATTTTTTTACTTTTTTATATATAAAATATAAATTTATATTATTCAAATTTACCAACCTGATAAAAGATTTTAAATCCGAATCTATCTCTGCCAAAAAATTACTTGGGGTAATTTTAAAAGCATGATGCTTACTCCCATAACTATTGGCATGTTTTTTTGCAAGCATGCAATCCTTTTTTTTGTTTTCTGACCCACTTTGGTATTCGACGGTAAAAGTATGGATTTCTTTTCCAGAATTTTTTATTAAATTCATAATAAAATTTGAATCAAGCCCACCAGAAAACGCAACGCCTATTTTTTTATTCTGATCTGTTTGACGTTTAATACTCCTTTTAATTATTGAATAATATTCATCTACTAATTGTTTTTCACTTCGCCCTGAAAAATCAATTTTATTATCCATATCGATTTTTTTCTGCTCAACCTTTTTCTCTTCCGCCACTAGCGCTTGTCCGGGGAGTAAATTCTTTATATTTTTGTATTCAGTGCTATCACCAAAATTCAATCCATCTAAGAAAAAATAGCTACAAACAAACTCCCAGTTCATATCTTTTTTAACCTCAGGGTGCGCCAAAATTGACTCTATAGCCGTGCCATAGATAATCGAATTATTTTTTAGATAATAAAAAAGTGGCTTAACGCCCACTCTGTCTCGAGACAATATAATTTTTTTCTTGCGTTTGTCGTAAAACAAAATCGCGTATTCCCCTTTTAAATACCTTAAAAAATTATAATCATGCAATTTATATAATTCGAATATCTTGCCTGGGGTTATTTCGACAATATCCTCATCGATAGAATCAACTACACCAATTTTATAATTTGAAAAATAAATGCACCCTTCGATAATTATTACATAATCATCGGTTTCGTATAAAACAGGAGAAACGATAGAATCACTTTTACCATTACCAAAAACTAAACCGCAAAACAAATTATCAATAAAAATTTTCTTTTTTTCTTGATTTTTTATACCAACATTAAACATACGAACAAATTTTTTGCTATCTATTTTTTCTTTCCCAAAGCCATATTCACCACAAAAATAAAACATAATTTTATACTTTATTATTTCGACTAGTTATTTCTTAAATAACGTAACGTTGAAATTAATTCAAACATTATATCCCAATTCTTTTAGTTGTTTCTTTAATTTTATATACTCATCCATCTCTTCAATATTTAAATCTTTTATTTCAGAAAATGGAATTATAAACTCTCCTTTTATGTTTGCTGGATTTCCACCCATTACTAATATCCTGTCTGATAAACCCAAAGCTTCGTCAAGATCATGTGTAATTAATAGAATAGCCACATTTTTTTGAGAAGCTATGTCTAATAAATCCTGATAAAGTTTTTTCTTTATTCTGTAATCCTGGGAAGCAAAAGGCTCGTCCATGATAATAAATTTTGATTCGACAGCTAATGCCCGTGCCAAAGCCAATCTTTTTTTCATTCCCCCTGAAAGTTGTCTAGGATAATATCTTTTGTAAGCACTCAATCCTGTTAATTCCAATAAATCGTTTATCTTATTTTCATCATTGGAAACTAATTTTAAATTTTCATAAACCGTCATCCAATAAAACAAATCATCTTCCTGGCTTATAACCACTCTATTTTTATCAGGCAAGCTAACTTTTTTATTGGCAAAAAATATTTCCCCTTCCTTGACTTGCAAATATCCAGCAATCAAATTAACCAGAGTTGTTTTGCCACAACCAGAAGGACCGATCAAAGAAACAAATTCTCCTTCGGAAATTTTAAAACTTAAATCTTTAATTATTTGATATTCTCTTTTTTTGTCTTTATAACTAAAAGAGATGTTTTTTAATTCCAACATATTTTATTTATTTTCCCATTTTACAGTTAATTTTTCTATCTTTGAAATAATATAATTCAAGAAATATCCAATAGTCCCAATTAAAATCATACCAACTAGCATTTTGTCGGTTTGTAGCAATAATCTATTTAATTGAATAAAATAACCCAAGCCAGACTGAGCACCAATGAGTTCAGCCGCAATAACACAAATCCAAGCCATACCGATGCCAATTTTTAAACCAACAAAAATATAAGGTAAAGAAAATTTAAATAAAATTTTTCTAAAATAAATAAAGCGTCCCAAATTAAATGAAGACGCTATGTTTCTGTAAATTTTTGGTAGAGATATTACCCCAAAATAAGTATTGGTAAAAATAGGAAAAAATGATCCCAAAAATACTATAAAGTAAGCCGAAGCATTGCCTAAACCGAAAATTAAAATAGCAATTGGTATCCAGGCAATTGGAGGAATCGGCCTTAAAATTTCAACTATCGGCCTAAAATATTCGCCAACTACTTTGTAATGTCCGAATAATAAAGCCAGGCCAACGCCGGCAAAAGTTGCCATCAAAAAACCGACCACCACTCTTTGTAAGCTAGCAAATATATGAAAAAATATTTCTTTTGACATTAATACTTCTGAAAATGAAATACCAATTTCAACTGGTGATGGTAAAATATATCCTTTGATAGGAAAAAAAATATACACTGACTGCCATAAAGCCAATATTATTGAGATAGCAAATATTTTTTTTAACATAACAATTTAAGAAAAAATCATTTAGATAAGTTATCTAACTCATTAACATCTTTTTCTAAATCATAAAATTCAATCTCATCACTTTCCAAATGTGTAATAACTTTTTGCTTATTAGCTATTCTAAAAGATTTTTTATTCCTTGTGTCAGCAAATTTTCCACCAGTCGCTCCAGTTTGTTCTTTTGGATAATAAGTTTCTGAATAACCCAATAAATTTAAATCTTTTTCTCCTTTGATAACAGGCAACAAAGAAACACCGTCAAATTTATTTATTTCTTTTTTAACACCCAACAAATCAACTATCGTCGGAGCAATATCAACTAGCCTAACCTGCTCATTAATGTCTTTTTCTTTTGGTAAGTCCTTGTCTTTCATTATCATAACAACCTTTTGAGTTTGGTCATAAAGCAAACAACCGTGTCCTAGTTCTTCGGGATGACCTAATTTTTCACCACCTTTATCATTCGGATATAAACCGTCTAAATCTTCTCCATGATCAGAAAAACAAACAATAGTTGAGTCATCAAACAATCCATCTTTCTTTAATTTTTCCATAAACAACCCCATATAATGAGCTGAATAGGCCACTTCTTCTTCATAATAATTATCTCCGCCATATTTTGCCGGCGCTTCATATGGCCAATGAGCATCAAAAAAATGAAGAAATAAAAAGAAATTATCATTTTTATTTTTGTCCAACCATTGACTGGCTCTCTCAAAAACAACTTCTCCTCTTTTTAATGCTGAGCCTCTTAATTTAACATCTACAGTTTTTAGTGGGTCGGAACCGTCAGGCAATCTTGGTATTTCATCATCATAATGATCAAAACCGCGACAAAAATCATACCACTTATTCATACCTGGACACGACACAATCGCTCCAGTAGCATAGCCTTCTTCTTTCAATGCTTGAGTGATTGTCCTAACGTCTTTATTTAATTTCTCTTTGAATAAATGCCTAATGCCATGATTATATGGTTGCAATCCCGATAAAACAGTAGCGTGACTAACCGGAGTTAATGGCGAAGACGAAATAGTGTTCAAAAAAGTGACGCTCTCTTTTCTTAAGTCATTTATTTCAGAAAATTTTCCGCCATAAGCAACATCAGCCCTAACAGTATCAAGGGATATTAATATTAAATTTTTCTTCATACAAAAATTTAATTATTTAAAGCTTGCTCTAAATATTTTAAGTCAATATGATCTTTCATATTTACTTGCTCTTTAACTAAATTTTGCTCATAAATAAAATCAGCTGCTTCCTGCATAATCTTATAATCATCTTCATTGAATCCAATTCTTATTTCTTCTTTGTTTTGGACACTCAAATTTGGCTCTATGCCAGCCGCTGTCTCTAATGCTTTTGGTGTAATGTCTAGATTGGCTTCATTAATAAACCACTGATTAGCCTGAGTAATGTTATTTCTGTAATAATCATAAGCATCATAAAAGGCTCTTAAAAACTCAACTGGTGCTTCTGGATTAGCTTCGATGTAATCATTAGACATTACTATTAGAGATACAACTTTACCGACTTTTAAATTTTTAACTAATCCTTTTTCTTCAAAAATTGCTGGTGTCGGATCAAAGCCTGCCATAGCGTCTATGTCTCCCCATTTTTCAGCTTCAGCGCTTCTCACTATATCACTTTGTTCATAAATTCCTAGATTAATATTGTTAACATCTGTAGCAGGATCAAGTCCAGCTTCTTTTTCTGCTAATAAAGCCATCCTCTGGGCTGCTGCGCCAAAAGGCATAGCAACAGTTTTGCCTTTTAAATCTTTTACTTCATTGATTGTTGATTTTGGCGGAACATATAGAGAAACTCGGTTATACATTAAACGTCCAATAATTGTCCAGTTTGGATTTCTGGTTAATAAGGTAGCTGCTGGTTGATCAGCTGTAAAAATTACATCCACTTCTCCAGCCAAAGCTGCTTCGTTTAACGGTCCACCGTAACTAAATCCTTTGAAATCACCTTTTAAACCATTATCTTTTAACAAATCTGTGTTTTTTAAAACTTGGGTTAATTGCCCTTCAGTAGCCCAAGGTATCTGCCAACCGATTCTAACTTCAGTTAATTCACCTTCTTGGTTATCGACTTCTTTGTTAGTACAACCACCCAACAACACGGTTGAAATAGCAAACAGTGCCAAAAAAAATAATCCTTTTTTCATAAATTTACTTTAAAATTAAGTTTATTAATAATGTTTCTTTAACAATTATAAGTTAAATAGTAAACTTTAGCAAATCAAAAAGAAGCGGATAAAACCGTCTCTTTTTATATAATAAACAAAATTTATTACATTCCCATCATGCCTGGATTCATACCACCCATACCACCTGGCATAGCAGGCGTTCCACTACCAGCGTCTTTGTCTTCTGGTTTATCGGTAATCACTGCTTCAGTAGTCAAAAACATAATAGCGGCATTAGATGGATGTTCTAAAGCACTACGAACAACTTTGGTTGGATCAATAATACCAGCCTGAACTAAATCTTCAAATTTATTACTAGCAGCATTATAACCGATATTATTCTCACCTCTGTTAATGACGACTTTTGAGCAATGGAAAAATTGCTCGTTAGGCAGAATATTGATACAACTGAAAAAACGACGAAAATAACTCTTACAAAATTCTTGTGCATGGTGTATCCTCCTTGTTCTGTTTTATTTGATTAAACCAAATAATCATTAGTTTATATTTTAAAAGAGCAAATATAATCTTAAAATATATAATGAAAATAGTCAAATTGTAATAAAAAAAGCTTAATATCTATGCAATACAAGCCTGTTATACGATATGTTTTATTTAAATAAATTGTTTAGCTCATTTACATCCTTCTGTAAATCGTAAAACTCAATTATTCAAAAAGTTGATTATTTCTTTAACTCTTTTTTTCCAGGTCAATTTCTGAACATTCTCAAATGCTTGATTGGAAACACTCTTCGCTAACTCTTTATCATTTGATAATCTTTTTATGCCATCTGCTAAGAATTCTCATAATTCTAACTCGTAATCGTAATACAAAATCTCGATATTGCCAATAATTTCTTAATTTAAAAATAGTAAATAATTGTTTATATTCAAATTTATATTTATAAAATTTTTCATTCAATATTTCCATCTGAAGATCGCTCAACTTATCACGAAATTCTGGGATATATTCATAATTGTTTACCGAATAATATTTTTTATACTTATTAAACCAAGCAAAACCGACTGGTAATAAGTTTTTCTCTAAAGCATATCTATATATCGGGGTTCCTGGATAAATATAAATTCTTGAAAGTGAACATTTATCAATTTTTAATCCTTTGGCATATTCAATTGTTTTTAAGGCATCTACATATTCCTCATTTGGATAAGAATAAGTAAAATAAGCTTTTGCATATATTCCAATTTTTTGACAACTTTTAACTAAATTTTCAATACAACCCAAGTCTAAATCTTTGTTTATAACGTTATCTAATAGTGTTTGATTAGAGCTTTCTATTCCAAAAGAAATTGAGCGACAACCTGCTTGATACATTAATTTTAATAAATCATAATCAAGTTTATCTGCTCTAGCTAAGCAGAACCAATAAAAAGATATTTTTTGATTTATTATTTCTTCGCATAATTTAATTAAATTTTTTTTTCTATAAGTAAAATTATCATCACGAAATAATATTGAATTTATATTATATCTATTTAATAAAAATTTTATTTCTCGAATGATATTATCAACACTGCGATATGTAACACGTCTTTCCCACAAACAAGCAACAGAACAATAACAACAATTATAAACACAACCTCGACTTCCTGTTATATGCAAAGCCTTGATTTTTTCTTTTACTCTATTTTTAACTGGAAAACTAATAATATAATCATTTGCATTAATTTTATCAAAAGCCGGGAATGGTATCTCGTCTAAATTAAATATTCTTTCTCTGTTTTGATTATGTATTATCTTAAAATTTTCTCTGTAAGATATCCCCTTAACTTCTCTAAGGCTCTTTATATTAAAATTTTTATTTAATTTATTAATAATTTCAAAAAAGGTTTGTTCTCCTTCTCCTTTGACTGCTATATCAATTCCTGAACAATTGTCCAACACACTGTCATCAGAAGTAACATGGGGTCCTCCAACAATTATGATACACTTATCTCCAAAATAACTCTTTAATTTTTGAGATATTTCCTGGATATGAAAACGGTTTTCAGTTAGCATCGAAAAACATATTAAAAATTTTTCGATATTATTTGTTTTTTCAATAATTTTTACTATTTTTTTAAACTTTAGTTTATTATATTTTTTAGTATCCAAAAAAATAAAATCTTCCTCTTGATAATTATCGTAGTATTTTCTCGCATAAGAAATTAAATACAATATTCCAAGAGGCGCCATTAATTGCTCGCCTGTATATTTTGATAATATATCTACAAAAAATATTTTCATACTAAAAATTGTTATAATTAAAATAATAATCTAAGCTATAATTTATACATTCTTTATTACAAATAAATTTTACCTTAGTATTCCAGATTTAATTTGTTGCAATAGTAATAAAACACACATTTCATGTATTAGTAACAATAATTTATAAAAATTATTTCGATAAATTATTTAGCTCATTTGCATCTTTTTGTAAATTATAAAACTCAATTATTTAAAAAGTTAATTATCTCTTTAACTCTTTTTTCCCAAGTCAACTTCTGAACATCCTGGAATGCTTGGATGGAGATACTCTTCGCTAGCTCCCTGTTATTTGATAATTTTTTTATACCATCTGCTAAATCTCGCGGATCTGATGGTTTTACTAATACAGAATTTGACTTATTGAATATTTCTCTAATTGCAGGCAAATCTGATGTAATTATAGGTCTTTTACTTGCCATATATTCAAATAACTTTAATGGTGCCATATAATATTTAAAATGCTCTCCATCCGAATAAGGTGCAATTAATATATCCGACGCTTTGTGATATAGCGGAATATTTTTTCGTAGTACATAGCCAGTGAATATTACCCTATGATCAACTTTTAATTTTTTACAAATATCTAAATATTTTTTTATTTCATATTTCTTTCCTCCAACAATTAGTAATAAAAAATCGTCATTTAGATACTGCATGGAATCTATGGCTGTTAAAACCCCTTTTTCTCCGTAGGTGTTACAAAACATCCCCGTATATCCCAATACTATCTTATGACTAGGAATACTATATTCTTTTTTAATTTCATCTTTAGATAAATTTATATTATAACAAGACAAATCAACACCGCTTGGTGTCAGTAATATTTTACTTTCATTTACCCCGTATTTAATATATTCTTGTTTTAACCACTCGGTGATAACAAAAAGAAAGTCAACATTTTTTATTAAATATTTATGTAACCATAGTACGTCAGATGTCTTTCCGTGTGTCTCAAAACATGTCTTATGACCTAGTAGTTTAAAAAACCAAACAACTTCTAAATTACCTGAATATATAATAGAATCCTTGCTTATTTTTCCTAAAATTTTATTAATCAACAATACTGTCAATAGAGAGATAGACTGCAAGTAAACAACAATATGACCAATTTTTTTCTTATATTTTAAAAAATTAATATTAAAAATTTCTTTTACTGGGTATCTTTTTTTTAAATTAAAAAAATTAAAAATTCCACTTTTTATTAAATCACTATTCTTGTATAACCACAATTCAACATCAACTCCCACCTTGCTGAACTCTTCACATTTTTTACAAATTCTATAATGATCTACTTGAGTTCTAGGAGAATAATTTGCAAATATAAAAACAATTTTCATTTTTTATTATTAATGATTAATGTAACTATTATGCAATTCTATTAATATATTTATATAATTTTTCTAATACTTTGCATAATTTTGGTGAAATTTTGTATATATAAAATTTATATTTCAATAAATTATATTTTTCTTTTTTTAATTTATTTTTATTATTTTTTTTAATTAAAAAATTAATATGCAAATGCATTGGACAGTATTTGCAATAATTTATTTCATAATCACTAAATAGTTTTTTTCTAAAAACCTGAAATTGTGTTGAAAACCAAATGTCTTTTAAATTTTTCCTAAATAAATTACCGATAACTGGCTCATGCGAATATTCAATCATACTGCACGGATGCACATCACCATTGGCTAATATCACCATGAAATAATTAGGAATATTACATTTTACATCTTTATTTCTATAAATACCACAAGAATATTGATTATTAGAAATATTATTTATATTAAATAAGCTATTTAATTTTTCTCTTATACCAAAGAGTATAAATTTATCTTTTTTATTAAAATAATCTATCGCTCCAGGAATCTTTTCTTTAAAAATATCAATATTATTTATACTTAACAATTCTTTTCTATCTTTATGATCTCCTTCCAG
>CAYXNZ010000023.1:0-16747 GCA_964467155.1 uncultured Gammaproteobacteria bacterium | reverse complement strand
AACAGATTATTTCTAACCAATTTGAAAGTTTAATCTTTCTTAATGGTTAAAAATAAATTTACCCCTTAGTCCGCACCTGTCAGACCACGGTCCGACAAGATTTAGGAAGCCAATTTTTGAAATTTGACCCAAAACTTGCATCAGCCTTAGTGAAGCTTTTCTATGAACAAAGCAGTTTTTAATGTCCTTATTTACATCAAAATCCTAGCACATTTTTCATAAAAAAACAAGGTTGGAAAAATACAAATCCAACCTTGCATTATGCGATATTATCGCAAAGAAAACGGCGGAAAAAACACGGGAGTTGGCACAAAAAAGTACCCTTTCTCTTTTCTTCTTTTGTTTGTCTCAATTCTGTAACACAACGGACCCCCACTGTCTCCTTTTCTTACTTTCTTAACAATTTCTTCTTTACCTTGAGTCATGATTGTGCTCCCCCTTTTATGATTTTTTCAATTTCATCAAAACTAAATCCCTCGTCTGATTTTTGAGAAACTATCAATACCAGACTCCGCATTGAATCATTATGCTTTTCTATTTCTGTATCAGTTTTTGGACCAGATTTTAATTTTATTAAATTATTAACAGCATCCCCTATTACACGTCTATTGTTTTCGAACATAATTAATCCCTCCTTAGAATTATTTAAAAAGAACAAAATAAAACCGGCCCCCTGAACGAGGGGCCGGTTTGTTTTCCCTAATGGTGTTAAACTTATCAAATAGTCAAAACACCACAAAATACCAATCCCCTCTGCGGACCAAAATAAAACCAAAAAAAGGAATAAGTCTTTTGTATTGTTTTAATTATCATATTTTAAAAATAGCTAGTTTACCTACCTGTGGATAATTATACCAAAATTACAGAAAAACACAAGGGAAAAGTAAAAAATTGAATAAATATATAAAATAATAATTTTTGTTGTAGAGGAAGGAATTGGACAAATCCCTTCCTCTTTTTGATGGCTATCTACGCCTTATGGAATGAAGACCCTGATCATCATCATGCGGTTTTTTTCTGTCTCCCTTTCCACCAGAAGCTACTCTCGCCTGAGTAGCAAGAACTTTATCTCCAGCAAGATTGGAAAAATCTATAGAATCAATTTCGATTAATTCCTTACTCTTTCCTTGATGACAACATCTCAAACCACCTATTGCTGGACCAACGTTCATTCCTGGTGTTCCAGCACCTACTGTACTAAATTTCGGCATAATCCCATCTTTCCCCATTTTACAACCTCCCCGAAAAACAATAAAAAGTTTATAAAAAAGAACGTCCCTCCTCTTTTTAACCAAAAAACCGCTCATTTTTACGAGTGGCTTTCTTGATATCTGAATTTATTTTCTATCTCATTCTAACCACTCGAAATTTCGCAACAATTAAAATCAACCCAATCAATAAACTAAAAGTTGATTTCAAAAAGTTAAAAATTTTTCGCATGGCTTTCTTCATATTTAACTAATCTAAGATTATAGTACAAAAACAATAAAATCAATATATCATTTTTTATTTAATTTTAACTATTTTTTAATAAAAAACAGCAAAATATACCAAATTTTTAACTTTTTTCTACAGTTATTCTTTGATTCCATCAAGATTTACATCATAAAGAATCTTCTCGATTAAATGATTATATTGTAATAATTCATCTTTTTTGAACCAAATAGCAATCTCCTTTGTTGCTTCATCTACATCGCCAGAAGCATGAATCAAATTTCGAACACTTCTTTGATCAATATCAGCAATTGCATAAGAATCAAGAGTTAAATCTCCCCGAATAGTACCAACATCAGATGTTAATGGCTCTGTTCCTCCTGTAATTTTTCTTACCAAAGCTACTGCTTGATTACCTTGCCAAACCATCGCCACGACTGGCCCTGAACTTAAATATTTAGCATTGGCCTTCAAAACCGCGTTGCCATTATCCATATTGGTTTTATAGGGTGACTGCAAACCTTTTTTTTCGTAAGATGCTCTAGCTTTTTCCCCAACACCCTCTAGCCATTCATCTCCACCAACTTCATAATAATGACGAGTCGCCATTTCTTCAGTTGGCATAACCATTTTTAAACCAATTAATTTTAAACCGCTTCTCTCATATCTTTTTATTATTTCACCAACCAAGGAACGTTGAACACCGTCTGGCTTAACAATGACTAAAGTTTTTTCTTTACTAGGATGATTCATATTGATAATTTAAATCTGCAAAATTTTAATAAATCTGCAGACTAATATGTAATTAATTATTAAATTTATTTTAAATACTCTTTTATTTTTGCACTTACTTGTGCTGGCGTAAAACGAGCTTTTACCAAATAGCCAATCGCTCCTAATTTTTCTCCTTTTGCCCTATCCTCCTCTGTGCCTAAATTAGTCAACATGATGACTGGGATATCTTTAATTTCAGGATCTTTTTTTATTTTTTCCAAAGAAGAAAAACCATCCATCTGAGGCAAAATTATATCCATCATAATAATATTTGGTTTATGCTGTTTGGCAAAATCATATCCCTCAACCCCATTATTAGCAATAACCACATCATAACCATCAGCTTCAAACTTGGTTTTATACATTGAACTAATCATTTGGTCGTCTTCTACAACTAATATTTTTTTCTTGGTTGTCTCCATAAATTTATTTCAATAAAGCACCTTTAACTAGGCATTTCAAATAAATTATATCATTTATATTAAAATAAGCAAGCCTAGTCATCTAGCCAAATTTTATCCCCGTCACTATATATTTCTACTGTACCATTCGTATCGTTTCTATAAATTTCTACATCAAGTCTTTCAAATCTTTTCAAAACTCTTAAACTAGGATGTCCAAAATCGTTATCAGTACCAACTTGAATCACAACAATTTCTGGATTAATTGCTTCTATAAATTCTTGTGTGTTTGACGTATCAGACCCATGATGATTGGCTTTAAAAACTTGCGCTTCAGACACAACTTCTTTGTTTAACAATTCTTCTTCTATCTCCGCTTCTAAATCGCCTGACAAAAAGAATCCAGTTTGACCATAAACTAATCTTAAAGCGATTGAACTATTATTTAAATTGTTAATATCTTGATTCGCCAAGCTTTTCCTTGGATAAATAATTTCTAATTGGCAATCATCGCCCAAAATAACGGTCTGTGGTCGATCAATAATAAATATAGGTATATTTTTATCTTCAATTACATCCAGCCACGCTAAATAATCAGGAGAATCATGAATCACACCAGTATAAATAATTTTTTTAACAACATATCTATTAACCACGTTAACTAAGCCTGCTACATGATCATCGTGCGGATGAGTCAAAATCATCAAATCAATCACTCTATCCCAATAAGGCAATTCTTCTGATAGTTCTTTTATAACTGAATCATCTGGTCCACCATCAATTAAAATATTCTGCCCATACGGTGACTGGATTAAAACCGCATCGCCTTGCCCAACATCTAAAAAATCAACTTCTAATTCTGTTGGCGGATTATAGCTTAAACTAAAAACAGGAATAGCTAACAGAATCAACACTATTCCTAAAATTAATAAAATTTTATAAATCCTCCTTGTCATATTTTAATTATATCATAAACTTTTTCTTGCCTAAATCTATTTGCGAAATAAATGGTTTGATTGTTATAATATAGATATCTTAAATATTAACTAAAAAATCAATATGAATTGGCAAGACATAGTTATTTCTTTCGCAAGTATATTATTTTCAATTTCTTTATTTATTCAGATTTATTATAATTTTAAAGAAAAAACAGGACCAATAAAACATTGGACCTCTATTCCAACGTGCGTAGGCTTATATGCTATTACTCTTTCTTATTGGACTCTTGGTTTATATTTTTCAACTGTTATTTCTTTTATTAGTGGGACATTGTGGCTAATTCTTTTTCTTCAAAGACTAATATACGACAAAACATCCACTATGCTTACGCAAGAAAGATAGGCTTAATAAAATTATTCTTTTACTATGGAAAATTTTGAACAACTAAAAAATGATGTAGAAAACATCAAAAATAGAAATAAAAAAGTTGAAGCCGACAAAGCATGGGAAACCAGTCTATTGCGAAAAATTCTTGTAGCTGTTTTTACGTATCTTGTGATTGTTCTGTTTTTCTTTATAGCTGACCTGCCTAAACCTTTTGCCAACGCCATCGTCCCTACTCTTGGCTTTATTCTCTCAACTTTAACCATCCCTGTGTTTAAAAAATATTGGATTAAACACGTTTATTCAAAAAAATAAAATTATTTTATTATGAATATTTCAGAATTAATAAATAAAAAAGCATTGTGGAAATACAATAATTCTAAATTTCATGTTCAGACTTTAGAAAGTGGGCTACACTCTAATCTATATTTAAATACTGATTATATAATTTCTGATGTACCATTAGTTGAAAAAATAGTTAAGGATATTTTTGCTAAAGAGCTTAATCGGAGAAATATAAAACCCGATTGGATTATAACCTATCCCCCATTTGGCTTAGCTATTGCTTATGCTCTTACTAGAGAAGCTGGTGCTAAATTTGGTTATGTCGATAGAAAAAATGAAATTTGTAATTTTGATATTAAAAAAGATGAAATTGTTATTGTAGTTGGAGACGATATTTATTCTGGTGAAAGTATAATAAAAACAATCGAAATAGTAAATAATTTAAAAGTCAAAGTTGAATCACCAATATTTACAATTGGTAATTTCTCTGGAACTAAAACAATACTGGGTTTAGAAGTTGTTTCAGTAATCTCTGAAAAAGGAATTTTATATCCCGAAAAAAATTGTCCCATGTGCAAATCGGGATCAAAACCAATATCACCCAAGACACACTGGAAAAAATTATTTATTGAACTAAATATATTGGAGGATTTATAAATAGGAAAAAATAAAATACTTACAACATCAACTTTAAAAAAACAAAATGAAATATGAAAAAAATGAAATTAATTTAATCTTAGATGAATTACAAGTATGTATTGACCCTGAAATATTATTGTCTGAGTATCAAAAACAAATAAAAAGGGGGCTGAATTATAATAAAAAGAATACAGAAAAATATTTTAAATTAATAATGAGTGTAAATTGGTTCCTTAAAAAGATAGCAAAATATCAAATATATTTTAACAAATTTTATTCACAAAGTGCAAAAATACCAAAACATGAAGCATTAGAACATCATATTCACGCATACTTGGAAGATATGATAACATTAAGAAATAAATTAACAAATTACATCGATTATCTAAAAAAGATTCTAAAAAAATAGCTATAAATAAAAAGGAAATTGAAAAACGATTAAAATACATGCGAATAAAAATATTTGAAACATTTAATGATATCTCGAAAGAAAGAAACTCACATAGACATCGTGATTATATTTATATAGACAAAAATGTTATGGATAGTCAATTTGCAGACACACTACTTAAAACAAATTTATTCAAAAATCAAATTACTAAATATGGTTTAGAAAAATTAAAAAAACTAGAAACGAATCATTCCGAAATGGTAAAAAATATTGGACAACAAATGCTGAGAATAACTATAAACAATTATCAGGATTAACCAATGAAATTATTAAAAAAATAAAACTATTATTATTTGCATTATTAGATATTAAAAGCTTACTAAAAAATTAAATTTTTGTTACAATGTATCCTCTTGCAAAAAAATTATCAATAAAACAAAAATATATACTTTAATGTATATTTTAATTTCTTAATTTCACAACTCCCCAAACAACCACTGCGTAATAAATCAAAACCCAACCAAGCCATAGATAATCAATTTCTAAATAAGCGTATGGTATTTTCACTGACCAATCAGCGACTAAAATAATATATTTAGCTAGTAAATAAGCTGGCAGAAAGAACGGCAAAGACAAACTTGGAATAACAAAAGATAAACCAATTGCGCCTAACGCCGATATCATTAAAAATGGTAATGTCCAAAGGACTAGTAAATTAGCCAGAGGTGCGATTAAAGAAACGGTAGAAAAATTATAAGCAATAATCGGCAGAGTAAAAACTTGCGCTGCCAAAGTAATGCCAAAAATATCACGAATTCCCTTTAATTTAGGAATTTTTATTTTTTCCAGCCAATTGTCCAAAATTGAATAAACATAAACAATGCCGATAACTGCTAAAAACGATAATTGAAATCCAATATCATCGCGTAAAAGTTTTGGATTAAACAAAAGTAAAATTGACGCCGTTAGAACAAGAGTGTTGCTAATTTTATTTAACCTACCCAGATTCAACGCCCACAAAACTAAAAACCCCATTAAACCAGCGCGCATGGCCGAAGCTGGCAAACCAATCAAGGTTATATAGAAAATTAGAAATAAACCAGCGAACCAAGCCGCTTTTCTTCTGGCTAGTCCAATTACTAAAAACATTCCCATCACTAAAGCTGCTAAAATACTAATATGCATGCCAGAAATCGCCACGATGTGACTCAAACCTGCTTGAGAAAAATTATTTCTTAGTTTATCTGATAAGCCTGATTTGTCGCCTAAAATCATTGCTTTAATTAAACTACTCTCTGGCTCTGGCAAATTAGAATCAATTGCTTCACCTAATTTATGTTTGAAATAAAAAATCTTCTCATAAAGCCAATTGCCCTGACTGCTGTTTAACTTACTTATCTTTGGATAATAACAAACAGAATAAATATCATAACGCGCCAAATATCGATCGTAAGCAAAACCGTTAAATTTTTCTGGTGTTTTTAATTCACAACTAATTTTTAATTCATCGCCATAATTATATTTTGGATATAAGTTTGTTGTTACTAAAACTTTATCTGATACATTATAAAAACTTTCCAGTTGATTTTGAAGATTTAATTTGTTAACTTCAATTGTCAATTTTTGATTACTTTTTCTAATATCTGGTTCATCAACTATCACACCAATAAATGTAGTCTGCTGATTGTTATAATGCCAAATCTTATCCAAACTATCCGTAGGTAAACTAAAGCTGTAGCGCCAAATACCCAAAAATAAAAACAGCCCACATAGGACTGAAATTCTAACAAACTTTTTTTGCCAAAATAAAATTAAAACAGCTAAACTGCTAACTGCAAGGCTAAACCAAATTAAATCATTTTCAAATATTTTAAATTGACAATAAGAAACGACGGCAATGCCAAATATAAAAAATAAGCAACTACTCAAAAATATTTTAGATTTAGACATAATGATAATTTTGACTAATTATCTCTTTTTAATTTGTTTTTGCGTTGTCATTAGAATAACCATGGGGTTTGGGGTGTATTCCCATAATACTGCAAGACAGGCCTGAGCTTAGTAACGTTTACCTCGCCGACTGGCGAAAAATTGAAACCCCCAAAACTTCCTGCCTACCGGCAGGCAGGTTTGCTCCTTAGCGCCTGTCCACCTGTACTGGCAGAGTTACCTGCCTCGCCAACCCATCCGCAAGCAAGGCGGGCAAAAAGTAGACCTAAACGCCTGCCCGCCTCTGGAGGGGCAGCATACCAGTAATTAAATAAAAAGATTCCCGCTTTCGCGGGAATGACAGAGAGATGAGTGACAACAAGAAACGACGGTGATACCAGATGTAAAAAATAAACAAGCAATCAAAAGAACTTTCGATTTAGACATAACAACTTAATTTTTTGACCATTTTAAATAGGCTTCAGCAAACTTATCTAAATCTCCGTCCAATACTCCGTCAATGTCCTGCGTTTCGTAATCGGTTCGATGATCTTTTACCATTTTATAAGGTTGCATTACATAGGAACGAATCTGCTTGCCCCATTCAGCCCTTTGCGCTTCCCCGCGCATCTTCAGCTCTTCTTTTTCTTTGACTTCTTCTTGTAATTTAAAAAGTTTCGATTTCAAAATTTTTAAAGCTGTTTCTTTGTTTTGGTACTGTGACCGTTCATTCTGGCAAGTCACTACAATTTTTGTTGGTTTATGTAATACCCGCACAGCTGAATCAGTCGTGTTAACACCCTGACCACCAGGTCCAGACGAACGAAAAACATCAATCCGCAAATCGCTTTCTTTAATTTCAACATCTTCAGCCTCTGGTAATTCTGGAATAACCTCGACTAAAGTAAATGAAGTATGACGCATGGCTTCAGCATCAAACGGCGAAATTCTAACTAAACGATGTACACCTGACTCGCTCCGTAAATAACCATATACCCAACGTCCAATAATTCTAAAACTAGCACTCTTAATGCCTGCCTCATTACCAACTGTTCTATCTAAAATTTCTACTCGCCAACCTTTTTTTTCAGCAAATCGAAAAAACATCCGTTCAAGTATTTGCGCCCAATCTTGCGCATCTACACCACCTGTACCAGCGTGAATTGATAAAATTGCATTATCTTGATCGTATTTACCTGAAAATAAAATATAAAATTCTAATTTTTCAAATTTCTTTAAAAATTCTTTGTATTTTTTTCTAGCATCTAGACTAAAACTGTCATCACTATCTTCAATCGATACCGCTACTAATTCCTCTAATTCCTTTACTTCGTTATATAAATTTCTCCAATCGTCAACTTCCGTTTGTAAGTCTTCAATTTCTTTATTTATAGTTACGGCTAATTCTTGATTTTGCCAAAAATCAGGTTGATTAACTTTAATCTGTAATTCTCTTATCTTTGATTCTTTACCATCAATATCCAAAAACTCCCCAGTTTTCATAACCCGTTCACGCAATTCTTCTATTTGTTTAATTAAATTTTCCATTCTAATTATTATTTTTAAAACAAAAATTATTTAATTAAACTTTTTATTTTTGGTGGTAAATTATTTATATCTATAGAATTTAAATCAATACTATTCGTACCAGTATTCATCAAATTCTCAATTGGATTAGCACCAAAATTCAACAAACTTCTATACTTTTCGCTTAAATCACTTAAAAATTTCGGTAAATAAATAGCCCCGAGAATAATTGGAGTTAAAATCAAAATTAATTTAAAAGCTCCCCAAACTCTTTGCCAAAAAACAAAATGATGGATACCCTTGACCATTTTATATATTTCTTTGTTTAACTCTAAATTTTTTTTAAGTAGCTCTAAAATTTTTTCTTCCATATAATTAAATTTTTTATTAATTATTATCTTGAAAAACAATTTTTAACATTTACTTTCGCTACTTTTAATAATTCTTCCATTTCTTTTGTTGTATACGGTTTTATTTTTTTTATTTTTTGATCTAATAACTCAGTGTTAATCTGTAATTTTTGTAAATACCATTTTTCTACATCTACTAATAACTTACTGAGTTTTTCTACATCGTCTTTTGTAACTAATTCTGGAACCAAAGTTGTTCTAAATTCATAGGGCAAACTACTCTCTCTTATTATTTTAATGCTTTTCTTAATTTTTTCCAAATCTACTCCCACGCCAGATGCTTGATTGTAGTTATCAAAAGCAGCTTTTATGTCCATTGCAATATAATTAACTAATTTTTTACTTATTAATTGTTTGAGTAACGCTGGATTTGTACCATTAGTATCTAATTTAATTTTATAATCTAATTTTTGTATTTTATCTAAAAATTCTGGTAAATCTTTGTGAATTGTTGGTTCGCCACCGGTTACCACTACTGCGTCTAATTTACCCTGTCTTTTTTTTAAAAAAACAAAAAGATCATCCTCGTTGATAGTAGGATAATCTTCTTGCCTGGATTTCTCCAGATATTTTAACTTGCCAAAACCGGCAGGCTCGACAAGCATAGGGTTATAGCAAAAAGGACATCTAAAATTACATCCCTGGGTAAAAATTATAGCTGAAACACACCCAGGGTAATCCAATAAACTTATTTTTTGTAAACCGCCAATAATCATAGAGTTGTTGAGATTATTAGGACTGCTAGAAAACAAAAGTTTTCACGCCTAACATATCCCAACCATCTCTTTATAATTAATTTGTATAACTAACCTTAAAATTTTTACGATCAAAATATTCTGCGCGTTTTCCATCATTCCATTGTTGAACTGGTCTTAAATAACCAACTACCCTTGAATAAACTTCACATGGTTGTCTTTTTGTTTCAATTGGGCTCATAGTTTTGTCTCCTTGAGCTACTCATAGTATTTCGACTAAAAGCAGTTTTTATTTTTATTTATAAATTATGATAATATTTGTTCCATTTCTTGTTGAGCCGATTCTTTGGAGATATAGCCAATCTCTTCATCACATTTTGGACAGAAAAAATGTTCTCCTGGAATATATCCATGTTTAGGACAAATGGAAAAAGTTGGTGTAATTGTAAAATAAGGTAAACGATATTTATTAGAAATTGTTTGAACTAATTTTTTTACTGAATCTGAGGAAGGCATGGCTTCACCAACAAATGAATGAAAGACTGTTCCACCTGTATATTTTATCTGTATGTCATCCTGCAAATCCAGAGCTTCAAATAAATCATCCGTCAAACCAACTGGCAATTGACTAGAATTTGTATAATAAGGAGAAGCTTGCCCATTTTTAGCTGCTTCCTCGTTGGCAACAATTATATCGGGATATTTTTCTTTGTCCAACGATGCCAGTCTTCTAGTAGCACCTTCAGCTGGAGTTGCTTCTAAATTGTAAAGACTATTACTCCGACCCTGAAATTCCAAAACTTTATCACGCATATAATCCATTACTTCTAGAGCAAATTCTTTACCGGCTGGCGTAGCAATATTTTGTCCAACTGGTTCAAAATTTAGCATTGCTTCATTCATGCCAACTAAACCGATAGTTGAAAAATGATTTTTCCAATAGGCGCCAAATCTAGTTTTAATATCAGTTAAATAATGTCTAGCGTAAGGGTAGAGCCCTTTGTCGGTCAAATCTTCTAAAATTTTTCGTTTTACTTCTAAACTTTCATAAGCAACCTGCATCAAACTATCTAATCTCTCAAAAAATTCTTTTTTTGTTTTTGATAAATAGCCAGTTCTAGGTAAATTGATTGTTACCACACCAGCCGATCCAGTCATTGGGTTAGCTGCAAATAATCCACCGCCTCTTTTCTTTAATTCTCTATTATCAAGTCGTAAACGACAGCACATACTTCGAGCATCGTCTGGACTCATATCGCTATTTATAAAATTTGAAAAGTAAGGTATACCATATTTAGCAGTCATTTCAAAAACTTTAGCTGCTACTGGTGAATCCCAATCAAAATCAGTGGTAATATTATAAGTCGGAATCGGAAAAGTAAAAACTCTACCCTTGGCATCACCTTCCATCATTAATTCAGCAAAAGCTAAATTAATTGTATCCATTTCTTCTTGAAAATCTTTATATTTTTCTTTTTGAATTTCTCCACCAATAATTACATTTTCTTCGCCGACAGTCTTACCTGGCACTAAGTCCATAGTTATATTGGTAAAAGGCGTTTGAAAACCAACTCTGGTTGGTACATTAATATTAAATAAAAATTCTTGTAATGCTTGTTCGACTTCTTTGTAATTTAAATTATCATGTCTAACAAAGGGCGCCAGATAAGTATCAAAGTTTGAAAAAGCTTCTGCTCCAGCCACTTCACCCTGCAAAGTATAAAAGAAATTAATAATTTGTCCTAAAGCTGTTCGTAAATGTTTCGGTGGTCTAGACTCTACTTTTCCAACAACTCCACCAAAACCTTGAATCAATAAATCTTTTAAATCCCAGCCGGCACAATAAGCTGCTAATAATTGTAAATCATGAATATGTATATCACCATTTTTATGTGCTTCCCTAATATTTGATGTATATACTTTATTTAACCAGTAATTTGAAGATATAGCCGAAGAAATATGATTATTAAGTCCTTGCAAACTAAAACTCATATTAGAATTTTCTTTTATTCTCCAGTCTGATTTGTTGAGATACCCCTCCATTAATTCATCCGAATTTATCATTGAAGCCATTTCACGTAAACGTGCTCGTTGATCACGATACAAAATATAAGACTTGGCAGCTTTTATTTGTTTATTGCCAATCAATACCTCTTCTACTAAATCCTGTATTTCTTCAACTGCCGGGATACTTCTTGAATGAAATTTTTCAGCCAACATTTCAATCGCTTGTTCGCTTAACTTACGAGCTATTTCTCTATCTGGCTTGCCAATCGCTTCTGTTGCGTTAAAAATCGCTTTAGTTATTTTTTCCTGATTGAAATCGACAATTTCACCAGATCTCTTTCTAATTTGACTTATGATGTTCGGCATGGGTTTTCTTCTTTAATTATTTTTTAATTTTTTTATTTTTGGTATAACCGACCTTCTTCTTTGTTAAAAGTTTATTGAGCTCTCGTCTGAAGGTTTGTGCATCTTTAAAAGATTCATAAACACTAGCAAAACGAATATAAGCTACTTGATCAAACTTTTTCAGATATTTCATGACAATTTGACCAATCTGATCAGACGTTATCTCACTCTTTCTTAAAATCTGCATATCCCTTTCAATCGAATGTATTAACTTTTTAAACCCATCTTCCGTAATTGGTCTTTTTTCTAATGCTCGCTTCAATCCTTTAGTAATTTTTTCACGACTATATGATTCTTTTTGACCATTTCTTTTAACGATAGTCAAATCAAGGATTTCCATTTCTTCATAAGTAGAGAAACGAAAACCACATTTTAGACACTCTCTTCTTCGTCTAATTGATAAGCCGTCTGAAGCGACTCTCGAATCAATTACCTTGGTATCTGGATAATAGCAAATTGAACATTTCATCTTTGTTTATTCAAACAAAAAACACCTATTTGTTTCTCGTGGGGCTTATTGCTAATTTATCCCCTTATTTAAGGTTCTTCTAGGTGCCTTATTAATAATCCATTGAACTACATTTTGTGTTGTATCTCTATTCACAACCACTACATGTTGTGTATATCTTTATACTATAATTATATACCTTGTTATCTAAAAAATCAATACTTATAAAATCATCTAAGGTTAGTTTCTTTTTTTATCAATTTATATTTTTCTTTTAATTTCTTTTTCTGCCTATCAAAAAGTTCTGTGGATAAGTCATAATTACATCATTTTTGCAAATTTTTATCACCCGACCAACAAAAGAAAGAATCTATCAGTAGATCCTTTCTTTTATATAATTTCTATAAAAATAAACTTGTTTTTAGCTAAGGACTATTTATAATCCATAGCTTTAGCGACAAATTACATCATTTTTCTTCTAATGAAGGCCGGGATACCTAATTCATCATCTTCTTCCTCTTGACTTACATCTTTAGACTGAGCAGGCTCAGCTTGAGCCGCTTTAAGTGGAGAAATTTTAGATTTCTTTTTCTCTTTTTTGTCTTCCTTCTCTTCTCCGGTAATAAAAGCATTAGGCGTATAGTGTTTATCTCCCCCAACAGCCTCGCTAACACCTATTTTTCGTCCATCAAATCCAGTTGCCACAACTGTAATCTTTACCTCATTTTTATATTTATCATCAATTACTGCACCAAAAATTATTTTAGCATCTTCATCAGCGGACGAAGTAACCACCTTAGCCGCTTCATTAACTTCATGCATAGTCAAACCTGATCCACCGACTATAGTTAAAAGAATTCCTTTAGCACCTTCAATTGACATTTCTAATAGCGGTGAATTAATAGCTGCCTTAGCGGCTTCAATTGCTTTATTCTCACCACTTGCCTGTCCAATACCCATCAAGGCGCTACCGGCATTAGCCATGACTGCCTTAACATCAGCAAAGTCAACATTTATCAATCCTGGAATAGTAATCAATTCAGAGATACCTTGAACACCTTGACGTAAAACTTCATCAGCGACAATAAATGCATCAAGTAGAGAAGTCTTCTTATCTATAACCTGCAATAATTTATCATTTGGAATAGTGATTATTGTATCAACCTTGTCGGCTAATTCAGCTAATCCTCTTTCAGCAATATTTTTTCTTTGAGCCCCTTCAAATGAAAAAGGCTTAGTTACTACTGCTACGGTTAAAGCACCTAGGTCTCGAGCAATTTCAGCGACAATCGGTGAACCACCAGTACCTGTACCACCACCCAAGCCACATGTAATAAAAACCATATCAGCATCTTTCAAAAAATCTCTAATTTCATTTCTTGATTCTTCAGCTGATTGTCTGCCCAATTCTGGATTCATTCCAGCGCCTAATCCCCTAGTAATACTTTTACCAATATGTAATTTTTTACTAGCTTTGTTATGGTGTAATGCCTGGACATCGGTGTTAACCGCTATAAAATCCACACCTTTAATACCACTGCCAATCATTCTATCAACGACACTACCACCTGAACCACCCACACCAACTACTTTTATTTTGGCGAAGGTTTCTGCTGTTGGTTTTACTTCTGCCATATTTTTAATATTGATTGATTAAATAATATATCTATATACATCTTATAATAATCAAATAATTTTATCAAGTATTTAAAAACCTAGACTGAACAAATTTTTTATACAGTAATTTTACGGAATTAAATTCTTAAATGCATTCACTACTTTCTTCGCCATACCGCCAAAAACCTCTTCGCTAATTTTACCTAAAGTTACGTGACGTTTATCTTTATTAGTTAATTGGTTACCCCAAATAACCAACCCTAAAGCAGTTAAATAACTTTGATCATTTACTTTATCTATTGCTGATGGTAATAATTTATTTGTTCCTAAACAAACTGGTAATCTCAATTTATTTTTTGCCACTTCAACTAAATCTCTTAATTTAGAACCACCACCAATTAAAAAAGCTCCAGCTGGTAGCATGCCCGATCTATCAATCTTTTTTAATTCTTCATCGATTTTTTCAAAAATCTCTTCCACTCTTGCTTCAATTATTTCTGCAACATATTTTTTTGAAATTATTATCCCGTCGTCTCCCAGTTCTTCTTCGGCTACAAGTTCACCAATGTCCACTTCATCTTTTTTGCTAAATTGATCAGGATTAGCACTACCATAGTCAAACTTCACTCTATCGGCTAAATTGATTGGGCATCGGAGTCCAATCGCTACGTCCGCTGTAATATGCTCTGAGCCAATCGGCACAATAGCTGCATACAGCAACTCACCTTCTTCAAAAATCGCTAAGCTAGTCGTTGAAGAACCAATATTGATCAAAGCTGAGCCTAACTCCTTTTGTTTTTTAGTAACAACCACTTCGGCGGCAGCTAAGGGTGACAAAACTAAATCTTCTATTCCTAAACCTGTGCGATAAATAGCTTTTGTTAAATTTTTAATTTGGCTTGATAAGCCTAGAATAATCAAAGTCTCAATCTCGAGTCTTACGCCAGTCATACCTACTGGATCATTAATATCTTCTTGATTATCAACCATAAATTTAACTGGGATAACATGTAGAATTTCATAATTAGGCGGCACAGATAATGCTTGGGCAGCTTCAATTGCTCTCTCAACATCATCTTCAGTAATTTCGTTGTCACTTCTAGCAACAGCTACTACGCCTCGGCTATTTTCACATTTTAAATTATATCCATTAACACCCACCCAAACGCTCTTAATATCTACACCGATTAATCGTTCTGCTTTTTCCAAGCAAGAAGAAATCGCTGAAGTAGCATCATCAATACTATTGACCACTCCTCTATTTATTCCTTCTGCTGGTACAGACACTGCTCCTAAAATTTGTAAATTTTCACCTGAATCTGATGCTGTTTTTTGTCCAACGACTAATCTAATTGCTGTTGAACCAATATCAAGTCCAGCTATAATATTTTCTTTCATAATTTTTTACTTGTTCAAAATAATTGTTCAATTAATTTAAATTATACTAAAAATTAACGTGACTGCCAAATACATAAGGCCAAAAAATAATTAAACCAGCAATCACAGCCACAACAGAAGCCACTAATACTCCAGCCGCTGTTATATCTTTTATTTCCTTAACATAATTATTCATTCTTGGCTTCAGAACATCTGTGATTCTTTCCACTGCACTATTAGCAATTTCCATTAACATAACTAAACCAATAATCAACACTAAAATAATCCATTCATATTTATTAACATTAAAATACCACCCAGCCAAAACAACAATAATTGCTGCAAAAATATGAATTTGAAAATTTTGCTCTTCTTTAAATGTTTTAATTAATCCCCTGACAGCGTATAAAAAACTTTTAGCTAACCTTTTAATTTTAATCATTTATCTTCAACTTATTTTTTATAAATTGTTCTCCCAAATTTATCATGTGATTCCTGTCTTTGTCAGTTTGATCATTATAACCAACTAAATGTAATAATCCGTGAATTAAAATAAATATTAATTCTTGCTCAAATGTTTTCTCGTTTTTTTTTGCTTGTCTTTTGATTTGATTACAATCTATTATAATTTCACCCAAAAAATTATCATTTCCAGAAAAAGATAGTACGTCAGTAATTTTATTAATACGACGATATTTATTGTTTAAATTTTGGATTGTCTTATCGCCAACAAAAGCAATTGAAACTTCTTTATCCTTTAAATTATATTTTAATAAAAAAACTTCTACTATTTGTTTTATTGATTTAAGATTTACTTTTGATTTAGTTTTATTATTAATTTCAACTATCATCTAATCAATAAATTTAAACGAATTTACCATTACATCAAAAATATTTTTATATTTCAATGTATTACTAGAACCAATATTATAAGTTAAAGCAAAAATATTCTCTTGATTTTCATCATTTAAATAAACTGTCAATCCATCTAAACTTTTTAAACCTGTCCAATTATCACCCACAACAAAAAGTTCAGTTTCAATTTCTGTTACATCAAATTGTTCTCTATACCAATCATTAATAGT
>CAYXNZ010000022.1:0-16956 GCA_964467155.1 uncultured Gammaproteobacteria bacterium | reverse complement strand
TATTTACTGTATCATTTTGTCAACGAATTATGTAACATCTACAGGAATGACAGAGAATATATTATTTCTTAATCACCGAGAGAATAATTTCTTCTTCGTTAATCTTTAATTCTTTTTTATTTTCTTCACTCAATTCATTTTTAATCTCTTCACTCAATGTATCTTTTTTTAGCTCTTCCATCATTTTACTATCATTAAAAACTTTTTTGATTAATACTGCATCACTATGCCAGCATAATACAGCTTTATCTTTTATAGTCATTTTGGCTTGCCTGCGCATATTATTTACTAAACGAACAATCTCTCTCTTTGTTCCTTCCAACTTTAATTCAGGAGTCAACGTTGTATCATAATCTACTGATAAAAATTCTACATAATCTTTATCTACTGATAAAGATTTTTCTTGCTCTTTTTTATTAATTTGTTCGCAAACAATTTCTTTAACATTTAATTCATCCTTTACTAAATAAAAATATTCTTCTCTTAATACAGAATTTTTAATTATTAATTTGGCAAGAGGTTGTCTCACTTTAATTCCAAGCTCATCTCTTTTCGCTAATCCTAATTCCACAATTTTTCTAACTATCACCATGTCACCTAAAATTTTATCATCAACTTTTTCTGCAACCACCCAATTTTCTAGGTGTACTGACTTATTTTCATCGGTAAAATTATTTTCAGTCACTTTTTGCCAAAGTTGTTCAGCAATGAACGGCGTAAATGGCGCCATCACTTTTGACAATTCAACTAATACATATCTGGTAGTATTCAAAGCTGCTTGCTTGTCTTTTAAATCTTCACCTTTAAAGCGATTTCTAGAACGACGGATATACCAAGTTGATAAGTCATCAATAAAATCACCAATCGGTCGAACAGCTTTCGGTATTACATAATTATCCATATTTTCCGTCACCTCGGAAATTAATTGGTTTAATCTTGCCACAATCCATTTATCTAATATATTTTTACTGTCATTCTGGAGCGGAGCGGAGCGGAGCGATAGAATCTCGTCGTTATTGGCATACATTTCATAAAATCGATAAACGTTCCATAAAAGCATTGAAACTTTTCTCAACACATCTTTAACGCCATCTTCGGAAAAATTCAAGTTCTCTGCCATCAAAACAGATGAAGCAAATAAATAATAACGCATAGCATCAGCACCGTATTGATTGATAATTTCAGCCGTATCAGGATAATTTCTTAATCTTTTAGACATTTTTTGCCCGTCTTTAGTCAAAACAATACCATTAACAATTACATTTTGCGCCATTTCTTTGTCAAATAAAGCCGTCGACAAAACAATCAAGGTATAAAACCAACCACGAGTCTGATCAACACCCTCAGCAATAAAATTAGCTGGAAAATTTTTCTCAAATCTTTTTTTGTTTTCAAAAGGATAATGTTCCTGTCCATAAGGCATAGAACCAGATTCAAACCAACAATCAAAAACCTCCGGGATACGCTTCATTGTACCACCCTGTCCTGAGCTTGCCGAAGAATCACATTTTTCACATTTGAAATCAAACCTATCAACGTGCTGTTTATGTAAATTGTCAATTTTTTGTCCGCTTAATTTTTCCAATTCTTCCCTTGAGCCAATGGCTAAACTATGGTCACATTTATCGCAAACCCAAACTGGTAACGGTGTCCCCCAGTAACGATTACGACTAATTGCCCAGTCCCTAGCTTGTTCTAACCATTTGCCAAAACGACCATCTTTTATATGTTCTGGCACCCAAGTAATTTTTTGATTATTTTTTATCAAGTTATCTCTGATTTCTGTCACCTTTACAAACCAAGACGCAGTCGCATAATTTAGCAAAGGAGTTTCACAACGCCAGCAATGCGGATAGCTGTGCTCATATTCTGATTGGGTAAATAATTTATTATTTTTATCTAGCCATTCAACTATTTTTCTATCAGTTGCTTGCGTATCGTCAATTGGTTTTACTTCAATGCCTGGCCAATCTTTAACTTCTTCTTTAAATTTACCTGAGCCATCAACATGCTGAATAAATGGTAATTTGTATTCATTGCCAAGATTCATATCGTCTTCACCAAAGGCCGGTGCAATATGAACTACACCTGTACCATCTTCGATGGTTACAAAATCAGCGCCATAAATTTGCCAACCATTTTCCTTATTTTCTAATTCTTCATCTTTATAATAATCAAACAATGGTTTATATTTTTTACCTACCAAATTATTTATATTGAAATCTTGAACTCTGATCTTAACTCCTCTATATTTTTCATCGTGAATAAGATAATCTTTATAATCAGGGGAACTTCCACTTTCTGACAACGCTGTCGGTTTTATAGTAAATGTTTTTTCTAAAAAATTTCTACTAAATATATAATTCTCTCCTTTTTTAAATTTAGATTCCAATATTTCTACTTTGACATAATCAATATCTTTTCCAATCGCCAACGCCACATTGCCAATTAATGTCCAAGGTGTTGTTGTCCAAGCCAAGACATAAGTTCCTGGCTCATCTTCTAACTCAAACTTTATTGTGACTGACAAATCTTTAATATCTTTATAATTTTGTGTAACTTCAAAATTAGACAAAGTTGTGCCACAACGTGGACAGATATGCATGGCTTTATATCCTTGATAAACTAAACCCTTATCCCATAAATTTTTAAACACCCACCAAACAGATTCCATAAAATTTACATCCATAGTTTTGTAATCGTTTTCCATATCCACCCAACGCCCGATACTTCTGATAGTTTTTTTCCATTCCTCGGCATAACGCATCACAATGCTTTGACAATAATCATTGAATTTTTCCACACCATATTTCTCAATATCAGTTTTATCTTTTAAGCCCAGCTCTTTTTCCGCCAGATTCTCAACTGGCAAACCGTGACAATCCCAGCCCCATCTTCTTTCAATTTTGTGCCCTTTCATGGTCCAATATCTCGGCACAGCATCTTTCATAATACTCGCTACAATATGACCATAATGAGGCTCGCCCGTTGCGAACGGAGGACCATCATAAAAGACATAATCCTTATCCTTGCCTTCCAGTGATTTTTCAAAAATTTTATTTTTTTCCCAAAAATTTAAAACCTCCTCTTCCATAGCTGGAAAAGGGTTAAAATTTGCCTTTTGTTTTTGTTGTTTTTTGTCCATATTTTAATAAAAAATGCTAAATTATATGCTTACTTTAACTTAAAATAAGCCGTTTGTCAAAAATTTTTTAAATAGAAGATCTTCTCTTTTTATAAAATTCTGTTATAATCAATGCGTTAAACAATATACTATGAAATTTAAGTTAAAAAGCGATTTTTCTGCTACCGGCGATCAACCAGAGACAATTAATAAATTGGTTAACGGACTCAATAAAAATTACCGCGACCAAACGCTTTTGGGCGTAACTGGCAGTGGTAAAACTTTTACCATGGCTAAAGTGATTGAAGCTATCCAAAAACCAACTATTGTCATCTCCCATAATAAAACTCTGGCTGCTCAACTCTATGGCGAATTCAAGCAATTTTTTCCAGACAATGCTGTCCATTATTTTGTCTCATATTACGATTACTACCAGCCCGAAGCTTACATACCTCATACTGACACCTATATAGAAAAAGAAAGCGCTATTAACGAAGAAATAGACCGCCTGCGTCATTCTGCTACCCAATCACTCATTAACAGAAAAGATGTTTTGATTGTTGCTAGTGTCTCTTGTATATATGGTATCGGGGAACGCGCTGATTATGAAAACATGAGCGTCAAATTTCAACTTGGGCAAAAAATCAAACGCAACGAACTCTTGCGCCAATTAATAAAAATTCAATATGAAAGAAATGATATTACTTTTTCTCGCGGTCAATTCCGAGTCAGAGGCGGAAATATTGATATTTATTTAGCGACCGGTGAAGCAATTGTTAGAATTGAAATGTTTGGTGACCAAATAGAAAATATTTATTATTTTAATATCAAACCGAGTACCAATCTACCCATTATTCCAACTGATACTAAAAGTAAAACTATCGCTAAATTAAATGAGGTTCTTGTTCTGCCAGCTAAACATTTTATGACATCAGAAGATAGGATGTCCGAAGCTCTAACTAAAATTAAAAAAGAACTGAAAGATAGATTAAAAGAATTAAAAAAAGAAGGTAAAGATGTTGAAGCTTATCGTCTAGATAAAAAAACTAATTATGATTTAGAAATGATTGAACAAGTCGGCTATTGTAATGGGATTGAGAATTACTCACGCCATTTAACTGGACGTACTTCTGGTGAGCCGCCAGCGACTCTTCTTGATTTCTTTCCAAAAGATTATCTAATAATCATAGATGAATCACATGTTACTTTGCCACAAATTCGCGGTATGTACGCCGGCGATCAATCACGTAAGCAAACTTTAATTGACTTTGGCTTCCGCCTGCCGTCAGCCAGAGATAACCGACCGCTTAATTTTTCCGAATTTAATTCAAAAATAAATCAAATAATTTATTCAAGTGCTACACCGAAAGAATACGAAATAAAAAATTCTTCACAAATCGCTGAACAGCTTATTCGTCCAACTGGACTTCTGGATCCAGAAATAGAGATTCGTCCATCCAAAAATCAAATCCCTGATTTAATAAATGAAATCAGAAAATGCGTTGCCAAACAACAAAGAGTTTTAATAACAACTCTAACCAAAAGAATGTCTGAAGAATTGTCTGATTATTTAGCTGAGCAAGGTGTTAAAGTTCAATATTTACATAGCGAAATAGATACACTAGAAAGAGTTGATATCCTGCGTGACTTAAGACAAGGTAAATATGACGTTTTGGTCGGCATAAACCTTTTACGCGAAGGTTTGGATTTACCAGAAGTTTCCCTAGTCGCTATTTTGGATGCTGATATGTCTGGTTTTTTACGCAATGAAATCTCACTTATCCAAACTATCGGCCGAGCTGCACGTCACGTTGAGGGAAAAGCGATTTTATATGCTGACAAAATTACACCAGCCATACGCTACGCTGTCAACGAAACTAAACGTCGAAGAAAAAAGCAAGAAGAATATAATAAAAAACACGGTATTACACCGCGTCAAATTAAAGCAAAATTCCACGATAGAATCGGTTAAACTTTCTTTTGTCATTCCCGCCCGCCTTGCCTCTGCGAGGAACGAGCGGGCAGGCGAAAGAGGGAATCCAGAGTTAAACCGTAAAAATAACTATATTAGTAAAAAGACGAATAAATTATTTTTCTCCTACCACGCCTGTCTGCCGGCAGGCAGGCCAGCCTTGACGCTGTCAAGTGGTCGGGCGGGGATACCGAATCGTGATCCGGCATGACAAAATAAAAAAGTAATGTCTAAGTGACAGCTTATAATTTAAATATTACTTTAATATCTCTTTATAAAACATTAAAAAATAAGTCAACGGAACTATTTTTATTGAGCCAGACAAATCCAACTCTTTATCACTAATAATAATTCCTTTTTTAAAACCAGCTTTTTTGAAAATCAACCTATCTTGTTCGCTGATTTTTTTATGATAGCGAATTAATATCGGGCAAATCTTCTTACCGCAATTGACTACAAAATCAATCGCCAAATTTTTAGTGTTAGACCGCCAATAACTGACTCTTCTCCCCCAAACAGCCAATGCTTCATCTTTGATTAAATGACTAAAAATAACATTCTCAACCAATAAAGAGAAAACATCCTGCCGATGAAGCTTCTCTCTGGAAAATTGCCAATAGTTTAAAGCACCACCGATATAAGCATAAAAAAGCCAAAACAAAAACGGGTCTCGAAAATAAACTTTTTTTGCTTTAGCAGTTGAAAATTTCTTACCGTCTAATTGATAAACCATTTTTAAGGCAAACATTGATTCCAAAATTTCCAAATAATCGGCAATCGTCGCATGTGATTTAGCTTTGGTTTTTTTAGCAACAGTCTGCCAGCCAATCGGTTGACCCAAATTATCTATAATTTTTTCCATAATCTGCCGAGCTAAAATCGGATCTCGACCAAACTTAGCAATATCGGCGATTAACCAGTATAAATAATTACTATAAACTTCTTGGCTGACTGAACCGCGATTTTTAAATTCGCTTATCGCTGGGATAAAACCTCCAGTCAAAAAATAGATGTCTTGATAATATTCCAACTGCTCTTGAAAATCCAAAAAATTACTTGGTTTAATTTTTTTTGATAATGACGAATTAATTAAATTCAAAAAATTGCCAAAGTCTAAACTGGTAGCTATCTTTGGTTGCCATTTTTTTTCTTTCAAAATATTTTTATCCAAAATTGAAACCAATAAAGCAACTGAGGCTTTTTTGAATTTACCAGATTCAAAAAGATAGCGCATTCCCTTTTGCCAATTTTTCACCAAACTAATCTCATCAATAAATAAAAAAAGGCACTCCGGTTTAGTCGGTTGACGCCATTTTAAAAATATTTTTATTATCTCATTCAATTGTTCGAAGGTGTCCAAATTGTGGCAAGAATAATAAAAAATATTATCAGGATTAACTTTTTCAATCTCAATTAATTTTTTTATTGCCAACTTAGCAAAAGTGGTTTTGCCTAAACCACGCGGTCCGTAAAGCACATTTACCCGACCCGGCACTAATTCGGAAATTTTTAAAAAATCCGGTTCCTGATCCAAACCGCTATTTTCATACGACTCAATTACTGGATCAAATCTTAAACCAGTTGTCTGGCGATCAACTCCGCCCAAACTCACCCACCACGGATTTTGGATTGATAATATTTCCAAATCTATTTGCATGCTTTTTAAAAGCTAAATTAACATTTAAATTTCCCGCTAAAATAACCTACTAAATCATCTATTTTTACTCGCTCTTGTTTCATGGTATCACGGTCTCGAACTGTAACTGAATTATCTTTTTCAATCGTATCAAAATCAACAGTCACGCAATACGGAGTACCAATTTCATCTTGTCTGCGGTAACGTTTACCAATATTACCGTTATCATCAAATTCACACATATATTTCATCTTTAAATCGTCAAAAATTGTTTTTGCCTGTTTAACTAATTCTGGCTTATTTTTCAAAAGTGGAAAAACAGCAATTTTAATCGGCGCCAATTGCTTATTAAATTTCATTACCACTCTGGTCTCGCCGTTTACCTCCTCTTTAGTGTAAGCATCACACATCACTGCCAACAAAGTCCTACCAACACCAACTGAAGATTCAATTATGTGAGGTAAATATTTTTCTTTGGTTACTGGATCAATGTAATTTAAATCTTTACCTGAATGTTTTGAATGTTGAGTTAAATCATAATTACCTCTAGCATGCACGCCTTCTAATTCTTTGAAACCAAATGGAAAATTATATTCAATATCATAAGCCTCTTTGGCGTAAAAAACCAAATTTTTGTGCTTGAGCCATCTCAAATTATCCTCTTTTATACCCAGGTCCAAATAATATTGCCAGCGATAATCTTTTAATTTTTCATATTCTTTCATTTCATCCTTAGGAAGGGTAAAATACTGCATTTCCATCTGCTCAAATTCACGAGTGCGAAAAACAAATTGTCGAGCAGTAATTTCATTTCGAAAAACTTTACCAACCTGAGCAATACCAAAAGGAATTTTAACTCGAGCCGAATCTAAAACATTTTTATAATTCACGTATATTCCCTGACAAGTTTCACCACGTAAATAAACCGGCTCTTTATTCCAATCTTCAGTAAAATTTCCTAAATTAGATTTAACTAATAGATTAAATTTTTTAATATCAGTAAAATCGCTCTTACCACAGTTGGAACATTTTAATTTATCTTTATTCTTATCAAATAATTTTTGTATTTCTTCTTCAGTCATTTTTTCATCAGCTTCAACACCGATGTCTTCTAGCAAATGATCGACTCTCAAACGACTATGACAATTTTTACATTCAGCTAAAGGGTCCGAAAAGCCAGATACGTGCCCCGAAGCCTCCCAAATTTTTGGACTCATAAAAATACTTGAATCCAAGCCAACTATATCATCTCGTAGTTGCACCATGTTGCGCCACCAAACGTTTTTAATATTATTGGCTAATTCTACGCCATAAGAACCGTAGTCATAAATCGCGGCAAAACCACCATATATTTCCGAAGAAGGAAATACAAAACCACGACGTTTAGCCAATGATACTATAGTTTCCATAGTCAAATTATCCTTTTTCATATTATTATTCTTTTATTTTTTCCTTTTTATTATAAATAATTAATAAAACAAATACTACGGCTGATAAAATGCCGACAAAAGAAATTATATGATAATATTCTTTTAATAATTCTTGATTAGCGCCGACCCAATAACCTAATACTGCTAAAACGGATACCCATAAACCAGAACCGAGAAAAGTGTACCAGATAAATTTTTTATAATCCATGCGAGTAAAACCAGCCGGTAAAGAAATTAATTGTCTGATTGCTGGCACTAGTCGTCCGATAAAAGTTGAGCTATTACCGTAATTTAAAAAATACTTTTCTGCTTTCTCCATTTTCTCTCTGTTGAGCAAAAATATTTTTGCCCATTTCTTATCAATCAATGGATAAATAATTGCTCGTCCAAGACTTCTAGCTAACCAATAGTTAATTGAGGCACCTACTAAACTACCGATAATACCAGCAATAATAACTAAAAATATATTAAACTCACCTTGGGCAGCCAAATAAGCTGCTGGTGGAATAACTATTTCTGACGGGAAAGGAATAAATGAACTTTCAACTGCCATCAACGCAAATACTCCCCAATAACCCCAATTAGATGCTATTTGTAATATTAAATTAAAAATTTCACTAATAAATTCCATTAAAACTTTTTACATTTCTTTAACGACTTCTATACCTAAAATCTTCAAGCCATTTTTAATTGTCTGATTAACCGATTTTATCAAAGCTAATCTAGCTATCTTTATTTCTTCTTTAGCTTTTAAAACCGATACATCATGATAATAATCATTAAAAGTTTGGGCTAATTCAAATAAATATTTAGCTATTTCTGATGGATCATAATCCTTATTAGCTCGCTTAACAGCTATCGGATATTTAAACATTTTTAAAGCTAATTCTCCCTCTTTTTCATGATTTAAATTACTGTAATCTATCTTTTTTATTTTTTGTCCGCCAGCTGGCGGATTGGCTTTTTGAATAATGCTATTTATTCTGGCATAGGTATACTGCAAATAAGCTGCGGTAAAACCATCAAATCGTAAGGCTTGATTAATGTCAAAAGTGATTGTTTTGTCAGCGCCAACCTTAATCATTTCAAATTTTATTGCACCAATAACTATTTTTTCCGCTGTTTGTGTTATTTTTTTATCACTCCAATCTTTATGACGTTTCTTCGTCTCACCCTTAGCTTTCTTCATTGCCTGCTCATGCAATTCCTTATAGGTAATCACATTGCCAGTACGTGACGACATCATGCCGTCAGGTAATTTTACAAAATCATAACCGAGATGTATCAAATCTTCTTTGTGCCCAAGTTTTTCTAAAACAGAAAATAATTGTTTAAAATATTGTCCTTGTCTGATGTCTACAATATAAATTGATTTACTCGGTTTATACTTTTTTTTCTTTCCTTCGGCTAAAGCTATATCGGCCACTGGATAAAGAGCTGTGCCATCTGATCTAATAAACATCAAAACGCCCAATTTTTCTTTTTCTAAATCAGCGATAATCGCCCCCTGACTTTTTACCAATATTTCTTTTTTATATAATTTACTAACAATATCCAAACCTTCATCAATGAATTCACTTTCGTAAAAAATATGATCAAATTTTATTCCTAACTCTTTGTAAATTTTTGCAAAACCATCAATACTCCATTTTCTAGTCTTCTGCCATAATTTATATTCTACGCCTTGTCGGCTTTCTATTTGTTTCATAATAGTACCGACAGCTTCTTTCGCTTCTTCATTATCACTCATTTCTTTAGCTGCTCTAACATAAACTTTTCCCAAAAAATATCCTTTGTCTATTGGAGTTTTTTCTTTTTTATAAAAATTTTCCAAAGCCCAAATAGTCTTGGCAATATGAATACCAAAATCGTTTATATATGAAACAGGGATAGCTTTGTAACCATTCGCTAATAAAATACGGTTAATCGTGTCGCCATAACAAATATTTCGCAAATGACCGACATGATATTCTTTGTGAGTATTAGCATTAGAATATTCAATTAAGATTTTTTGTTTTTTTCCATCATTATTAGTGCCATAATCATCTTTATTTTTTTCTATTTCATTAATAACGTCTTTTACTAAGCCAATTTTATTCAAAATAAAATTCAAATAAGGCCCGGCTGCTTTAACACCGCAACCAACATCGGTTGGTTTAATTTTACCAACTAACCGACAGGCTGTTTCGACCGGTGAAAGTTTCATCTCTTTAGCTAAATCAAAGCAAGACAAACTCAAATCACCAAAATTATTATTTGGTGGAAAGATAATATCATCTGCCACAATAATTTTTTTTCCACTAGCTCGATTAACTTCTTCAGCTATTTTATTTTTTATTTTATAAATAGAGTTCATTAATTTAATTCAATTTTTTTTATATTTTTTATATCAACTTTTAATAATTTTTTACTTATATCTTTTAACCGATTAACATCATCAGTTGTACTTAAAATTATTTCTCCTTTTTTTGATAATTTCTGATTTATATCTTTATGTCTTCCTAAATAATCTTTTAGTTTGATAGCCGCTGTAATGGCTGGGTCTATAATTTTAACTCGTCTGCCGATTGCTTCTTTAATTTGAGAAATAGCCAAAGCATAATGTGTGCAACCAAGTATTAAAACGTCAATTTGTTTTATTTTTAATGGTTGGAGATATCTTTTTAACACTCGCTTAAACTCTGTCTTGGTTTGCCAATTTTCTTCAATAAAAGGTACTAGCAACGGACAAGCCTGACTAAAAATCTGACAATTATTAGTACGTTTACTTAATTCAATTTCATAAACTTTTGAGCTAATTGTCGCCTTAGTCCCGATAATACCAATTTTTTTATTATCAGATATTTCAACTGCCTCTTCAATCGTCGGAATAATTACGCCAAGAATTCGTTTTGATTCGCTGTCCGGTTGAAGTGGTAAGTATTCCTGTTGTAAACGTCTCAAAGCTTTAGCTGAAGCTGTGTGACAAGCCAAAATCACAATTTGACAATCTTGTTTAAATAAAAAATCAACTGCTTGACGTGTGTGCTCATAAATAACTTCATCTGATTTATTACCATAAGGAGTCCGGGCATTATCTCCTAAATAAAAATAATCATACTCCGGCATCAGCTTCACAAATTCTTTTAGCACCGATAAACCACCGTAACCTGAATCAAAAACACCAATCATATATTTCTGCTGTCATTCCCGCGAAAGCGGGAATCCAGAATTTATTTCTTAAAAATTTTTACAAACCCTCGCTTGCCTTTTTGCAACAAAACACCTTTTTCAGTAATTTCAATTATTTTATTTATATCCTTAATAACAATATCATCCACTTTAACCCCGCCTTGTTCAACTAATCGTCGAGCTTCACTTTTACTGGTTGCTAACTTTGTCTCTACTAATAAATCAATAATATTTATACTTTTAACTTTTAACTTTATACTTTCAACTTCGGCTGGTGTTTCTTTTTTTTGAACGGTTTTCACAAAATGTTCTTCGGCTTCTTGGGCCTTTTTTTCACCATGATAAATCTTTACCACTTCAAAAGCCAATTTCATTTTCAAATCACGCGGATTAGCTCCGCCAGCAAGCTCTTTTTTTATTTTATTAATTTCATCTACCGACACATAAGTACATAAAGAAAAATATCTGGCAATCAAATCATCAGTTAACGACATAATCTTGCCGTACATATCTCTTGGTTCTTCTGTCAAAGCAATATAATTATCCAAACTTTTACTCATTTTATCACCTCCGGACAAACCCTCAAGTAACGGACAAGTTATAATATCCTGCGGTTCTTGATCATATCTTTTCTGCAACTGCCGACCCATTAATAAATTAAATTTTTGATCCGTGCCACCAATTTCCACGTCAGCTTTAAGTGCCACTGAATCATAACCTTGCATCATTGGATATAAAAATTCCTGCAAACTCAAATCCTGGTCATTTTTTATTCTTTCTTTAAAATCCGCTCTTTGCGCCATCTGAGCGTAAGTGATTTTTGAAGCTAGTATAATTAATTCCTGAAAATCCAATTTATCTAACCATTCAGAATTATATCTGATTTCCACTTTTTTCATATCTAATATCAGCTCGGCTTGCTTGGCATAACTCTTCATGTTATTTTTTATTTCTTTCTCTGTCATGGGCTTCCTGGTGGCCGAACGTCCGGTCGGATCGCCAATACGTGCAGTAAAATCGCCGATTAAAAAAATTACCTGATGGCCTAATTGCTGAAATTCTCTTAATTTGCGCAAAACCACAGCATGACCCAAATGCAAAACCGAACCAGTCGGATCGATCCCCAATTTTATTCTTAATTTTTTTCCAGACTCAAGTCGTTTTTTTAAATTTTCTTTTACTAAAACTTCCTCCGCTCCCCGTGTTAAAACCTCTTTAGTCTTATTTTTATCAATAATAATTTTTTCCATATTTTTAATTTATTTAATATTTTTAATTACTCTTTAAGCTTTTTAATTCTGTTTTCCATTTTTTTAATTTCTCTTTTTCTTTCTTTACTACATTTTCTGGCGCTTTGCTGACAAACTCTTTGTTGTTTAATTTAACTTCAACTGTTTTAACTATTTTTTCTAAATTAACTATTTCTTTTTTAATTCTCTCTGCTTCTATTTTTTTATCCATTGCACCAATTAAATATATTTCAATTCCACCCACGGTAGTAAAAATAGCATCATCAATTTTTTCCCCAGTGAGTTCAATGTCTAGTTCTTTTATGCCTGTCTTCAAACCCTTTATTAAAATTGCATGATTTTCAATTAATTCTTTATATTTTTCAACTTTTGTATAAAACACTGCTTTAATCTTTTTACCAGGCTCAATCTTATTTTCACTTCTAGCATTACGAATTGCCATGATAATTTTTTGTACAGTTAGTACTTCAAGATAAAAATCACCATTATTAGTTTTCTTACGTAGTTCTTTATAACTATCTGCTAATGGATATTTCTCTACTAATAATAAATTTTTATTCTTCGTTTCTTTCCATATCACTTCAGTTACGAAAGGAATAAAAGGATGACACAATTTTAATAAATCATTTAAAACTAGTGATAATATCTGATTTTTTGAACTATTTTTTTCAAATTTACATACTTCTAAATACCAATCTGCCAAATCGTCCCAGGTAAATTTTTTCAATCTTTCCGCTGCTTGTGAAAAACGATAATTATCTAAATCATCATTAATTTCTGTTATTAGATTACTTAATTGAAACAAAATCCATTTATCAAATAAAGTTAAATCTTTAATGTCAAATTCATAATTCGTAATTCGTGATTCGTGATTCGTGATGATATATCTAGAAATATTCCACAACTTATTAGTGAAATTTCTTAAACCAGCAATTTTTTCTTCGCTCAAATTCATATCATTACCTGGCGCTGTACCTATTACAAGAGATAAACGAGTAGCATCTGTTCCATATTTTTTACAAGTCTCTAGCGGATCAATTGCATTACCCAGAGACTTACTCATCTTTCGTCCGTCTTCAGCACGAATTAAACCATGCAGATAAACATCCTGAAAAGGAATATCACCAATCGCATAAGTTGTCATAATTATCATCCGAGCCACCCAAAAAAATAAAATATCATAACCTGTTTCCAATACTGCAGTTGGATGATATGTTTTAAAATCATCACTGTCTATAAAAACTTTTCCATCTTTAATTTTTATTTGTTCCGAATTATTAGCTAAAGTAGAAAACGTCCAAAGACCTGAAGAAAACCAAGTGTCCAAAGTATCTTCATCCTGCTGCCAACCAGACTCTTTTGGCTTTTCAACTCCAACATAAATCTCATCGCCTTTATACCAAACTGGTATTTGATGCCCAAACCAAATCTGACGACTGATGCACCAATCGCGCAAATTTTCCATCCAATTATAATATATTTTTTCAAAACGTTCCGGTACGATATTAATTTTATCTCGACCAAACACACCTTTCTTTACTGCTTCCAAGCTCAGCTCTTTGATTGATTTTTTATATTTTGGAATTTTTTTATTTACATCAATAAACCATTGTAAACTCGGCAATGGTTCAATTGGTGTATTACAGCGATAGCAAAGAGATAAATTGTTATCAATATTTTCTTCTTTTTCCATTAACCCATCTTCTTTAAGTTTTTTAACAATCATTTCCCTAGCCTCTAAAACAGTCTTGCCTGAATATTTTCCGAAACCTTCGTGGATATTCCCGTCTTCGTTAATTACTTTGATAACCGATAGGTCGTTTTCCTCTGCCATTTGCCAATCAACCATTGAATGAGCTGGTGTTACGCCCAACGCACCTGTACCAAAATCAATTTCAACTTCTTTATCCGCAATTATTTTTAATTCCAAATCAACCCCAACAAAATTTACTTTAAACACTTTGCCAATATATTTTTTGTATCTTTTATCTTTTGGATTAACTGCGACAGCCGTATCACCGATTTTTGTCTCTGGTCTAGTTGTTGCAATTGTAAAAGGAAAATCTTTGTCATATTTAAAAGTATAGAGTTTTGCTTTTTGAGATTCATATTCAACTTCATCATCAGCTAAAGTAGAGTGACAACGCGGACACCAATTAACCACTCTATCACCTCGATAAATTAATCCATCGTCATACATTAATTTAAAAACGCTTCTGACAGCTTTATTCCTGGTTTCATCTAATGTGTAAGCTTCCCTTGACCAATCACAAGAACTGCCCATTTTTTTCACTTGGTTAACTATCGTGTCATGTGATTCTTGAGCAAATTGAACAACCCTAGCTAAAAACTTTTCTCGACCCATTTCGTGCCTATTGGCTCCTTCTTCTTTGATAATCTTTTCAACCTTGGTCTGAGTAGCAATAGCTGCATGATCCGACCCAGGCAACCATAAAGTTCTTTCACCTTTCATTCTGTGATATCTAATTAAAATATCTTCAATAACCAGCATGGCTGCATGTCCCATATGCAAAACACCAGTCCTGTTGGGTGGTGGCATAGAAATAGTGTAAGACTTAGCATTTTCTTTGATTATTTTATCCTTAATGCATTTATCAGGATTAAAATATCCTGAGTCTTCCCACTGCTGATAGATTTTATCTTCGTAATCAACTGGATTATAGCTTTTTGGTATTTCTTTCTTCATAAATTAAAAACATAATAAAACATTTTTGACGTTTTATTTCAACATATTTTATCTTATTTTAGCGTACCAAAACCAGCTTGTTTTGGCAAGAAAATTTAGCTAATCTTATGCTATCTCAACTACCACATTACTCTGATTTAACATAGCTTGACACAAACAAAAAAAACCTATATATTGACAAACTGCTTGTGCGATGACGTGACTAATTAATTATCATTATAATGCTCACAACCGAACAACAAATTTTTGAACAAATTAAAAAGGCTAATAATATTTTAATTACCTTTAAAAAAACTTGGGCAGGCGATTCAGTTTCCTCTGCCTTGGCTCTTTTTTTATTTATTAAAAAAATGGATAAAAAGGTAGATGTTGCTGCCGAAGAAAATGAATCAGGTAAACTTTTTTCTTTTTTACCCAGCTTTGGACAAATCAATAACTCCTTGGATAATTTACGTAAATTTATTATTTCTTTAAATATCACCGATACCGATGTCAGCCAAATTAAATACAAGAAAGAAGAAAATAAATTAAATTTTATTATTTCTCCAAAAGATGGTTTTTTTACCGAAGAAGATATCACTTCTCATTCAAGTGGTTTTAAATATGACTTGATTATTACCGTTGATACACCAGATTTGGAATCTCTTGGTAAAATTTATGACAATGATACTGAATTTTTTTATCAAATTCCAATTATTAATATTGATCATCGTTCCGATAACGAAGAGTTTGGACAAATTAATTTGGTAGAATTAACTGCTGTCTCAACTACTGAATTATTATTTTCTTTATTCGATAGCTATAGCCGTGATTATATAAATGAAGACATCGCTACTTGTTTGCTAGCTGGCATGATTACTGAAACCAAAAGTTTTAAAACTTCCAATATTACGCCAAAATCTTTAACTACTGCCTCACAACTAGTTTCTATGGGTGGTCGTCGAGAAGAAATAGTTAATCAAATTTACCGTTCTAGAAGTTTAAATGTTTTAAAGCTTTGGGGCCGAGTTCTGGCTAGACTCACTAGCAAACTAGATAATAAACTTATCTGGTCAACTTTGAATTGTGCTGATTTTGATCGAACAAACTCCTGTGAAAAAGATTTAGTTGATGTTATTGATGAATTAATAATTAATATCCCACAAGCCAAGGTTATTATATTATTTTATGAAAACAATAATAAAACTCAAGATACTAAAACAAACGCTTTAGTCTATTCAATTAAAAATATTGATTCATTGAATTTACTTAAAGAATATAATCCGACTGGTACTAAAAATTTAGCTAAAGTTGAAATCAATAAACCTTTAGTCGAAGTTGAAAAAACCGTTGTGGATTTAATCGAAAGTAAACTAAACAAACTCCCTATTTAAAAAGCTTGAAAAAAAATTATATAAATGATATTTTGTAATCAAGGAATGCAGTCATATTCCTTTTTTAATTTACTCACCTACACTAAGGTTTTAGTGAACAAGCGCCCATACCCGCCCACTTTGTGTTCGGGCAAGGCTTCCGCCTACGCTACATCCTACGCTAAAAGCTACGGAGGTCAAGAAAGCTTCGGCGAGACAAGCAGTGGTTACCTGCCCGTACCAAACGGCACGTTTGGGAGGGGAGCACTTTGATTATATTAATTAGCGCCCATACCCGCCCACTTTGTGTTCGG
>CAYXNZ010000021.1:13566-17242 GCA_964467155.1 uncultured Gammaproteobacteria bacterium | reverse complement strand
GAGTCTGGGCAGTGTCTCAGTCCCAGTGAGGCGGGTCATGCTCTCACACCCGCTACCCGTCGTTGCCTTGGTGAGCTTTTACCTCACCAACAAGCTGATAGGTCATAGGCCCCTCTCGAAGCACCGGAGTTTTAAGTGGGAATGACTTATGTCCCCCCACTATTATCGAGTATTATTCCCGATTTCTCGGGGTTATTCTCGTCTTCGAGGTAGGTTACCAATGTGTTACTCTCCCGTTTGCCATGTCTCACCGAAGTGAGGCATTCGACTTGCATGCCTTAGCCACGCCGCCAGCGTTCGTCCTGAGCCAGGATCAAACTCTCAAAAAGTTTTTTACCAGGTATCGCCTGGACGTCTTTTTTACATGGACTATCTCCATGTTAACTAAAACCGATGAGGTCTAGTTAAATACATATATAAAGAGTTAAACTTCAAAAGTTTAGAATTAGCGCCTGTTAGCGCTTAAATATATTCAATTGTTAATGAACTTAAAAGAAAAAACAGGGACATTAAATACGTTGCCTAACGTCACTGTTTTTTCTTTCTTGATTTTTAAATTATGCTGTTTATTTATTGCTCAATAATTTAAAAACTAAAAAATTAAAGGCACTAGTTATATTAGAGAAAAAAATAAAAATTGTCAAGCACTTTTAGAGGTAATTATAATAAAATAGTGGTTATTAGCTAATAATAGTGAAAACAAAACAGAACTTTAGCTAATTTTACACACTTTTTGCACAAATTATTTTCGATAAAATTTAGCAGCTTCTTCTGGCGGAATAGAATTAATTACTAAACCAGAGCCAAGTTCAACACCAGCCCAAACAGAATCACGTGGTTGGATTTTTAAATACAAATGTTGGCCATCATCGGAAACAACATTATGGAGAAAGTAGTTAAATGATAAATCCATAGAGTGCAGTTTGGTTAGAATTTTTTTCAAAGCTATGGCAAAAGATTTTATTTCATCCGCATTTAGTAAGGTGATATTGTCAAGGTGTCGTTTTGGGAAAATCCAAACTTCATAATGATATTCGCTAGCATAAGGAGCAAAAGCAACGATATTTTTGTCTTCAAAAATTTTTCGTTTAGACTTACTTTCCTTTTTTATAATATCGCAGTAAGGGCAAGTTTTATTTTTTCTTTTATAATCACGAGCTAGTCTGAGTTCTTCTTCTACTTCTGGTGGTAATATTTCTGTAGCAAAAACCTGTGAATGCGCATGAACAATTGAAGCACCTGCTTTTGAGCCTTGGTTTTTAAAACAAAGAACATAATCAATTTTTTTATTTTTTGTAATTTCTTCAGTTCGTTTAGCGTACATCTTTAAAAGATTGGCAATTTGCATTTCTGGCAGATTGTGCAGTTCCTTGGTATGGTCAGGTGTTTCGATTATTACTTCTTGTGTACCATAGGCATTTTTATTATTTAAACTAACAGCTGGAAAAATATTTTTTATACTTAAGGCTTGCCATTTGTCTTGGCTGTCAATTCTATCAACAATATTTTTATTATCTATTTTTTCAGGGCAGAATGGGCAATTAGCTGTTCTTTTAACAATAGTTTGTTCTTTAATATCACGTGGTCTTTTTGCTCGACCAGGAGTAATGATGACATATTTATTTAGCAAATAAGATTTACGGATTTCAGATTTTAGCATAGGTTAAAATTTAAAATTATAAAATTAAAATAAAGAGTATAAGTTAAATAAGAATTATTTTTTCACAAATTCATCACGTACATTTTCGTACATGCCCATTAGCTAGTCTTCAATAAATTCATCATTTTCATCATCAGTTATTTTTCCACGTTCTTTAAAGTATCCTATAGTTTCTTCAATTAGTTGTTTGTAGGCATCTCGGTCATAGCCACCCTGTTCTAACATTTTCTTTTTTACCAAGAGTAAAATTTCTTGAATTGTGCCTTCCATATTTTTAATATTTTAAATTAATTTTTTTATCATTCAATCGTACCTTAATCATACAATCAGAGTGCTCAATGTCAAGTTTGTCACTTGACTAGGAAGTTATTAAATGTTAATATATTTATGTTAATTTGCCTAGTGAAAGGCGGTTTTTTTAATATTAGAATATTAGACGGGCGAGCTAATTCATAGATTAACCATATATCACGTAATTTCAAAAAAATATCGATTCATTTTTTGATATTTTTAGCAAAATTTTTAATTTTGTCTAAGAGGTTGATAACCGCTTTTTTTATTGGATTGGTTTATCGGCCAGGCAAGGTTATCTTACGTTGGTTTTTTTACGCAATAGTCGTAAAGGGATATCGTTTTTATTTAGCGATTATTAAGAGACTTGGTTGGTCCGATGGCATTAGACGCAATCCTTTTGCGTTTATTCTAAATCAGAAATTAGTTCATGTTATTGTTGCTGTTTTGACAATTTTTATTATCGCTATGAATGCGACTGCAAAAACTCAAACTGTTTCAGCCGAAGAAATGGTTGGTAAAACATTTTTATCCGAAATAGTTTCTGGGGAATTTGATGCAGAGACAGATGAATTAATTGAAGAATATTTTGATGAAGAATTTGAAATTTCACCAGTCCAACAAACCTATTTAGATAATTTGTCTAGTGTTCGTAGCCAACCAATGGCAGAAATGAGATCGCCAGATGAAATTAATATTGAAGAGACAACTGAAAAGATTGACGAGAGTGGCGTTTTGATTAAACCAGACTTGGTATCAACAACAAAAACAAAACGAGCCAGACAGGAAATAGTTTACTATACTGTTCAGTCTGGGGATTCAGTTGGTACGATTGCGGTTGAGTTTGATATTAGTGTAAATACAATTTTGTGGGCAAATAATTTGAGTGCTTATAGTTTGATTAGACCAGGTCAGCAAATTAAGATTTTGCCTGAAGCAGGGGTTTTGCATAAAGTTGCCAGAGGAGAAAATTTATCAAGTATTTCTAATAAGTATAATGTTGAAGCGGATAAAATTTTGGAGTCTAATAAGTTGGTTGATGCTAGTAAATTATCGATTGGTCAGGAATTGATGATTCCAGGTGGTCGAAAAACTGCTTATGCTCAAGCTAGTGCCTCAACCTATACGGGTGTATCAGCAGTTAAAGATTTATTTGCACCGAGTAATTCAACGCCTGTTAGTGGTAATAAAATGAATTGGCCAACTGTTGGACATCTCATTACGCAATATTATTCTTGGCGACATACTGGGTTGGATATCGCAAATAAAATAGGTACGCCAATTTATGCAGCTGATGCTGGTGTTGTCGAAATAGCTGGCTGGGGTAGAGGCTACGGAAATCAGATTTTTATCAATCACGGTGGTGGCAAGAAAACACGTTATGCTCATTTGTCAAAGTTTTATGTTTCAAAAGGTGATACGGTAGACAAAGGACAAACCATTGGTGCTATGGGTTCGACTGGCTGGTCAACTGGGTCGCATTTGCATTTTGAAGTAGTCATTAATAATAGAAAATATAATCCATTAAATTATATTAGATAAAACTATGAATATTTTAATTGGTTTGATAATGATAGTAATTGGTGCTTTAATAGTAATTAAATCAGAGGCACTATTAAGTTCCTTTGGACGAATAGCTTTTTTTGAAAAATATTTAGGTACTAGTGGTGGTTCAAGATTGGGCTATAAACTTGTTGGGATGTTGGTTGTGTTTATTGGTATTTT
>CAYXNZ010000021.1:0-13466 GCA_964467155.1 uncultured Gammaproteobacteria bacterium | reverse complement strand
GTTCAAGATTGGGCTATAAACTTGTTGGGATGTTGGTTGTGTTTATTGGTATTTTGGTAGCGGTTGATTTAATAGGAGGTTTTTTAGAATGGATGACATCACCATTAACTAAATATAATTAATAAATTTTAAAGTGAGAATTTTGAATAATTAATTAATAATTTTTAATTCGTAATTTTCCTGCCCGCTCGCAAGCTCGCGTTGCAGGCGGGTAATTCCTAATTGATATAATGGGCCGTTAGTTCCCGCCTACGCTGAAGCTTCGGCGGACAGGCAGTTGGTTAGTCCCTCCCGAGCACTCGGGATTGCAAGCAGGATTAACGTTAAAGAAACATTAAAATCATGGGCCGTTAGTTCAGCTGGTTAGAATGCCTGCTTTGCAAGCAGGAGGTCGGCGGTTCGAATCCGCCACGGTCCACATGGAAAAATATTTTGTCTATATAATTTATAATTCTGAATGCGATAAGTATTATATTGGACAAACTAATAATATAGCTAGAAGATTAGAAGAGCATAACGATAAGACTAAAAGCAAATACACTTCAAAGTATTTGGGCGAATGGAAGATGGTTTATAAAGAAGAGTTTTATAATCGAAAAGAGGCTATATTGAGAGAAAAATTTTTAAAGAAACAGAAAAATAAAGAATTTTATAACAGAATGTGTAATATTAGTTCAGTTGGTTAGTCCCGAGTACTCGGGATTGCACGCAGGAGGTAAGGAGTTCGAGTCCCCTAGGGTCCACAAAGTTTATGCAAAAAACGCTTTTATATTGAAAGGCGTTTTTTATTTGCTGATTTTATCCAGTTATGATGTAATAGATACATGTCAGAAAAGAAGAAAAAATTTATAATTATTGACGGGAACGCCTTAATTCATCGCAGTTTTCATGCTTTACCGCCTTTAAAAATCAAGTCAGGAGAGATGATTAATGCTGTCTATGGTTTTACCACAGTTTTACTAAAAGCAATTCGTGAGTTTAAGCCAGAATATGTGGCATTAACATTAGATAGAAAAGAAAAAACTTTTCGCCATGAGCAATACAAAGAATACAAAGCAACTCGAGTCAAAGCTCCAGATGAATTGTATGAGCAGATTCCCAAAGTTAGACAACTAGCTGAGGCCTTGAATATTCCTATTTATGATAAGGCTGGTTTTGAGGCGGATGATTTGATTGGTACTTTAACAAAAAAAATAAATGATCAAACTGAGAAGATTATCGTTACTGGTGATTTAGACGCATTACAATTAGTTAACAAAGAAACCAAAGTTTATACTATGAAGCGAGGCCTGACAGATTCTGTTCTGTATGATGAGAAAGCTGTCAAAGATAGATACGGTTTGACACCAAGTCAGATAGTTGATTACAAAGCTTTACGTGGAGATCCTTCGGACAATATTCCAGGCGTTCGAGGTATTGGTGAAAAAACTGCCATTGAGCTTTTGCAAACATTTAAAACTTTGGATGGAGTTTACAAAAATATAAAATCTAAAAAAATAAGAGCTCGTATTGCTGATTTATTAGCTGAGTATAAAGAAGACGCCTTTTTAAGTAGAGATTTAGCAACCATAGATTGTCAGGTAGAAATTGATTTTAATCTTGAGGATAGTCTTTTTAGAGATTTTAATATAGAAGAAGCGATTCAACTTTTTACTAAATTTGAGTTCAAAACTTTATTGCCACGGTTACAGGCAATAATGAAAGACAATAAAACAAATGATAAATTAGAGATAAATGGCGAAGTAATTGATAAATTCAAAAGAAATTTAGATAAATTTAATTATCATTTAATTAATGACGAAAAAAAGTTTAAAGAATTTTTAAGTAAATTAAAAGAACAAGCAGAATTTGTTTTTGATATTGAAACTAGTGGTTTTGATCCGCTGACAGCTGATTTATTGGGAATTAGTTTTTCCTGGGAAAAGGGAGCCGCTTATTATTTAGAGTTAAAAATTAAAAATCCCTTCAATTCGGCGGGCGGGCAAGCATCGCTTAAAGAAAGTTTATTTGATTACAAATCAAAAAATTTAGGTGAAGACTGGTTGTCGCGATTAACCCCAATCTTTACAAATAAACAAATAAAAAAATACGGACATAATATAAAATTTGATTTGAAAGTTTTGAAAAATTTTAATATTGAAACGTATGGAGTTGCGGGCGATACAATGATTGCCTCCTATCTTTTAAACTCTGGCAGTAGGCAACATGGATTGGACGCAGTTGCCTTGTCTGAATTGGGTTTTCAAAAAATTTCTAAGGAAGATTTGTTAGGCAAAGGAAAAGATAAAATAAATTTTAGTGAAGTACCAACTGAAAAATTATTTAATTATTCTTGCGAAGATGCTGACATTACTTATCGTTTGGTAAAGAAGTTATTGCCGGAAATAAAAAAACAGAAAATGGATAAATTGTTTAATGACATGGAGATTCCTTTGGTTGGAGTATTAGCCGACATGGAATTATGCGGTATTAAAATAAATGATAATTATTTAAAAAAGATTGGAGAGACGACTAATAAACGAATTAATCAATTAGAAAAGAAAATACACGAATTAGCTGGTTCAAAATTTAATATTAATTCTACTCAACAATTGCGTATAGTGCTGTTTGAAAATTTGGAATTACCGACAATGGGAATTTCCAAAACCAAAACAGGATTTTCTACTGGGGCTGATGAATTGGAAAAACTCAAAGAATATCATCCAATTATTAAATTAATTCAGGAATACAGAGAACTAAGAAAACTACAAACTACTTATATTGATGCTTTACCAAAATTAATTAATAAAAAAACAAACAGAATTCATACGAGCTATAATCAGAGTGTAACAGCGACTGGTCGTTTATCTTCAACTGAACCAAATTTGCAAAACATTCCAATTCGAACTGAGTTGGGACGTGAAATCAGAAAATCTTTTGTGGCTGACCGCGGTTATAATCTCGTATCATTTGATTATTCACAGATTGAATTAAGAATGGCAGCTCACATGTCGGGTGATAAAAAGATGATTGATGCTTTTAAGAAAAAAGCTGATATTCATGCTTTGACGGCAGCTGAAATTAACCGAGTAAAAGAGGCAGAGGTAACGTCAGTTATGCGACAAGAAGCAAAAGCAGTTAATTTCGGCATTCTTTATGGGCAAGGCCCACACGGTTTATCTCAGTCAGCTGATATTTCATATGCGCGTGCCAAAGAATTTATTGATCAGTATTTTGTTGTTTATAAAGATGTAAAAAAAATGATAGATGATTTGATAAACATTGCTAGAGAAAAAGGTTATGCTGAAACGATGTTTAATCGTCGAAGATATTTACCTGAGATGAATTCATCAATGATGCAGGTCAAAAAAGCAGCCGAACGAATGGCTATGAATATGCCTTTGCAGGGCACGAGTGCAGATATGATTAAAATAGCGATGATAAAGATTCATGAGTTATTAAAAAATAAAAATAATCAAGATAAAGTAAGAATGCTTTTGCAAGTTCATGACGAACTTTTATTTGAGATTAAGGACGGTTATGAGAATAAAATAATGCCACTTATTAGACGAATTATGATAGAAGCGATAAAATTAAAAGTACCAGTTGAAGTTGATGTTAAGATTGGTAAAAATTGGGGAGAGATGAAAACAATTAACAACTAAGAATTATGAATTACAAATTAAAAGTTAGGTTTTAAAATCTTTTTCTGTCATTCCCGCGAAAGCGGGAATCTAGGATTAAACAGTAGGATCGTGAATTATGAAAAAGGACAATAAAAAAATAATTTTGAATATTAAGCGTAAATTTAAATTTAAAATTAAATATATTGTTATATTCTTAATAATTATATTCTGTTTATGTTTAATCATTTTTTTTGGTTGGAGAATAAAAAAGGAAATAAATTTTGGTTTTTTTGGTCTAGAATCTCCCGATGAGACAAGCAGAGAAGAAATTATCTTAGAATCAAGCTTAAAATTTAGTGATAAGATTTATCCTATTCAATTTAAATATTTTGATTTAAAATATCAAGAAATTCTAAACAAGAAAATAACGGATTCCGTAAATTTAGAAAATAATGGGAATTCAGATTTAATTCTTCCTTATGAAGGAAAAATAGTAGAGCTGTCGGACGGGGAGTATTTGATAAAAGAGAAAAACGATATAGAAAATGAAAAAAGTTTAATACGTAAAAATGATGTTTATAGTATTCCCATGAGCGGAATTACAGCTGAAGGGTTATTAAAGAAATTAAGAGAAAACGATACTTTTTTTATAACGTTCAAGCCAGTAATAGAATATTATATAGAAGGAAAAGAATTAGAAAAAAAATATTTTAATCAGGCTGTACGATGCACAAATAGTTATATAGGAGAAAAATTACCTTTGTTTAGGCCGGCTTGTAAAATAATAAAAATAGATGAAAATAAATAATTTACAAAATAAGAATATTTGTATTCTGGGTTGGGGTATTGAAAACCAAGCCTTGGTTAAGTTTTTATTAAAAAATAAAATTGATTTCCAGATAACAATTTGTGATGCCAGAAAATCTGTAGGGACAAGTCGTGACTTGTCTTCAGCACAGTGGAATCTAGGCAAAAATTATGATAAAGATTTGGATAAATATGATATTGTTTTTCGTTCACCTGGGTACCCTTTGTTTAAAAAAAACATCATAAAAGCAAAGAAGGCTGGCGTGAAAATTTCTTCTCCAATGGAGTTATTTTTTAATCTTTGTCCAACAAAAAATATTATTGGCGTTACTGGTACCAAAGGCAAAGGTACAACTAGTAGTTTAATCTTTGAGATTTTGAGACTTGGTGGCAAGAGGGTATTTCTAGGTGGAAATATTGGTGTAGCACCTTTTTCTTTTATAGATAAAATTAAAAAAAATAACTGGGTTATTTTAGAATTGTCTAGTTTTCAATTAGAAGATTTAAATATTAATCCGAAGATTGCAGTAATAACTAATTTTTATAAAGAGCATTTAGCACCAGCTGATCCGAATAACCCAAATTTTCATAAAAGTTTTAAAAAATATTGGGAAGCTAAAGCGAATGTCTTCAAACAACAGGAAAAAGGAAATGTTTTAATCGTAAATAAAAAAATTAAAGATAAAATAAAAAAATTAAAATTAAGAAATAAAATAATTTATTTTAATAAATCAGAATTAACTTCAAAATTAGTTGGTGAGTACAATAAAGAAAACATTGCGGCAGCTGTGGAAGTGGCAAAAATTGTAGGAATAAAAGAGAATACTATTAAAAAAGCAATAACGAATTTCAAAGGACTTGAACATAGATTAGAATTAGTTAAAAAAGTTAAAGGAGTAGAATATTACGATGATAGTTTCGCTACGACACCAGAAGCAACCATACTTGCCTTGAAATCTTTTTCGTCGCCTATCGTTGCTTTATTAGGTGGAGCTGACAAAGGTTCTGATTTTTCAAAATTAGCCAAAGTCGTAAAACAAAAAATGAAATTTGTAGTTTTATTAAAGGGTCAAGCAACTTCAAGGATTCAAAGCGTTTTAATTAAGACTGGTTATCCCAAAGAAAAAATGAAAATAGTTAGTAACATTAAAGAAGCAATGAAACAAGTTAGTCGAAATATTGTAAATGGAGATATTGTTTTACTTTCAACTGCTTGTGCTAGTTTTGGTATGTTCAAAAATTACAAAGAACGGGGAAATTTGTTTAAGCAAGAAGTGGAAAAGATAAAAAAATAAAAACAAAGCTAACTTGCTTTGTTTTTATAAAGCCAAAAATTTTTTAAAATAGTATTCGGTGACAGTTATTCTTCGTCTTCATCTTCTGAAGAAGATTCATCATTAGTTTCTTCAATCTCATCGTCTAATATTGATAAGCGCAGGGGATGCAGTGATGAAATTTCAGATTGAGCGCCACAATTAGCGCAAGTGATTAAATCTCCCTGCCCGAGCGCATCATCAATAATAATGTCGCTATGGCAGTTTGGGCAATATGCCGTAATCATAATTTAATAGTTGACTAATGATATTAATTACTTATATTATAATTTTAGCAAATAACAAAGATATATACAAACAAATGATTATATTTATATACGGCGAAGACTCTTTTCGATGCCGACAAAAATTAAATGAATTAAAAACCAAGTTTTTGAATGAAGTAGATGCTACTGGCAATAGTTTAGTTGAATTAAGTGGTGAAAAGGCTGAATTTTCTGAATTAGCTGAAGCGATAAATTCAACATCTCTTTTATCAAAGAAACGAATGATAATTATTGATAATTTATTTTCAAACAAAGGCGACATTGTATTTAAGCAAGTTTTAGATTTTTTAGAAAGTCGTAAAGATGACAAAGATAGTAATATTGTAATTTTTAAGGACTCAATTGTTAAAACGAAGAATGTTAAAAATAAAATTCAATATTTAAAAATGGATAGTGGTAGCAGAGAAAGAGCCGTGCCACAAAAACAGTTATTACTTTTTAAATATTTATTAGATCAAGCTCATGTTCAGCAGTTTAGTTTATTGAGTAATACAGAAATTAATACTTGGATAAAAAAAGAAGTTGAAAAACGTGGTGGTCAGATAAGCTTGCGAGCATCACAAATGTTGGCAGGTTTTATTGGTAGTGATTTATGGCAGGCGAATCAAGAAATAGATAAATTGATAAATTATAAATCAGCTAATCAATTACAATTGGGCAAAAAGGAAGTGGTACCAATTGAAATCGAAGATGTGGAAAAAATGGTCAAGGGCAGTTTTGATGAAAATATTTTTGCTTTAACTGATGCTATTAGTAATAACAATAAAGCTTTAGCTGGGCGATTATTAGAAGAACAATTAAGCGCAGGTTTGGCGGATACCTATTTATTAAATATGTTTATTCGGCAATTTAAGATTCTCTTGCGAATAAAACAAGCGATTGAGAATGGACAAACGTCGCGTCAGATGGCCACTAGTTTAAATCTTCACCCATTCATTATTCAAAAAGGCATAGGTCAAGCGAGAAATTTTAGTTTAATCTTCTTAAAAAAAATATTGGATCAGTTAGTAAAGATAGATTTTGAAATGAAAACTGGTCGATTGGATACATTAGCTGGATTGAACTTATTATTGGCAAAAATTTAGCATAACAAAAAAGCCCCTGTTCGGGGTTTTTTGTTTATTACGTAATAATTTAGAAAGAGCAATCAAACAAAACAAAAAACTGTAATCTTAAAAAATATTACAGTTTTTTGGTATGTAATTATTTTTCTTTTTTGGTTATATCGTTGAACTTTTTTTGCAATCTAGACTTTTTTCGGTCACCAGTATTTTTTTTAATAATACCTTTTTGTTTGGCCTTGTCTATTGCTTTCATAGCCTGAGCAACTAATTCTTTTGTCTGTTCATCTTTTCCAGTAATCGCTTTACGGCTTTTTTTAATTAATGATTTTACATTATCTTTGATTGTTTTGTTGAGTAAATTACATTTCTTACCCTTTCGTAATTCTTTTTTTGCTGATTTTAAATTCGGCATATCTTAACTAAAATTTAAATAAATAAAAACGGTGTGAGAGCCACCAAAAATATAATAACACGCTTTATAGTTTATTTCAAGTACTTGGCTTTTGGCTTATATTTAATAAATATTATTAACACAGAAACGATGATTATAGCTAAACTAATCCATTGTGGAAAGCGTAAACCAGCAATTATAGGCGTAGTGTCAATACGAACAAATTCTAAACCAAAACGTAAAAGTGAATAAGAAATTAAATAACTAATAACCAACATCCATGACTCAAACTTAATTTTCTTTTTAATAATTAAAGCGTGTAGAGTAATTAACAAGAAAAAAATTAATAAACTACCAATTGATTCATAAAGAAAGGTTGGCTGAAAATATTCATAATTCAAATATTCAAATGGTCGGTTTACAATGTCGATTGGTATGCCCCAAGAAAGATTTGTTGCTTTGCCAAATAATTCTTGATTAAAATAATTTCCCCAGCGTCCGATGGCTTGTCCTAGAGCCAGTCCAGGAACAGCGATAGCACTAATTTGCCAAAAATTAATTCTATATTTTTTTATATAGAAATACAAAACGATTACCCCTACTAGTATCCCACCATGAATTGCTAATCCGCCATTCCAAATTTTAAAAATATCCAAAGGTTGTTTTAAGTAAAAAGGTAGTTCAAGAAAAACATGATAGATTCTAGCACCGAGTAGTCCAAAAATAATTAGCCAAAAAGATAAATCAAAAATAGTGTCTTTTTTAATTTGATAATAGGAGGCTAATTTAGCAGCAATTGCTATAGCCATAATAATTCCCAAGACAACAAAAAAACCGTACCAGTAAATATTAATTGACCCGACAGAGATAAAGATTGGATTTGGAATATAAGTATGTAAAAAAGTAAACATAAGATTTTAATTCTGAATATAGAATTTCGAATTTTGAATGAATTTTGAATTATTTAATGTTTAAACATTATAAATTAAGAAATTAATTATTGAATAAAAATTAAAAATTCAACTTCATGTCTTCATTATAACATAAGAATGAATTATTTTTAGACCAAATGAAAAACCCTGGGGAGCGTTGTGATAGCTGCCGCCAGGGTTTTGATTGATTGTCAGATGAGCAGAGGAAGAGCTGAGTTTTTTTATTCATAGGATTCCCCTGCCGTAGAAGGTAAATTTTGCTTGTTTAGTTTATCTGGACGAATTTTTATAGCTATTATCCCAAAGATAAGGGATATGATCAGAAAGACAATAGCTTGGACAATGCGTCCATTGGTTTTTTCGGGAAACCAGAAAATCATGTTTGATATAGTTCCAGATATTCCCAAAAGAACAATTGTTAATGAAGAAAATCGAAATGTGAAACACAGTAAATCATTTTTTTCCATCGTATTACCTCCAATTGATAACTTATTTTTGTAAAGGTATATTAAAAGAAATTGTAAAATAAGTCAATGTTTTTAAAATAAAAAAAATCCGGAGATGTCGCAATGACAGAGCTCCGGGTTGTTACTGTATGGATAATTCCCGCGGTTGACCATGTTGGTCAACTGCGAAAGGAAAGAAAATGGGTTCCCCGATTGTGCAAGGAAACCAAGCATGGCCGTTGCAGTGAGGACAAATTGCGTCCTTCCCGCTAGCCAACCGTTCTCCTGCAGAGAATTCAATGTTGATTAATTCTCTACAGGTAGGGTTCGGACAAAGAAAGAAATCATTCATGTCCCCTCCTTTAAGTAAATAACTCGTTTTTTGGGATAGTTGGTGTATATAGTGGCCACAGTTTCTCCAGCACCATCGCCACTAAAGAAAATTACATCTTCCGGAAACGCTTTTTTGTAATCCTGCGCGTCTCTGGAATCCATTCCTGAAACTTTCAGTCTGTGAGTATAAAAGTTTTCTCTTTTGTCGCTAGATACCAGCTTTAGGTTTGGATAATTTTTTAACGACGACATCTTCGCGTTGAATTTTTCAACGGAGAATACATCTTTTTCTCCGCAACTCACTGTAAAAAAACACAATATCACTATCATTGCAAAAAGAACATATCCTTTTTTTATTTTCATGATATTCTCCCTCTAGGAAAAAATTTTTTATCTCCCGAAAGGGAGAAGTTTTTACAAAGAGCATCTAAATGTTATATTTATTTATATCATAAAAGTGATAATATGTCAAGAGGTACTCATTAAAATAGCTAAAATAAGGGAAAAATTAATCTGTCACTCTGGAGCGAAGCGACCCGCCCGACCGCTCGTTGATTCGGCGAGGCGGGCGCGGTAGAGTCTTCGTTCTTTTAAATTTTATTGCTTCACTTCGTTACATTCCAGAATGGCAACAAAGCAAATAAAAAACCCTCCCCTTACAAAGGGGAGGGTTAGGGTGGGGTATTCTAAAAAATTATTATTTCTTACTTTTTTCTTTCTTCAATATCGCTATAGTTGTTTTAACAACCGTATCTGGGTTTAATGAAATACTATCTATACCGCATTCAACTAAAAATTTAGCAAAATCTGGGAAGTCACTTGGTGCTTGTCCGCAGATGCCAATTTTCACATTATTATTTTTGGCTGCTTCAATCACATAGCTGATGAGAATTTTAACGGCTTGATTATTTTCGTCGTAAACATGACTAACCAGTGAACTGTCGCGATCAACGCCAAGAGTTAGCTGAGTTAAATCATTTGAGCCAATTGAAAAGCCGTCAAATAGTTTAGCAAATTCATTTGCCAAGATGACATTGGAAGGTATTTCAATCATGCAATAAAGTTCAAAACCGTTTTTACCTTGCTTTAAGCCATTGTCAGAAATTATTTTGATAACTTTTTCTGCTTCATCAATTGTTCGGCAGAAAGGTACCATTGCTTTTAAATTTGTTAGCTTCATGTCATTACGAACTTTTTTGATAGCAGCACATTCTAGTTCAAAAGCTGGTTTGAATTTATCGCTGTAATAACGGGAAGCACCACGCCAGCCAATCATTGGATTCGATTCAATTGGTTCATAGAGTTGTCCGCCGACTAGATTGGCATATTCATTGGTTTTAAAATCTGAGAATCTAATAATCACATCTTTCGGATAAACAGAAGCAGCGATAGTCGCCATACCTTCAGCCAACTTGTCTATAAAATATTGTTTCTTATTCGTATAGCCAATAGTTAAATCGTCTATTTGTTTTTTTAATTTTTTATCTTTCAATTTGGAAAAATTTATCAGAGCCAGGGGATGAATTTTAATGGCGTCATTGATGATAAATTCTTCACGGGCTAGGCCGATACCGTCATTCGGTATAAATGATGAAGCAAAAGCAATATCTGGTGAACCGATATTCATCATTATTTTTGTTTTTGGGCGTTTTAGATTTTTTATACTAGTTTTATCAATCCTGAAAGGCAATTTATCTTGATAGACATAACCAACATCTCCTTCAGCACAACTAATCGTAATAGCTTGGCCAGATTTGATTATTTGGGAAACATTTTCTGTTCCGACAATACAAGGGATACCAAGTTCTCGAGAAACAATTGCTGCGTGGCATGTGCGTCCGCCTTTGTCAGTTACAATAGCTGAGGCAATTTTCATAATTGGTTCCCAGTCTGGGTCAGTCATTTCTGTTACCAGGACTTGATCTGGTTTAAACTTTGTAATATCTTTGGCAGTCATTATTTTATTAGCTTTGCCAGCACCGATTCTATTACCAACGCTCCTGCCTGTTGCTAAAACTTTTCCTCTTTTTTCTAATTTATATTCTTCAATTACGCTATAATCTCTGACACTATGAATAGTTTCTGGACGAGCTTGGAGAATATAGAGTTTTTTGTCTTGTCCATCTAGCGCCCATTCAATATCCATCGGTCGACCATAATGTTTTTCAATAATCATGCCCCATCTGGCTAATTGAATCACTTGTTTGTCGGTAATTGATTGTTTGTTTTGATCCTTTTTCGGTACAGGAATGTCTTTGACTGGTTTTGTCGGATCGTCATTATAAATCATTTTTATTTTCTTTTGTCCGAGTGCACGAGAAATAATAGTTTCGGTTGGTTTGAAAACAAAAAATTCATCAGGATTAACTTTACCTTGAACAATGTTTTCACCTAGACCATAAATAGAATTTATCAATACAGCATTAGAGAAACCTGATTCTGTATCAATAGAAAACATTACGCCGGATGATGCCAAATCAGACCGAGCCATTTTTTGTACACCGACAGATAGAGCAATTTTGAAATGGTCAAAACCTTTATCAACTCGATACGATATAGCACGATTAGTAAAGAGTGAAGCAATACATTTTTTTACGGCAATCAAAAGTTCTTTCTTATTAGTGATGTTTAAAAATGTTTCTTGTTGTCCAGCAAACGAAGCATCTGGTAAATCCTCAGCTGTAGCAGAAGAACGCACCGCCACATCAACACCATCTTTTTTGTATTGGGCAGACAATTTTTCATAAGCTTCTTCAATAGCTGTCTCTAAGTCAGCTGGAAATTTGGCATTTAAAATTACTTGTCTAGCTTTCGCACCACGTTTCATTAAATCTCTTACGTTATGTGTATTTAAGCCTTTAAAGATCTTTTTTAATTCTTTTTTCAGGCCAGCTTTTTTCAAGAAATAATTATAGGCATAAGAAGTCGTAGCAAAACCATTGGGTACACGAATGCCTTTTTTTGATAATTTTCTATACATTTCTCCTAATGAAGCATTTTTACCGCCAACAACTGGCACGTCTTTAATTGCGAGTTCGTTAAAAAATTTTATGTATTGAGACATAATTTAAATTATTTTTAATATAAAGTTATTTTTATAGACTGATTTTTTTACTCCAATCGTAGATGACTGGGATTTCCCATTTTTCGCCATTTAAAGTTTTGACAATACCAATAACAGAAATAACTAATAGTCCAATCATAATAAGTTGTCCAAATATCGGAAACCAGATAAATAATGAAGCAATAATTTCTACAGCAAAAAGAACTAGACCTTGTTTAACATGAAATTGAGCAAATTCAGAATTACGTTTGCCAAGAAGAGGTACGAGGCATAAAATCCAAACATAGGATAAGACGGCAATATTTTTATTTTTTTCAATGTCGTCCTTATCAAAAGATTTTTCGTTTGTTGTTTTTTTAGTTGGCATAATATTTATGATTAATTATTTATCAATTATAATCATAGCATAAAATTTGCTATAATAAAATTAAAGTTTGACAAAAAGCGCTAGTTAAATAAGAATATAAGAATTGCACGCCGATTTAAAAAGAGATAATTTGTTCATTGATGTAAATTAATTATTTGCAGGCGTGGTGAAATTGGTATACACGCTAGCCTTAGGAGCTAGTGGAGCAATCCGTGAGGGTTCGAGTCCCTCCGCCTGCACAAATAAAAAGACTGACAATTTATTGCCAGTCTTTTTTTGTATAAAAAATATTTTTAAGAGAAAGTTTTGTTTATCCAGTCGCCGATAATATGAGCAATGGCAATGACAATAATGGCGATTGATAAGTGTTCAAAGATTACCTTGCTTGGTTTATTGTTGCCACTTTTGGCTAGATAAAAACTCAGAGCTGATAGAAGCAAAAGTCCCCAAACTATATTTATTATTACTGCTGTTTCAAGGGTAAAGAATATAACTGGGATAATAAAAGTTAAAGCACAAAAGAATTTTGTTAAAAAAGTAGTAATAGTTGATTCCCAAATATGTCGTTCTGAATTATGATTTTTTGATTCCTCTGCCAAATGAATACCCAAAGCATCAGAAAAAGCATCAGCTACAGCAATAGTTAAGATACCGCCAATAACAATAGACTTTAAATGAGTGCTGGCATTTAAGCCAATTAAAAGTCCGAGTGTAGTAATTACACCAGAGGTTAGTCCAAAGCAAATCCCTATTTTTAATGATTCTTTCATGAATAGTTTTAATTTTATATATTTAGTATATTATTTTTACTTTTTCTTTGAAAAATGTTATTTTAATAGAAAGATAAAGAATTAAAA
>CAYXNZ010000020.1:0-18302 GCA_964467155.1 uncultured Gammaproteobacteria bacterium | reverse complement strand
CGAATTTACCATGACATCAAAAATATTTTTATATTCCAATATATTACTAGAACCAATATTATAAGTTAAAGCAAAAATATTCTCTTGATTTTTATCATTTAAATAAACTGTCAATCCATCTAAACTTTTTAAACCTGTCCAGTTATTACCTAAAACAAAAAGTTCAGTTTCAATTTCTGTTACATCAAATTGTTCTCTATACCAATTATTAATTGTCTGCCCTGAATCGTTTGGTTGTACTATTATTTGTACAAAATGATTATCGGCTGAAGTAAAAAGAACTGATTCATAATTATCACTAATTTTTGTTGTCCATTCAGCTGGATAGTAAATAGTATAGTTATAATCAGTATTTTTAATTTCTTTTATATTTAAATTTTCTATTAGTTTACCAGCGCCAGCAGGATTATAAAGATTATTTAATTCTATTAAGTCACCATAACCGTCACTATCTGTATCTGTCTGACTTAAATCCGTACCCAATAATTGCTCTTCGCTATCAGTTAAATCGTCGCCATCACTATCTATACCTTTAATTGCTGAAGGTGGCAAATATTCTTCTGGATTAATAATTTCTTCCTGAGTGGAAGTTGCTATATCTTCTTCTGAGATATCTGGTAAAATACCAGCCGATATGTTCTCGTGAGATTGTTCGTTTGTTTTAGATGTCTCTTGTTTAGTTTCGTTATCTAATATTTTTTCTTGTTTGGTGTTTAACTCTGGCAAAGTTGTTTCCTGTATTTGCTTATCATTATTAGCAAACAAAACATAATACATGAGGGTTGCCAATGCAAATAAAACAATCACACCTGTCGATAGTATAATTATTCCAGTCATTTTTGCCTGACTAACTTTTACGTGTTCGGTTCGATATTTTTCTGGCATTGAATGAATTTCTATGCCTTCGTCTATTTTATTTTCTTTCGCCTGATTTTCTGGCATGACTGTATCTTTTTTGTTTTGATTTTTTTTAAAAAATAAATTCATAACAATAAATTATTTGATTTCATATAATTTCCCTGGTCCATTTGGATTGTAGCCACCTTTCACTTCATCGCCATCCAAATAACCATCTCCGTCAGAGTCAGGATTATTTGGATCGGTTAAGTAAACTTTTACTTCTTCTCTATCAAATAAACCATCTTTATCTGTATCTACTTCGCTAATACTTGTTCCTAACAACTTTTCTTCCTCGTCTGTTAAGCCATCCTGATCACTATCAATTGGTTTTTCAATAATGTCTGTTATTATAATTTCCGTATTATCAACATCTATATTTTGGTCAATTTCAGTATCTATAATATCTTTTTGCATATCTATAAGCGACTGTTCATCAATTAATTGTTTCGGGCTATCTTTAGATAAAAAATTATAGATAAAAAATCCGAATATCAACAATAACACTATTACTAATAAACCAACAAAAATATATAAAAAATTTTTATTCCCATTATTGACTAGCTGATCTGCTTCATTTGACTGCAACGAATTATTTATTGCTTTTGGCTGAAAAGCTTTTGGTTTATCGTTCTTATCTACATCAGCAAAAATATCTTCAGTTGAAACGGGTTGTTTATTCTGTTGATCAGACTGACTATTGTTTTTAATTTTTTCTTGGTTGTTTAAATCATCAAACATAATATTTAAATTATTATTTATTATATTAATTACTAATAGGTGTTAATTCTATTTCGTTAGATTTATCACTCTCGTTTTCATACGCATCTATAGCTGTGACTGTAATGTAATAATTAATTCCATTAATTAAATTTATAAGTTTATAATTACAGTCATTATTTTCACAAGTAGAATCAGTATTAACCTCGGCCGTATCACCATACAAACCAGAAGCAGTGCCATAATATATTTTATATTTTATAGCATCTTCTTGCTCTGACCAATCTAAATTTGCTTCCATGTTACCAGCTGAACCGTTTAAATCAACAATTAAAGAGGGTGGCGTAGAATCTGTTGGTATCACGCTTGTTTCATTTGAATAACTGCTCTCTGCTTTAGTATTATAATAAGCTGTAACTGTAAAATAATAAATCTGTCCATTTGTTAATCCAGAAATTATTTTTGAAGTCACATTACCAACATCCAAAAAATTATCATAATTACCAGAATTTTTTCCATAATATAATTTGTAACCATCAGCTCCAGTTACTGGCAACCAAGAAGTAACCACTTTACCGCCAGTTTGCTGATCGCTAGCAGTTATTACCGTAGTCAATGGCATATCTTCTCTTAAAAAATAATATTCTTTTAATAAATCTAAATTTTCTGAATATCCTCTAATTACAGTATCCTTTAAGATGGCTGGTAAATCATCAGCTGTACCGATATCACCTGTATCACGGCAATAGTACAATTCAAAATTATTATTAATACAACTCGTTCCTTCTAACCCAGAGCTACAATTGTCTGCGCTATCTCGCCACGGAGCCCAATAATTAGTAGAGTCAGTTGGTGGCCATGGATTAGCGCATAAAAATACATATGCATCTGCTTCACCTATCTTCTTTTGCCCAATTGTAGAAGGACTGATCACAATATCTTCACTAATAGTTGCTTCGGCATAAATTGTTGTTTTTGCATCTTGTTGATTTTGAGCTAAAATTGTTTGCTGACTACTATTAATCACTTGATTTCCATTGGCAAAATCAACTACGGCATCGTTATCTATTTGCCAATCCCAAGTCCAACTATATAAACCCGAAAACGGAACAATTGCTTCACCTAATGAATTTAATGTTTGAGCATAGAAAACCTTATCACCATCTTTCTCTGTGTCATATCCAACTAAAGTTGAATTATTATCAGTTGGATTATCATAAGCTGTCTGAAATAAATAACTTAATGGATCAATAACGATATTATTTAATTGACAAATGTCTTGTCCTACAGTAAATGACCAAATTTTAGAATTAATGAACTGCTTAGCATTAAAAGAATCATTAGCTTGACCAAACATGCCAATACTGTGTGTACTTAAAACTCCAGTTGATAAATCGTCAGTGATATTATCATCACCTTTTATAATGGCATAATGCAAAATATTCGCATCAAGCACGTTGGTTGGAGTAAAAGTTATTAGCCCTACCCCATCCTGATTATTATAACCACCAACTGTACCTTCTATAGAACAATAATTATGATTTTCACTAGCTAAGGCGACTATTCTTTCACCAAAAATTGGTTCAAAAATTTTAACTATTTTGGCTATAAATTTATATTTTATTTTATTTTCGCTAGCTAAAAAATTTGTTCCAGCTGGACATTGATTTTCACCATAATCCCCTATAACTATAAAATTATTTGTAAAACTAGCCGTGTCCATTTCTTGATCAAAGGTAGCGTTAATTAAAATATTTCTACAAACATTAGTAGCATTATTAACAGGAATAGTTTGAGCAATCTCTGGTCTGACATGACAACAAGTATCATTGCCACATCCATCAATTCCACCACTGCATTGGCTATCAGATGAACAACCGCAACATAATCCCCTGTCTTCACTATCACAAGGTGATTGGTTTGCCCAACACGATAAAGGTGCCGCACAATTATCATTATTTGGATTACAGCAACAACGACAATCATCGCCATCTTCATCTAAGCATTCTAATCCAGCTAAACAACTTAATTCACCAGTTGCACAAGCAACAATACCTTCGTTTTGACATTGATCGCCAGACCCGCCACCGCCCGCCTGACAAGTACAACTAGCTTCATCACAATACAATCCTGTCTGGCACATATCATTATCAGCTTGGCAAATTAATTGATCCAAATCGCTATCACAAGAATCACCAAAACTACCACCTGGTTGGCAAGTACAATTAATTACATCGCAATACAAACCATCTAAACACACACTGTCATTCGCTTGGCAACTAGCAGAAGCTATGTCAGCATCACAAGATTCTCCTTGCATAGCTTGATCAAGACAAACTCCTAACGGATAATCAAAATCATTAATTTCACAATATCTATTTGGTTGACCATAACAATTACAAGCCTGATCACTCACTACTTGATTTACTTGTCCATCTATTATAACTCGACAACCAGTACATAAACCATAATCAGGGGCACCTGAGCCACAATTACCAGCGTTACAAGTTAAACCAGCACAACAATCTTGAGCGTCATAACCAACTCGACAACAACATTCACAAACAGAATTACCTAATATGCATTCATTATTATTGCAAGTAGAGTCATCTGGACAAATTTCATCATCTATTGCACATTGATTATTTTGGCACTCAAAACCACTATCACACAAATCACATTCTTCTGGTGTACCTAACACTCCCACACTACACCAATTGTTAGTATCTAAAAATGAACCAATTGGGCAAGAAGTTTCACCTGAATTTATCTGCCAAATAGATTGATTGTTAACCAAGCGACATTCAGCTAAATAACCTGATATTAAACTACCACTAGTTTTGTCACAACTCTGATTATTTATTTTACATTTGTTTATATCAACGTCATAAATACAATTATTACTACATTCAGTATAATTATTGTTACAATAATCATTCCCACACATTCCAACTGATGCTTCATCTCTGGTTTGACATTGACCTGGTGAATTTGGGCACATATCAGTCGAGATGCAAGCTTCAGTTGTGGTATAACCACTACAATTTAAAATATAATCATTAGATGTTGTTGAAAAGTTCCAGCCAAAACCGCAAGTGGAAGAATCTGAACCTGAACATTCACCTTCACTTCGACAAATACCAGCCCAATAAGTACCTGAGCTACAACATTCTTCGCCTAATTCACATTGATCAGAGGCTGAGCAAGTGCCAACTGTAAATTGTAAAGTATTACTATTAACACCATTTTTTATTACCTTAAACGGACCAGTTTGAGACCCTGTTGGTATCTGCATTTCTATGTTTTGATTAGTCCAAACATTAAAAACCGTACTATTAATATCATTATAAAAAACTGCTTGTCCGTTGTCTTGAGTATTTTCAAAATTATCTCCATATACATTAATGGTTTGTCCAGTTGGACCATTGTGTGGTTCTAGTAAACAAATTCCTGGACCTGCTTCCCCTCTAATAATTGTAAAATTAGCTGGTTCACTAACATGTCCATCTCTGTTAGTTACTATTATTTTATATTCACCCAAATCAATTCCATCAGGCACTTTAACGGTAATATACGTATCGTGCCAAAATTTTTCTCGACATTCTTCAACAAAATCTATGTCTGCATAAATTAAATTATTTGGATCAGCTGGTGAGTAAAAATGAACTAAACTTGAGCTAACACTGTATATTTTGAAATTACTACCATAGATAGTGATATATTGACCAGTTGGTCCTCTGTCTGGATTAATATAATCTATGGTTGGATTATTTATATAATCGTATAATGTTTCAAAAATTAAACTATTAGAATTTTTTTCATCAATATTAATAAAAATTGAATTCTTACCAATGTCTATATTTGGCACGGTGGCTTTGACCGACGTGCCTGTCCAGTCAGAAATATTATTAGCAACTACATTGTTCGTCTCATTGCCAAAAAATACATTTTTTTCTGTACCATCAAAAGAAATTCCTTCTAAAGAAAAACTGTCGCCAAAATATCCTTGATTGGGCTCCGCCAAACAAAGACCTGGACGAATCATATCATTAACATCAAAATCATTGATAATTGGTCCTCGACTATCAATCGTTGTATCGCTTTCATTATCTGCCCGAGTAACCTTTATTGGACCGTCAATAGCTTCGTCAGGTACTATTATAATTATTTGACTATCTAACCAATAATCAACGCAATTAGAATTAACCTCATTAGGAAAAGAAGCTACTCGATCATCTGCATCACCGAATAAATTGCCATCATTATTAGTATCAGTGCCAGCGAAGACTACTTCACCAACTACATTATCAAAATAACGACCACCGATTGTAATAAAATTACCTGACGCTCCATTGGGCGTATTATCAATATCAATTGGACTAATCCATTCTATAACTGGTGCCCCTAAACATTTACAGTCTTGCTCTGACTTACATTCTAGATAAGCCTGGCACATATTATTTGAAGCTTCACATTCAGGAGTAAGAACATCACCATCGCAAAAATCACCGTAACCACCTTTGTCATAACAATAACAATCATCACCACAATATTCGTCATCGTCACATAAACCGCTATCAATATCACATGTGGGCGTCAAAGTATTAGCATCACAACGAGTTAAAGTTGAATAACCACCACCAGGAGATTCATTTCCTATCGTTCCTCCTCCAGAAGAAGTACCATCACTGCCTGTTGCTTCTAATATTTGTGACAATATAAAACTGGCAATAGCAAAAGCAGATAGCGCAATTATCAAACCAATAATAGCACCAATTAATATTTTTTTTGCCTGTTCTACTTTTTCTGAATTTCCTTCAGCACTCATCCAAAGCCAACCAGCATAAACAATTAGTCCAACGGCAATTATACCTAAAAAACCTAAAATTATTCTAATAATATTAGCAACAATAATTCGTGGATCCTCTTGTCCTAGACCGGTCATTTCTCCATATTCTAAACCTAGTTCAGTATCTGCGGCTAAAGCAAAATGAGCTGAAGTACAACAGATAATTGTTAAAAATATAAAGATTAATACAGTTTTAATAATTTGTGGCATGATATTATTTTTAAAATTATTGGCAGCTTTCAACTGCGCTTGGTTGGCCGTTGCAACATGAAGGACTACCAGATACACCTAACCCAGAACAAGGGCTATAACAATTTTGATAAATATCTCTTATGTTAGAATTTATTTGTGGTAAATAATTAGTATTTTCGTTAAATTGATCATGATTAATAATAGTTGTCGTTTGTTTATTTATTGAATTGTCGTTTTTTTCTATCCAATAATTTAATTGGCTACTTGGACTGCTAGTAATGGTAATACTTGATGTATTCAAGCTACGACTCATAATTAATTTATCGAAAGTAACTTCAGGTTCAACATTTAAACCTACATTTAAATCATTTATGTAAGGATCGATGCTGATAATTTCTGGTGCTGTTATATCTATATTATTATTAGTATTAAATAGCCAAGTGTAATCATCGCCTTGCGTATCTTGACTAGGATTATTTTCATTGTAAGCTATTAATCCGCTTTGCGATTCAGGACCTTGTGCAATGCCATTTTCATTACCATCTAAAGAATTACTTGCCATATCGACTATACCGTTATAAGGAAAATTTGCAGTAGATTCACCTATAGCAGTGAGAGTAGCTGCTTTAACTAAAACTGACAGGTTTTTATCTCCAGGCAAACAATAGACTGTATCACCACAAGAATTTACACCACATGCATTTTCAGTTAAAAATTCAATTGTTTGATATTGATTAGAAATATAAAAATTACCAGCTACTATTCCATTATCTGTTTCATTTCTGATAACTATATTATCAAATCCACCACCGCTGAAACCACTAGCAGCAATTGGATCTATCGCCTCATTAAAATTAATTTGAATAACTACATTTCTTGGTTCAATCGAATCGGGCTGTGGCACTATACTTTTTATCTGAGGCGACGTAACGTCGATAAATGTTCCTATCTCAAAAGACCAATCATAGGCAATCTCACCTATTGCTCCAGGAAAAGCTTCTCCACCATTTGCTTTTGCAATATTGTTTGACAAAGCTACGCTATACCAAATTTTTTCTGAAGGACTACCTAGATATTGAACTGGGTTAAAAACAAAAATTTTATTGTCATCGGTTTTAGACACTTGAACATCAGTTACAAATGATCCAGTTGAACCATCAATAGTTTTATAAATCTTTACGTTATCAACATTTAAATCTTCGCCAGACATAATAGTTGAGATATCCATTGCTTCTTTAAAAGTAATGACAATATTTGTATTACGCGGTAAATTCTTTTGATTACGAGTCGGATAATGAGATTCAATAATACCTGAACCAAGAGCAGCAATTCCACCAGAATTAATACCAGGTCCGCCAGCAAAATTAATACTACCGCTAGTTGAATCTAGTAATTTATTAAGTATAAAACTAGCTATAGCAAAAGAAGATAAAGCAATTACTAAACCAATAATTGCATTTTTTAAAATCATTTTAGCTTTTTCAATTTTTTCTTCATTACCTTCACTGGACATCCAAAGCCAACCAGCGTAAGTAATCAATCCAACAGCTATTATTCCTAAAAATCCTAAAAATATTCTAATAATATTAGCCGCGATAATTCTCGGATCAGTATCACCCAAACCTGTCTGCTCGGCATATTCTAGACCCACATTAACTTCATCTGCCAATGCGATATGTGCAGAAAATAAAAAAACAGCCATAACTATAACCGTCAAACACATGGCTCTTTTGATATTCTTTTTGTTAATAATATAATTATTTTGCATGGGGCAAACTTAAACTATATTTAAATAATTTTATTGAAACATTACAACTATATCTATTTTGACTTTTACACAATTTTATAATATTATTATAACATAATTAAAACTTTTGAAGCAAATGGAATGACTATAGACAGAATTGTAAACAAATTTAAAGAATATAATACTGACGCTGATACAGCCTTATTAGAGTTGGCTTGTGAATTTGCTCAAAAAGCTCATCAAAATCAAAAAAGAAAAAGTGGCGAACCATACATTCAACATAGTCTACACACAGCTTTTGTTTTAGTAAACATGAAAGCTGATTTAAATACGGTCATTGCTGGACTGCTACACGATATTCCAGAAGACACAGAATATACCCTAGCAGATATAGAAAAAAATTTCGGTAAAGAAATTTCAGTTCTAGTTGAAGGTATAACTAAGTTAAGTAAAATTAAATATCGTGGTATTGAACGCTATCGAGAAAGTTTAAAAAAAATGTTTTTATCAATGGCTCAAGATTTAAGAGTAATATTGATAAAATTTGCCGACCGTCTACATAATTTACGAACACTTGATGCTCTACCCCAAGAAAAACGTTTGCGTATTGCTAAAGAAACTCTAGAAATCTATGTACCGATTGCAGGACTACTCGGTATCTGGCATCTAAAATGGCAACTAGAAGACATATGTTTTAAATATCTCTATCCAGAAGAATACGAAAAATTAGAATATAAATACGAAGTTGAAAAAAAACTTGAACATAATAAATTTATTCAAAAAATAAAAAACATCTTGGGTGCTAAACTTCAAGATTCAAACATTGAATATGAAATAACTAGTCGCTTCAAACATCTCTATAGTATCTGGCAAAAAATGCAGGACAAACACCGACATTTTGATGAAATATATGACGTATTTGCTTTACGCATAATAGTACCAACAATAGCTGACTGTTATAAAGTTTTAGGTATTATTCATTCGATCTGGCGACCAAAAACTAATCGTTTCAAAGATTATATTGCTATGCCAAAACCAAATGGTTATCGTAGTTTACATACAACCGTGTTCGGCCCCGACAATAAAGCTATTGAATTTCAAATCAAAACAAAAGAAATGGATGATGAGGCTAAATTCGGTATTTCTGCGCATTGGTACTACAAAAATAAAGTTGGCAGTCCTCAAGATATTAAAAAACAACCAACTTGGATACAAGATATTTTAAATATTCAAAAAGATGCAAAAAATACTCACGACTTTTTAAAACAAATAAAATTTGATGTTTTTCAAGATCGCATCTTTGTTTTTACCCCCCACGGTGATGTCTTTGATTTACCAGAAAATGCTACACCAGTAGATTTTGCTTTTGCTGTCCATACTGATATTGGAAGTCATGCTGTCGGAGCCTTAATTAACGACAAAATGTCTACCTTAGATCAAGAACTCCATAATGGCGATATGGTAGAAATTATAATTGATAAAAAAAGGAAGGGGCCGAATCAAGATTGGCTTAAATTCGTCAAAACTGCACGAGCCAGAAGTAAAATTAAACAATCAGAAAAATACAACGTATTAGAAAATATCAAAAAATTCATCCCCAAAATATAATTTTTTATATAAAATAAAACACACGATTTTCATCGTGTGTTTTATTTTATATAAAAGTACTATTTACTTCCTAAAATTTTCTTAACTACTTCTCCAACTTTATTGCCATCGGCTTTACCTTTTACTTTTGCCATAGTCTGACCCATAATTTTACCAAAGTCTTTCATTGTTACTTCATCTATTGAAGAAATAATTTCATCAACAATTTTTTCTAATTCTTTATCACTTAATTGAACTGGCATATAAACAACTAATATTTCTAATTCAGCCTTTTCTTTGTCAGCTAAATCTTTTCGATCAGCTTGCTTGTAGGACTCAATTGAATCACGTCTTTTTTTAATTTCGCTATTTATAACATCTATCGTCTGTTCATCGGATAATTTTGCTTCTCCGCCTTTTCTTAAAGTTATTTCTTTATTGCGCAAAGCAGCCACCAACATTCTCAGAACAGATACTTTTTCTGTCTGCTTTTCTTTTATAGCACTTACCAAGTCTTGATTTATTTTTTCGAACAATTCCATAGTTTTGTTTTTACCATCTTCTTCTAGGTTCTTCCTTGAGCTTACCAATCTTTCTTAAATATTCTCTTTCTTCTCGAAGTTTTTGACCAACTAAAGCCCGGGTTTTCTGTTTATTTTTATTTATTCTTGGCTGTAAATATTGATTGTGTCTGGCTTGAAGTAGTTTTTTGCTCTGTTGTAAACGCTTATTAAATCTTCGCAAAAAACTTTCAAAACTTTCACCTTTCTTTCTTTTAAATTCTGTCACAACGACACCTTCCTTTCTAGATTATATTTTTTATTTAACAATTGTTTTATCGTCGCTTTTAACTGTTAATCTTTTATCAATCTCATTTATAATTTTTTTGTAATCAACTATTTCTTGATTACCTGATTCCATATCACGAATAATTATTGTGCCATCCATTATTTCTTTTTGCCCCAATATCAAGCAATATCTCACACCTAGACGGTTAGCCATTTCAAGTTGTGCTTTTAAATTATCTTTAACAAAAGCTTGTCTAACATTATAACCAGAGCGTCTCAATTCTTCAAAAAATATCATTGCTTTTCTCTTTGCTGCTTCTCCTAATTGAGCTAAAAATAAATCAGGTCGATGATTATTTTTGATTGGTATATTATTTTCTTTAATCTTTATGATTACTCTTTCTATTCCGATAGCAAAACCGCAAGCAGGCGTAGGTTGCCCGCCCATAAATTCTACTAAATCGTCGTATCTACCACCGGCAGCTAAAGCTGATTGCCGACTAGTTTCTTTGGTTTCATCACTTGATTCAACTGGCCAAACCTCGAAAACAGTTTTAGTATAATAATCCAAACCTCTAACTAATTTTGAATTTAAATTATAAGGAATATCAAGTTCATCTAGATATTCTAAAACTTTGATAAAATGGTCACGACATTCATTACATAAACTATCTACTATTTGAGGTACGCCAGAAGCTAATTCTGAACAATCTTTCTCTTTACAATCAAGTAAACGTAGCGGATTTTTAGTTAATCTCTTTTTACAATCAACGCATAGTTTTGCTCGTCTGCCTCTCTCTTTGTAATATTCTAATAATTTCTCGTGATATTCTTTTCGACACTCCGAACAACCAATACTATTCACTTGCATAATAACTTCTATCTGTAATTCTCTAAAAAAATTATAAGCAATTGCTATCATTTGAGCATCAGCCACTGGACTGGCTTCACCTATACTTTCTAAATTAATTTGAGTAAATTGTCGTAAACGTCCAGATTGTGGTTTGTCATGACGAAAAACTTGTCCCAACCAATAAAAATTAACTGGCTGAGGCTGATTTATCATACCATGTTCAATATAAGCTCTAACTAAACTTGGTGTTGCCTCTGGTCTTAGAGCTACTTTATTACCACCCTTATCAACAAAACTATACATTTCTTTTGTAACAATATCGCTAGTTTTTCCTGATGAACGTTCGTATAATTCTAGATTTTCCATAATCGGGGTATCTATCTGTTTGAAACCATAAGCTATAGCTAAATCCCCTGCTTTTTTCTTTACCAAATTCCAATATTTTAAATCATCGGGCATAACATCTTTCATGCCTCTTAATCTAAAAAAGTTTTTTACTTTTCTACTTCTGGTAGGTTTTATTTCTTGTTTATTTATTCTATTTTTATTATTTGAAAATCTAGGCATAATCACTTAAATTATATTTTTTAAAATTGATATTCTTGAGTTTGAAATAAATTAACTCTATCAAACGGCCAACCTCTCAATAAAACTTTTCCGACTAAAAAACTTTCATCAACCGAACCAAAACTACGTGAATCTTTTGATGCATTTCGATTATCACCTAAAACATAATATTCGTTATCGTCTAAAATTATAATCTCCTCATTTAAACCATAAGTTTTTATTTTTGCATCTAGATAATCTTCATTAATTTCTTTACCAAACGGACTCTGACTATTGTATATATAAACTTCACCGTTTTTAATTTGTACTTTTTCTCCTGGCAAACCAATCACTCTTTTAATAAAATATTCTTTCGGATTTCTCGGATATTTAAAAACAACAATATCACCTCTTCCAGGAGCAGAAAAACGATAACTTATTTCATCTATAATTAAATACTCCTGATCATAAAAGGTAGGCTCCATAGAAGCACCTTTAACATAAAATGGTTGTATTAAAAAATATCTAATTGGCATTATTATCGCCAATGATATTACAACCACTTTAATCAACTCAAAAGTAAAACTAAAAAAATTCTTTATCATAATTAAAATAATAGCTTATCGTTAATTTGTCAATAAGCTATTAACAATTGTCATAACCAAACACATTATAACAATAATTCACAAAAAAAGCAAAAAATCTATTTTATAACCATATTTTACTATTTCGCACACCGGAAACCAATAGTGGGAGTAGCAATAATTGGGGAATTACTTAAGTCAAGTGAATAAATTCCTTCATAGCCCCTGACAAAGCCTCTCAAATTATTGTCATTATCACCCACTTTAATCATGCCGATACCATTTGAAGAATTGTAGTAATAAGGAGGAGCAAAATTGAAATCTCCCATATCTATAGCATAATATTCTTGCCATTCGTCAAGAACAGGTTCAGGCAAGGCAGATGAAGATATTATTCTGTCGGTCCATTCTGCCAATACTCCAGTAAATTCATAAACTATATTATCGTTAGTTAAAACAAACTCTTGACTAGTGGTAGCTAGTTGCATGCCATCAATATCAACATTAACATCATTTTTTACTACTCTTATAATGTTTTCAGTAATAGTCAACCATTCATTTTCAGATATTAAATGATAACCATTGCCTAAATTTTGACAAACTAATTGTGCTTCACCTTGACTGACATCAGTCCAAACTTCATTGTCATTTAAAGTTTGGCGAATAATAATTGTATTCTCTATATTTTTTCCTGCTTTGTAGGCCATAACACAGAAGCCTGGCATAGTACCGTATTTAGCTGAGCCTGGTACCCAAATATAACCATCATCACAATAACCTTCGAAAGCACCAGCAACAACTTTACCCTCTACACCAATATCACCCATAGTTTCATCAACAGCATTTTCCAAAATTGTACCGCAAGAACCACCAGCGCAAGCCATCATTCGACCATCAATTAACAATTCACCAATCACACTGACTTTGCCTTGATTATTAATATTCATTATACTTACTTGATTATATTGAAAATCAGCTACATCGCCTTGACCCGTCTGATCAACTACAAATACAGCTTGAGTTGCACTAGCTATAATTCTCATTGGTTCAATTATCTGCACCTCTGGTGTTGAAGTTGCATTTGCCAACGGTATGGCTCCAATAACTAAATTACCATTATTATTAATAGTAAATTTAGAATCAACAATTGTTTGAAAGCTACTTATATCTTGAGAATTATACAATTCGTAAATATCATCTTGAATCCCTGCTAAATCATTTTTGATTCCAATTATATCTTCCTGTGCGTAACTCAAAATTTTAGCAATATCTGCGATGTCGTCTTCATTATTTAGAATTCTTTTATCTAAATCATCTGTTTGAGTAACTAACTGTGTAGTTAATAATAATAATTTAGGATCAATTACTTCATCAATCTCATCGTTTAAATCTAAAAGGTTGATGGCGTTAGCTATTAAAATATTTACTTCATCTTCTATTTCCATATTAGCGATTCTATCAGTAATTTCTTCTTCAATTGTCTCTACTGTCAGACTCTTATTTCGACGAGAAATTAGAACATTGATACTTCCTGTCCCTTCTACTAATCCTTCTAAAGCCACACCAACTGTTGCGTCACCAGCATCAGCCCGCATAATATAACCTGACATAGAAGCAGCGGTTAAAGAATCACCCGGTCTAATTTCTCCATTCTCAGTTGATACCTTAGCTGGAATCTGACCAAGCATAGCGACAGCTTTATAATATTCATCTGAAGCATAGCCTTCTTTATTATTACCCAAAAAAGCTGGATTAGTTGAGATAATACCCATAATATTGCTATCTCGCTCATTAACACATCGTTTAACTGCATTATTACTGGTAGTATCAACACAAACTGCTTCGCCCGGAGCTAAATCGGCATCAGTTGTGAAGTAATACTCAGCATAATCAGCGCCATCAGTTAAATACCCGTTTTTAGAATTAATTTTAGAGCTTGCATGTTGAACGTCTAAAACATAATCTGGGTTTGTCGTCCCGATGCCGACGTTGCCGTTTGTTAAATCTATATTCAAATTTCCTGAAGTTACACCAACATTACCACCGATAGAACCCATTTGAGAACCTGTGCCTAAATAAAATGAATCGGTATTATCATTTATTTGAATATACGCTGTTGGATCTGTTGAAGTAAACCGTCCAACGTTTTCATCTGCTGTAGAAACTTGAAGAATATTACTTGGCTCTGTCGTCCCAATGCCGACGCTACCGTTCATAAAAGCAGACTCACCAGCAACGTATATCCCATTAGCATTAAATGCAGCCGTGTACCCAGCCACCCCAGACCAAATAGAGCTATCGGTAACTAATAATGTATTTACAGAATTTCCAATATAGCCAATATTAACTTCGCCTCCAATAATACTTAACAAATCTTCTGGACTCGTCATCCCGATGCCGACGTTGCCGCTGCTATAGAGCGTCCCACCGACTTCTAAATCATCTTGGACAAAGACATCGCCAGAGCTTGGACTGCCAATTCTGGTTGGGTTAATGACACTGTTAGTCGTAGTAGCAAATCGAGTGAAACCAGTGAAAGTTAAGGCATCAGTCGTTGGAGCAGTATCCCATTCAATAGAGGCGTCATCAGAATTACCGAATTTCATCGGTGTATCATCCCAGAGTTGGATATTATAGGTGGTGCCAAAAGTATTTAAATTAAATGTGTCACCGCTTTCACCCAGAGTAATTGTATTCGTGCCTTGACCGAGAATAGCTGAATCTTCTTCAAACACCAGGTTGGAGGCACTACCAACATCACCGATATAGACATCGCCACCAACACCAGATATTTCTAACATACCATCGCTATTAGCTGACAGCGTGACATAGGAGTCACCGTCGTAAGCTAGCATCAGTTGAGTACCAGTTGATTGAATTGACAATTTAGCCGCTGAAGTCGTTGTGCCAATACCGATATTGCCCAGAGGATCCATGAATATACTAGAAGTTGCTTCTAGAGCTGATCCAGAATTGCCGATCAGGAAATAGCCGTCAGTGACAGAACCTATTCCAGTACCACCACGGGCAACTGATAGATATTGTTCGGCGGTCAGGGTATTCTCATCTGACCAATAGGTTGGGTAGCCAATTATACCAGAACCATCAACAAGTGATGTTCCCCAAACTCTTGAATCTATTTCATCAGTAATTATTTGATTAGAACTATTTAATATTAAAATTGTATTGTCTTCACCGGCTGATAGACCAGTCATAGTAACTGTTCCGGTCGCAGTCAAATTTCCGCCTAAATAGGTGTCGCCAGCGACAGAGAGCTTAGCAAATGGTGAAGTGGTAGCGATGCCGACCCCGACATCCGTCAGGGCAAGCATTGCCACCGCACCATTTCTGCTGACACTTAAATCACCATCAGACGCTACATCAAAATCAATATAGTTAGTCTCATCATAACCTAATCTTAATTGTGTCTCTGTGCTGAGCGACTGCAACTTAGTTGCAGGAGTCGAAGTACCGATACCGACGTTGCCCGAAGTGTCAAGGACTAATAGAGAACTACCTGAACTAGAAGTGACTCTGAATAAATCAGCAGTTTGTCCAGCTGTGCCTTTTATGTCTAGTGTTACTATATCTGAATCAGAATCATTTTGAATAAATAAAGGCTGATTTATATCAAACCTATCGTTAGTTGAATCCCAAGCAACTATAGCATTTGGCACAACTGTACCGCGGAAAAATATAAATTGAGCATCTTCGGTATCAACAGTAACATTATCAGAATTAAGAGTAAAATCTGCTGATTGAGTACCAGAAATAGAGGTTGAGGCCGATGAAATATTATTGGCGTTAATAGAATCAACATACAAATTATCCCAATAATAAGCACCTGAACCAAGATCACGAACTGCATTCTGGTCGGGAATAAGATCTGAATTAATGCTTGAATTAATAATTAAAGTGTCAGAAAAAGTATCACCGATAATAGTAGCGTCCCCACCAACAATCAGATTGTCAGTAATATAAGCACTTCCTGATACGCTTAATTCATGACTCGGACTACTAGTGCCAATTCCCACTCTGCCGCTATCTGGGTCAACTACAAATTTATTTGTATCAACCGTTAACCCGCCAGCAAAAGTAGAAGTGGCCGTGACCGAAGTAGCGGTGAAGTATGGTGTAGAGATGACACCAGTCGCAGTCAGAGTTCCGCCAAAGTTGGTATCCCCGGTCCCCAAAAAACTAAAGTCTGGATTAGTTGTCGCATTGCCAAAACTAATCGCTTCCGCACCATTGGTAGTATTGATGTCAATATAATTATTGGCGCCTTCACGAACTAGATAACTATTAGCCGTATTATCAGTAATATTACTGGTCATAGTACCAGTGGTAATTGTGTTGCCAGATAGAGAAATAACTAGACCATCAATAGTGACATTGCCAATGGAATTAATATCAAAATTATTAGTTTCAAAACTAATATGTTGTTCACTTCCATCTACACCAATGGTAATTGCGCCAGTATTATTTAGATCATAGGTGGAGGTATTGAATGTTGTCGGACCTGTGGTGAATGTAGTTGAACCACCAGTGATATTGATAATCTGACCAGTGGCGTCCAAGGTATAAGTGCCACCAGTGTTGAAAGTAGTCGCGCCAGTGGTGTCAATCAATGTTTGACCAGTCGTGTTAATGGTGTAATTACCACCAATCGTAGAAGTAGCGTGGCTGGTTGTATCTAGAGTGAAAATAGCTGAATCTAAATTAATTGTTTGGCCAGTCGCATTAACTGTGTAAGTACCAGTATTGGAATTACTGGTAATACCGGCTTGGCCAGATAGAGTGAGAAGACCCGAAGCAGTTGACCAGGTAGCGCCTTCAGCTGAAGTAATAGTTAGCGCGCCAGAAGTAGTCTGGATAATTGAACCATCACCCATAGTAATATCACCAACGCCAGTGAAAGTTAAACTATTGCCAGTCGTGGTAGCCGTGCCAGCCACACCGATGCTAGTACCAAATAATCCGGTTCGCCATCTTAACCAATTGGCTTCATCGCCTATATCTAGAACATTATCAATTGTTGGTACGAGCGAGGTGCCGATGCGGGAATTAAAATAGGTGATATCAGTCGTCGTGGCATTACCCAAATAATTATCAGCTAATAATCTAGTTGTACCGGTAGCGGTTAAATCTCCACCGAGATAGGTGTCACCAACCACTGACAGTTTAGCAAATGGCGAAGTGGTAGCGATGCCAACATTGCCACCATCTAAAATTGTAAAAGCTAAATTAGTATCATCATAAAGGTCTAAAATATTACCCGTGTCAGTTTGTTTAACTGTTAGAGCGGTACTAGTAGAACTAGCGATTAAATTAGCTACGCCATAGTCAGCAATTGTAAAACGACTAAAACCTTCATCTTGAATGTCTAATAAACTGCCGGCTGTACCAGTTTGGTTGATTGTATAAGCATAACCAGTGGTTGAAGCTGTTTGACTGATCGCGCCATAATCAGCAATCACAAATCTATCAATTGCATTATCAACAAATTGAATCATATTGCCGGTGCCATCATAGTTCACTA
>CAYXNZ010000019.1:17372-18571 GCA_964467155.1 uncultured Gammaproteobacteria bacterium | reverse complement strand
ATTTCTGGTATATTAAAATCTACTTGATTTAATTTATTTTTAACTGCTTCTTCCATTTGATTTCTTAGTTCTTGATTAGCCGAAACTCCGCCAGACAACATTACTGTTTGTGCTTTAAACTCTTGTGCTGCTCTAATTGTTTTTGTTACTAAAACATCAACAATTGCTTGCTGAAACTCATGAGCATATTCTGTTGTTTTTTTCTGCCAGTTAGGATCTTTTTGAATTTCATAAAGCAAAGCTGTTTTCAATCCCGAAAAAGAAAAATCATAACTCTTATCATTAATCATCGGCCGTGGTAACCTATTGATTCTTCCGCCTCGGCTAGCCGAGGGCGAGACGGGTAATTCTTCGTTCTCCTGCCCGCTCGCAAGCTCGCGTTGCAGGCGGGTAATTCTTAATTTTGCAGCTTCAACTGCAATAGCTGGTCCACCTGGATAACCAATTTTCATTAGTTGAGCTGCTTTATCAAATGCTTCACCGGCCGCATCATCTCTGGTCTCACCAATTGTTTTAAACTTTCCAAAATCTTTCATAAGAACTAGCATCGTATGACCGCCAGACACAGTGAGAATAATCGCTGGAAACTTTATGTTTTTCTTTTCTCCGATAAAATTCGCATAAATATGACTTTCTATATGATTCATAGCAATTATCGGAATATTCCAAGAATAGGCCAAAGTTTTAGCTGTTTCTGTACCGACTAGTAAAGAAGTGATTAAACCTGGTCCCACATTCACAGCAATTGCATCAATTCCTTTCTTTATTCTCTCCCTTGCCAAGGGGGAGATTGAGAGGGGGTCAATTTTTGCCTCCTCTAACGCTTCGTTTATTACTGGTAAAATATTTAAAACATGCTCCCGTGCTGCCACTTCTGGTACTACGCCACCATATTTTTTATGAATTTCTATTTGTGATGAAACTATATTTGATAAAACTTTAATACTACCACTCTTGCCTTCAACTACGGCTGTGGCTGTTTCATCGCATGAAGTTTCAATGCCTAATATTTTCATCTTGACAAATTCTTATTTTTAATTTATATTACATTCTAGTATTATCATACTTTTTTTAAAAAATCCATCCCGAGTACTCGGGATGATTATTTTTTAAACATGCCGCCATCGTCTAGTGGTTAGGACACCAGGTTTTCATCCTGGCGACCGGGGTTCGATTCCCCGTGGCGGTACAAAATAAAA
>CAYXNZ010000019.1:0-17272 GCA_964467155.1 uncultured Gammaproteobacteria bacterium | reverse complement strand
CAGGTTTTCATCCTGGCGACCGGGGTTCGATTCCCCGTGGCGGTACAAAATAAAATACCTCTTGTGCAAACAAGGGGTGTTTTGTTTTGTATTTGATAGCGAGGGGAATCGAACGGGCAGAAGCGAGACAAATTCCGAGCCGCAATTCCGGTGGCGAGGAATGTAGTCAAGCGTCGCTGGATGCGACCCAGGGAGCATTCAGCGCTGCCCAGGGCAACGAAGCTTGAGCGGAAGCGAAAGCGAGACGGAATTCCCCATGGCGGTACAATTCTAATGACTTAAAATAGTTTTTTTTTCTTAAATGGGTTTTGAGGAGTGAAACGACGAAACCCCGCCGAATGGCTGGGGCGATTTTTACCCGTCCGAAGCTTTAGCGTAGGCGGGCCCCGTGGCGGTACAAAATAAACAAAATACCTTTCACGCAAGTGGGAGGTATTTTATTTTACATTGACAAAATGAACATACCGTAGTATGTTCATTAATTAATACTTGTAACTAATCTATTTCAACTCTTTTTTAAACCAATCAACCCAAGGTATTTTTGACGGATTTACATTGTTAAGCATTGCTAAATAATAAGTTACCCAACTACCAAATTGTAACATCTCAAAAGATTGCTCAAGTTTAGTTTTACCAGTCAATTTATATTCCAAAACTTTTATTTTATTTTTCTTTACAACTTGTTTGGTTAAAATCAATCTTTTTTGAATTCTTGAATGATATAAATCTGAACTAAAGAAAATGAAAGTTAAATTCTTTTTATTCGATTTAGGATTACCGAGACTCTCTAGAGCGTAATGATTTAATTCTGGCAAAGTTAAATAAGTTGCAAAATTTTTACTATTTTCACAAAACTGATTACGCAAAACTCTCAAATTGCCCAATAAAAATTCTGCTCCGATAATTACTGGTTGTTGCCCATATAACTCAATCGCCATTCGCTTAGCTGAATTATTATTCTTCTTCATTCCGGGTTTTATTTTTTGTTCCCAAATTTTTAAACTAGCGATAACGTCTTCTATCTCTTTAGGTTTAATTACAAATAAGCCGGTCTTGGCTAGCAAAACTGCTATACCAAAAACACCATAACCAAGTCCCATACGTGGCTGATTAGACACATTAAACTCTGGTTTAAAAAGATAACCAGGAATATCATCTTTAAGCATTAAATTGGCTAATTTATTTTTTTTACTATCAGATGTAATCCCTAGAATCTTAGCTCCTCTTTTTTTTGCTTCCTTATAAACACTTAGGGGTTCTTCAGTATTACCAGAATAAGATGAAATGATAAATAAAGCATCTTTATCAACTGAATCAGGCACTTGATAACCAGCTAAAATAGTAACTGGGACTTTTAATTTATCGCTAAAAACTGACTTGATAATGCCTGTACCCAAATTAGAACCACCCATACCGGCAACAATTACTTGATTAACCTTACTATATTCCTTTGGTATCTTGATTAAACGTGCTTCTTGTAAAACCTGGTTAATCTGATCGGGTAATAGTTCTATTGATTCGCCGACCTGTCCGTTATCTAATTTTTTGTAAATTTTTAAATCATCTAAATTCATAAGGTATATTATTATAAATTATTAACTTAATTATACCACATCTTGATTTTTACTTGTATTTATGTTAAATTAATTTATGTATATCAGGCAACGCCTGATTTTTTTAAAATAATTTTTACTTTGATTTTTTTAATTGTTAATTGTTAATTATGTCAGGACATAGTAAATGGGCAACAACCAAGAGAGCTAAGGCGATTGTTGACGCCAAACGTGGTGCTGTTTTTACTAAAATGGCTAATCTAATAACAATTGCTGCTAAAGAAAAAGGCGGCGATTCAGATACAAATTTCAGTTTGCGTATGGCAATTGAAAAAGCCAAGTCTGCCAACATGCCGAAAGATAATATCGAGAGAGCTGTTAAACGTGGTACTGGTGAACTTGAAGGAGAACAAATTATTGAACTTATTTATGAAGGAATCGGGCCAATTAACTCACAATTTATTATCAAAAGTTTAACTGATAACAAAAATCGTTCAGCAGCAACAATTCGTCATATTTTTACAAAAAACGGTGGCGCTTTTGGTTCAGTTATGTGGAACTTTGAAAGAAAAGGAGTAATTAGAATTTTAAACGAAGAATTAGAGAAGAATAATTTAAATAATGAAGATTTTGAGTTAGAATTAATTGACGCTGGTACGGAAGATATTAAAAAAGAAGAAGAGGGAATGACTATTTTTACTAAAACTGAAAATCTACAAAATTTACAACAATTTTTAGATGGTAAGAATATACAAACAGAGTCAGCCGACCTGGAATATGTAGCCAAAGAAGAAACTAATCCGTCAGAAATAGAAAAAGAAAGACTAGAAAAATTTATTGAAGAGCTGGATGAATGTGAAGATATTTCTGATTATTACACAAATCTTAACATTTAATTTTATTGAATGAATAAAAAAGAAAAAATTATTTTAGGCATTGATCCAGGTATTGCTGATACTGGTTATGGTGTTATCAAAAAAGATGAAAATAATAATTTAAAATGTATCACCTACGGCTCAATTAAAACTAAAGCTCATACTGAATTGTCCGATAGACTAAATATCATAAATCAAGAATTAAATAAGATAATTAAAAAATATAAACCAGAAAAAGTTGCTGTTGAAGAATTATTTTTTTGTAAAAACGTTAAAACTGCCTTGATAGTTGGCCAAGCTAGGGGTGTAATTTTGCTTACTGCTAAACAAAATAATTTACCAATCAATGAACATACTCCTTTACAAGTCAAACAAGCCGTATCTGCTTATGGTAAAGCCAGTAAATTACAGGTGCAAAAAATGGTTAAGCTTATTTTAAAACTAGAAGCAATCCCTCAGCCAGATGATGCTGCCGATGCACTAGCTGTCGCTATTTGTAGCTCTAATGATCGAATAAGATTGTAGGAGAATATCATTTGTACTGCAGTCTCAAACTAAAAATAAAAAATATTATTATATGGCAAAAAAATTAAAAGTAGTTCATATAGCATCAGAAGTTGCCCCGTTTTCTAAAACTGGTGGCCTAGCTGATGTTACTCGTAGTCTGCCGAAAGCTATCAAAAGAATGGGACACGAAGTTATTGTAATTACTCCGCTATATGGACAAATTATTGATAAAAAGAAATTGAATCTAGAATTAATACACAAAGATGTTGATGTTTATTTGAATTCAAAGGAATCAATTAAAATAAACTATTGGCAAGGCTACTTAATGAAAGACTTACCAATTTATTTTATTGAAAATAAAAAATACTTTTCACGCAAAAAGAATCTCTATGGTTCAAGTCACGAAAACGCTCGTTTTTTAATTTTTGACGTAGCTGCTTTAAAATTAATCTCTCTTTTAAAATTTGAAGCTGATATCGTACAATGTCACGACTGGATGACAGGTTTAATTCCTTACTATCTAAAAACTGATTTTCGCTATTCAAAAACTTTAAGAAAAGCTAAAACTATTTTCACAATTCACAATTTAATTTTTCAATTTGGAAAAAATTGGTGGGAAGTGCCACCAAAGAAAAAAGATTATGGACATTCCAGAATACCACATCTCGCTGATCCAAAAATTGAATATGTTAATTTTGCCAAAAGAGCAATCCTGTCAGCTGATATGATTAATACGGTCAGTGAGCAATATCGCGATGAATTATTGACTAAAAACGTTGGGCAAGATTTGCATCGTATTTTACGAAATCGCCAAGACAGATTGTTTGGCATTATAAATGGCATAGATTATAACGCTTTTAATCCAGCTCGCGATCCTGGTTTATGTAAAAATTTTAATCATCGAAAAATTCATCGCAAAAAATTAAACAAAGAATGTGTTCAAAAAAAGGTTGGACTACCAATTGATTTAAAAACTCCATTGATTTGCACTACTTCACGCGTAACTTTTCAAAAAGGTTTTGAATTACTCTTAAAAATAATGTCACAATTAATGCAATACGATTTGCAATTAATAATTCTCGGTGCTGGAGATAAAACATACATCAAAGAGCTTAAAAAAATTGCCAGAAAATATCCAAAAAAATTAATCGTTATCCCTTCGCATGAGCAAAACCAAAAATATGAAACCTTGGTTTATGCTGGCGCTGATTTTTTTCTTCTACCATCACATTATGAACCTTGCGGTATAAATCAATTAAAAGCTATGCGTTACGGCTGTGTGCCAATCGTTAGAAAAATTGGTGGTTTAAACGATACTGTTATCAATTTTAATCCAACTACTAATAAAGGTACTGGTTTTGTTTTTGAACAATTTAATGAATTATCTCTTTTTGGTGGTATTACTAGAGCACTGGAAACCTATAAACACAAACATGCTTGGCGTGATATACAAATTCGAGTTATGCAAGAATCAAACAGTTGGGAAATTCCAGCCAAAAAATATGTTGCCTTATACTATAAAGCTCTGTGTCTAAAAAATGGTAATGGAAAAAATAAAAAATAATTTATAATTACTTTTATGCTTTGGATAAATTTTCTTCATCTATATCAACCTGTAAACACAGACGGTCATGTTATAAAAGAAGCGACAGAAATGAGCTATCTTCGATTAATCAGAGCCCTAGAAGAACATCCGCAAATAAAATTCACTTTCAATATAACAGGTTGCTTATTCTTGCGCTGGGAAGAGCTTGGCTATCAAGATTTAATCAAACGTTTAAATAAACTAGTTTTAGATGGACAGTTAGAATTAACTGGCTCGGCAGCTTATCATGCTCTTTTACCATTAATCCCAAAAGAAGAAACAATCAGGCAAATTAAAGAAAATGAAGAAATATTAAAAAAACATTTTGGCAAAAACTTTAAACCAGAAGGGTTCTTTTTACCAGAAATGGCTTATAGTGCCGATGTCGCTAAACTTATCAAAAGGCTTGGTTATAAATGGTTAATATTAGACGAAATTACTTATAATGGACGTTTAGACCAAATTGATTTCAACAAAATATATCAAGATGAAAATAGTGATTTAAAAATAATTTTTCGCTCACGAAAAGATTCAAAATGCTATGTGCCAGAATTAATTTTAAAAAAGCTAAAAGAAAAAAATAATGACATTTCTATTACTGCCACTGATGGTGAACTTTATGGACTCCGACACATTGACCACACAGCTGAATTTGAAAAAGTATTAAAAGAAAAAAATTTAAAAACAAAAACTATCTCTGAATTTATTAATAATCAAACTGAACCAATATTATTTTCTGCCATAAACTCTACTTGGGAATCTCTTGAAGATGAATTAAAAAATAATTTACCCTACGCCCTGTGGTTTGACAAAAAAAACAAAATTCAAAAAAAACTCTGGGAATTTGCCAATTCAGCCTACAAAATCGTTGAAGAAAATAAAAAAGACGATAATTACAGCTGGGCTCGTTGGCACCTAGTCAGAGGTTTTGCTAGCTGTACTTTCTGGTGGGCTAGCGCTAAAGATTTTCGCTTATTCGGTCCTATTTCATGGAGTCCTGACGAGATAGAGAGAGGTTTAAATGAATTTATCAGAGCAATCCGAGCCTTAGATGACATCACAACTAAAAAAATAAAAATTAAATCAGAAAAAATATATATAAAATTAAAAAAAATGGTCTGGACCAAGCACTGGAATTATTATTGGAAAAAATAATTTAAACAATGTTGACATTCGAATGTCCCGTCCCGAATACTCGGGATAGCGCGGGTTTGCGAAGCAAAAAACCTATGAATAAAATTTTAAAACTATTTGATGAAAAATTTGTTTTAGAGTTATTTAACGATAAGCTATTACCGCGTTATCCTGATTTTTTAAATATAAAAAAAATTACTATTCATCCAATAAAAAATGGTGTTTGGGAAGAAACTTATCATGTAGTTATAGAATTTAAAGTAATTTTTAACATAAAAAATGGAAAAACAAATAAACTTTCGATTTTCTGTTCAGCCCATAGCGATGAACCAAGAAAAAAATCTTTTGAAGCCTTGAATTTTCTCTGGCAAAACGGTTTTGCCAATAGTCGACTCAGTATACCTCATCCATTGTTCTATTCAGATTATTTTAATGCTTTTTTCTATCGCGGTGTAAAAGGTGACAATCTTTACCAATTCATCAGAAAAAATGATCGACAATCAATAGACAATATTATACCTAAAACAGCCAAGTGGTTTGCCAAACTACATAACACCCCGACAATTACAGCCAAAAATTTCAATGAAGAAAATAGCCGCATAGAAACAGTCATTCCTGGCACAAAAAATATCTTTGCTTTAATTAAAAAACTTTATTCTCATCATTATGAAACTTATAAAAGAGCCTACAAATATTTTATCGCCAAAGAAAATTCATTTTTAGAATCAACTACAAAACGCTGGCTTGTCCATGGCGATGCCCATCCAGAAAATATTATCAAAATTAGCGCCAACAAAATTGCCGTGATTGATTTTACGGACATCTGTTTGGCAGATTTTGCTAGAGATATCGGCACTTTCCTGCAACAATTTGAATACATGTCTCTGCGTAAAGTTAATGACAAAAACTATACCGATCGAATCAAAAATTTATTTTTGGATAATTACTTCAAGCATGCTAAAATTAAATTAGACTCCGATCTTCAAAAAAGAATAAATTATTATTACAATTGGACTGCTTTAAGAACTGCTACTTTTTTCTTCTTAAAATACGATGCCGAACCAGAGCGTGGCGAGTTGTTAGTAAAACAGGTGAAAAAAAATTGGGAATATAAATCTCGATAAAATATTAACACGAACTCATCATTATAAAATATAACAAATATCCGTATGCTGATTGATCTTCAACTTCACTCAACTTATTCTGACGGTTACTTAACGCCAACTGAATTAGCAAAATTTATAGCTGAGCAGGGTATTAAAGTAGCTTCTTTAACTGACCACAACACAGTTGGCGGGCTAGATGAATTTAAAACCGCTTGTAAAAAATATAAGGTCAAACCGATTGTTGGTTTAGAATTATATGTCAAAGTAGAAAATCACAGAATCAATCTGCTTTGGTTTAATTTTGATGAAAAAAATCCAGAGCTCCACGAGATGCTTCGTCAAAGCCAAATCAGAAGAAAAAACCAAGTAAGAAAAGCTCTAAAAAAACTAATCCGAGAAAAATTAATAAAATTAAATATTGAAAAAACTCTAGACAAATATACGCACTACACACCAATCAACCGCATAATAGATGACATTTGGCAATTAAATCAAAACCGCACCCTAATAAAAAAACGCTTAAAAAATGCTTCTCCGGCTGAAAAAGAAATTATCAAAGAATATTTTTACAACCCCGAGATGGGAAAATTAAGCAACAGTTACATAAGTCTTGCCAGAATATTGAAATTAAGGAAAAAAATAGGTGGTCAATTAATTTTAAATCATCCCGGAAAACATAATCAATTTAAAAAAAATCTAATAATAAGCTTAAAAAAATTAGGTATAGATGGGATTGAAATCTTATCTCCTCATCACTCAATCGGCGCCGTCATGTTTGCTCAACATATATCTACGGAATTAGACTTTATCGAAACTGGCGGTTCTGATTTTCACCGCCATGAAGGCGACAATTTTTCACTTCAAAATTCATGGCAGTATTTTAAAATTGATTCAAAATATTTGAAAGGTGTTGAAAAAATAATTAGCTAAAAATATGGAAAAAAAGATAAATCAATTAATCCAAGCTAGTCAAAAAATAATTTTGGATTGTATTTTAGATAACGGTGGTATTGTCGCCGCTAATTCAACAAAAAAGGATTACCCTAAAGAAGCAGAAAATTATTTTTATATTTGGCCAAGAGATGCCGCTTTTACTTGTTTGGCAGCAGATATCCTTGAAATAAAAAATATTCAAGAAAATTATTTTAACTGGCTGATGAAACGAGCTGAAGGCTGGCAAGAAACGGGTTTATTTTATGAAAAATATAACCCAAACGGAACAAAAGCTCTTCTTAAATTCCAACCCGACCAAACCGGCATAATTATTTACATTGCCTATCGTTATCTGAAAAAAAATATAAATCAAACAAAAAAATTTAAAAAATTAATAACTCATTCTGCTAATGGTCTTTGTAATATTTGGGATAATAATCATTTTAAAATTGTTACCGAAGATTTGTGGGAAGAAAAATTGACTTTCCCAGATACAAAAGATAATTTTTCATACTCACTATCCGCCTGTATCCAAGGCTTACAGTGTGCTAACAAATTATTCCCAAACAAAAAATACAAAAAAACTACTGAGCAAATGAAAAAAGTTCTTCTTGACTCAACAAAAAAAACAAATTATTTTTCAAGATCGTTTGGATTATTAAATGACGAACGTATAGACGCTAGCGCTCTCGGAATTATTTGGCCATTTGAAATCATCAAACCAAACAGTAAACTAGCCAAAGAAACAATAAAAATGATAGAAAAAAAATTAGTAAAAAATTTTGGAGTTAAGCGATATGAAAATGATGAATATGACGGATGGATGTATGAAAATATTCATAGAATGAAAGGTGCTGGCTATTGGCCACTTCTTAATTTCTGGCTAGCAATTGTTTTGTCAAAAATGAACCAAAAGAAAAAAGCTATGAAATATTACAATCAAGCACTTGATTCTCTCAATGGCAACCAAATACCGGAACAAATATTTGATAACAAAATACAAAAATCAATTTCACCTCTTTGTTGGAGTCATACAATGTTTATTCTGGCGACTAAAGAGCTTGGTTTATTAGATAATTAATTTCGAAACATGAAGAATAAAAAAACAAAAATTTTAATGGCGGCTGCTGAAATAGCACCTTTTGCCAAAGTCGGTGGTTTAGCTGACGTCACTGGTTCTCTGCCACCAGCTTTAGAAAAATTGAACTGTGAGGTAAAAATTATCATGCCTCTCTATGGTTTAATTGATCGAAAAAAATTTAAACTGAAAAAAAAGTTATCAAACGTAGAAATAGCCTCCAGTAAAGACATAAAAAAAATTAATCTCTGGCAAGCCAAACTACCCAACGCAAACACGATTATTTATTTTATAGAATACGCTCCGTTTTTTGGTAAAAAAGAAGTTTATTACGGCGACAGTGCTGAACGATTTTTATTTTTCTCTTTAGCTTGTCTCGAGATACTACCACTAATAAAATTCCAACCCAACGTCATTCATTGCCACGATTTTCATACAGCGTTAATCACGGATTTGCTAAAAGTACAAAAAGATCAAAAAACAAAACTGGGAAATTTTTTAGAAAATACTAAAACACTTTACACAATTCATAATTTAAATTATCAAGGCAAATCAGAAATTGAAGTTCTGTCTACTGGTAATTTAAATAAACAATCTTTGAAAACTTTATCAAAAGATGCTCAAGACGGAGATATCAATTTCATGGTTCAAGGTATCGTTAACGCCGATGGAGTAAACACTGTTAGTCCAACCTATGCTAAAGAAATCACTACCTCAAATTATGGTGCTGGATTGGAGAATGTCATTAAACAAAATAAAAATAAATTATCCGGTATCCTAAATGGTATTGATATTAATATCTATAATCCAGCCAAAGATAAATTCATCAAACAAAAATACGATTTAAAAACTTTGGTCAAAAAAACAGACAACAAATTGTATTTACAAAAACTTTTGAAACTCCCAATTGATAAAAATATCCCAATCGTCGGCATGATTACTAGATTAGCTTGGCAAAAAGGATTAGAGTTAATCCCGTCAGCAATTGAAAAAATTGTAAACTCGGATCAACCAGCTCAATTTGTTTTTCTCGGTACAGGACAAAAAAAATATGAACAATCATTAAAAAAACTAGCCAAAAAATATCCGCAGCATGTCAGCGCCAATATTGTGTTTGATGTAAAAATGGCTCAACAGATTTATGCTAGTTCTGACATGTTCTTGATGCCGTCACGCTTTGAGCCGTGCGGTTTGGGGCAAATGTTTGCTATGCGCTACGGCACTGTACCTGTTGTCAGAAAAACTGGCGGACTAGCTGATACGGTTGATAAAAAAACTGGTTTTAGCTTTGAAGAGTTTGACCCTAAAGATTTTACAAAAAGTTTACAAACAGCTATTAATATTTTTTATAAAAAACCAAGAAAGTGGCAAAAAATTGTCAAAAACTGTCTGAAAAAAGATTTTTCATGGAATAAATCAGCCAAGGAATATTTAAAACTTTATAAAAAATTAATGCGCTAACTGTCATCCTCGACCCGATCGGGGATCCACACTATTACTTTAATATTAGCCAATATCTCAAATACCATTAAAATTTCGTTGAGTCTAAAACTTGACGTTTTTTTGATTTTATGCTATGATTTTTAATCAAAGTTAAGCAATTCTGCAATAATTTGCAGATAAAAATATAAAAACAAGCTCAGCTTTGCTGAACTTTAACAATTTAGAGAAAAAGAGAGGGAATGAAAAATGAATACAATAATGATGATTGTTGTGAGTGTTTTGTTTTTATTGGTCGCTTTTTGGATTTTTAAATGCTGCCAAACTGTTCAGCCAAACGAAATAGGAATGAAAGTTCGTCTTGGTAAATCCAATGACACTTCTGAAGCGTCTGGATTTCATTGGATTTGGTGGCCGATAGAATGGCTAGTTAAATTCCCAAGGGAAATTATGGAATTTAAATTAAAGGTAAGGAGTATTATCACCAGAAAGGGTTGGGTTAAAGGCTACTCAACAGAAATAGAGCCGGCTGACATTAATATTTTAGCCACTTTTTATTGTCGATTTGACGAAGAAAAAATACTAAAAGCGATTCAATACGCTCCCGGGAAAAACGCTCCGGAGCTAGGACCATATCTTACACCATTCGTTGCCGATGCCGTTCGTTCACTTGCTGGACGTCTTCCGTGGAGACTAACTAATCAAGAAAGGTTTCGTTTTTCTCAGTGGGTGGAAGCGAGATTGGAGGGTGGCACCTATGCTGATATAGTTGGAGCAGGAACACAAAACTCTCCATGTAAATTTGACACCCGACCAAAAGAGCTCAGATTATTAACCGTTTTTGATAAAGATGTATGTGCATACGGGAAATACTGCGGACAAGACATGGTGGCAATAATCAATTCCGGGGATTTTAAACAAAAACATATCCAAAGAATGGATCCCCCGAGTCCATTTATAACCATTGGTCTGACCGACGTGTCATTCGCAATCGAAGATATAAACTTCAGTAATGATGAGTTGGTTAAATCAATTTCAGCGCCAGAAAAGGCACGTTTAGACGGGGAAGCAATGATTCTTACTGCCGAAGCAACTAAAACTAAAAAGATTAAAGAAGGCGAAGGTGATTCAATTGCCAGAAAAGCTATGCTTGATGTGGTGGCTGGAAAACCAGAACTTGAAGCACTAAGAACCCTCGCAGAAATGGCTCAAGGAAAAAGTAATACAATTTTCCATAGTCTGCCAAACGATTTTTTGGCAGCTTCTTTCCAAAAACTTATAACACAAACAAAAGAAGGAACAGAAAAAAAGGAGGGGAAAGATGGTGAACAGTAAACTTTTTTATACAGGTCCTGGTGTAACAAACCCTGATGCAACAACAGATAAAGAGCCCTCGGGAGGAACTCCCGTCAGTGCTGGTATAAAAAAAATGTCTTTTGATAATTGGATTAAAGCCGAAGACAACCAAATCAGTATCTCCCTGCTCGTTTTTTCAATCATGTGGTATTTTATATCGCCGCTTATTACTGATTGGTTGACTCCTGGAGAAAAAACTCTCTGGAGTGTGCTGGTGCCCATTGTTATTTACGTGCTCTTTTTGATGACGATATCTTTTTCGTTATTCGAAAAAACGAACAAGGGGAAAAAAGGAAATGCGGTAATATGTATGGCAATAATTATGACATTGCTTCAGCTTACGCCATTAGTTACCGCTCCTACAAAGCCAAACGAGTCGGTTTCCCAAAATCATGAAGCGAGAGTGATTGAAAGCGACAGAAAAATCCAGTTCGTAAACATGAACGGGAGTGATTGCAAAAACATCACTATTCGTCTCAAGCCTGGTGAAGAAAAAAAAATTACCTCGACTGTTTTTATCGAAATACTTACCTTCTCTGAAGATATCTATTTTCAAAAAAAAGAAGGTGATAAACAGTGGATTAAGGTAGGCGTAAGTGATTCTTTTACTTTACCAAGGGACTCACGCCCCACCTGTCTAAAGGGTGGACCAAACGGAAGTAAAATTGATGTGATAGGAAAAAGTATATAAAAGGAGGAAAAAAAAGACTTAGTGGCAATTGCGAGACCAAAACGCAATTGCCACTTTTTATTTTTCTTATTTTGTGATAAAATTTTAATAGAATTTAATCTAATTTTACAAACTATGAAAAAAAATATTATTAAAACAATTATTGTTATTATAATTTTTTCTGTATTTATTTTATCTAGCCCAGCTGTTTACGCTGGTACTGTCAAAACAACCACAGGAGGTACCGTCTCTCTCACTAACCCCCTAACAGGTAACGAAACGCCTACAACTATCCCAACCCTTATCGGTTACTTAATTAAAGCGATTATGGGAATTGTGGGGTCATTGGCTTTAGTAATGATAATTTACGGTGGATTTGTTTGGATGACAGCTGCTGGCAATACTGAAAAGATAACACAAGGAAAAAATATTTTAGTCTGGGCAATCATCGGTCTGGTAGTAATATTTTCTGCCTATCTCTTGGTGTCTAATATTATAAATATATCAACTGGAAAAGGGTTGTTGTCAGGAACAGCCCCTCAAACAGAAACCTTCGATCCAGAGAACCGAGCTGAATAAATTATTTACGATATTTTATCAACAAAAAAGACGGTCACTCGACCGTTTTTTTATATACAAATTTGTCACTTTGAATATTTTTCTCCCCCTTAACAAGGGGGAGATTAAGAGGGGGTTATGAATTTTTAACCTCCCCCAACCCTTCCTTTGTAAGGAGGGGGATAAAAATATCTTACACCAGCATCGCTGCCCCAATCGCTCCAGCCAAATCACCTAATTTCCCTTTAACTACTTTTACATTTGTTGCGCCACCAACTAGGGCGTATTTTTTTATTTCTTTTTTAATATCACTCAAAAATAAATCTGTTGATTTCACAACACCACCACCCAAAACAATTATTTCTGGATCAATTAGGTTTATCATACTAACTAGCGATGCACCTAGATATTTACCAAACTCTTGATAAGCCTTTTCAGCTAACACATCACCTCGATAAGCTTCTTCAGCTACTTGAATTGGATTATTTTGCATCAATCGTTGATATGCCTCTTCTAGTCTAATACTATGGTCATAGTCAACTATCATCCATCCAATCTCACCAGCGCTCGTATGTGACCCATTGTATATTTCTCCGTTAACACACCAACCACCACCGATACCCGTACCAATCGTTACACCAAAAACATTTTTAAATTTTCTACCTGCTCCCAAAACCGCTTCAGCTCTAGTGAAACAATTAGCATCATTATCAAACGCTACTGGCAGAGAAATTACTTTTTTAATTTTCTCCAAAATATCTTGACCATCAAGAAAGGGTAAATTAGGCGATTTTATTATTTTTCCAGTTTCGTAATTAAAAAAACCAGCTAGTCCTAAACCAATTCCGCTAACTTTTATTTTGTCTTCCTTCGCTTTATTCAAAAGAGGTTCAACTAAAGCTTTTATCATTGTTAAAAATTTATTCAGATTGTCTTTTGGTGTCGACAAACTATAATCAGCCAAAACAGTCTGCCCATCAAACAAAACTGCCAACATTTTTGTCCCACCAATATCTATACCAATTGTATATTTTTTTTCCATATTATAAAATTTTGTCATTGCGGGCTCCCGCCCGTTTCGCAAGCGAAGCGTTGCAAGCGGGTGACCCGCAATCCAGAATAAAAATAATCTATTCTGCTTTATAAATTAAAATTCTTATATTTAAATTACTGATTTATCTTCTGAATTCTGAATCAAGTTCAGAATAACAGAGGTTTTTTAAAATAATTTTTTTGCTTCATTCCACATTTCTACGTTCTGCTGAATTTGTTTTTCCCAATACCAATACTCTACTCCCCATAAATAAAATTCTTGGAAACCAGTCTGACGAGCAAATTCAGTCATTTCTTTAAATTTCTCGACATTCATTGTTTTATCTCTCTCTTCTTGGCTTAAATCCTGATAAGGCTTTGGTCCCCAAGGTTCGGCTTGCAATTCAATTACTATCCATTTATCTGGCTGCGCAAAAAAATTAGAAATATTTTTTTTAAATCTAAAGAAACTTGGATTAATTGGATAATGGACATACCGTTCTAAAAATTGAGAATAAGTATCTCGATACATTGTTGTACCAAAAATGTCAGCTCGTTTAGCCGCTGGCACCCACACGGACAATTCGCCTGAATCAGTCACAACTATTGAACGCTCATCTAAACTACGTGCTAAAGCAATTTCTTCGTCTAAAAATCTTTTTTCTAATTCTGGACATTTTCCAAAATGAGATAAAAACGGTTCATTTTCAATTTGCCAAGCAATAATATTTTTATTATCTTGATAACGTTCAATTACCGCTCTAATGTATTGTAATATTCTGCCTTCACGTTGTCCGTCATCTAATTCTTCTGCCCAATTAGGAAAATGACATTCTGGCCATCTTGGCAATCGACCACCAACGGCTAAAATAATTTCAACATCTCTTCTGCTAGCTTCATTAATCTGCCAATCTAAATCTTGCCAATCATATTCACCTGTTTTATTTTCAATCTCATTCCAATAAGCTGGTAAACGAAGTCTTTCTACACCTAAATTGTCAAACATATCAAGGTAAACGCCTCGCCAATCTAATCCGAGCGACTCAGTTTGTTTTTTTGAAAAAGTTACACCATATTCAACTTCATCTTTATCGTAAATTTTGGCCTGACTCATTATATAATAAAAAAACGAAAATACCACCAAAACAATAACGACTTTTTTAAACAATTTAAACATTATTAAAAATATTATTATAAATTAATATCTTTTAGTTAGTTATTTTATTACCGCTTTGTCACAATAACGATATTAAAATATCCATGGGGTTTGGGGTGCGTTCCCGCAATACTCCGGGACAGGCCTGAACTTAATAGCGTTTACCCCGCCGACTGGCGGGGAATAAAGTACCCCGAGACTTCCTGCCTGCCACTTGCCCGCCGAATTGGAGGGGCAGGCAGGTTTGATTACTTGGCGCCTGTCCGCCTATCTTGGCGGAGTCACAAAAAGTAATGTCTAAGCGGCAGCTTATTAAAAATTAATTACCAAACTGGTTCTGATCCGGTTGTCGCATAAATAATTTTATTTAAAACGAAATGAGCAATGGCATAAGATGCTAAGACAATTAAAATTCCAATTATAGATGTCAAAATCTGATCTCTAGCTTCTCTAACTTTTTCTTCTTCACCTGATGCTGTCATCCACTTAAAACCAGCTAAAACTAATAAAACCACAAAAATAATCCCTAAAAGGCCCAAAAATACCTTAATTATCAAGGCTACAATCTCAATAATATTTTTGGGTTTTCCACTCTCATCAAAAGCAGTTTTTCCTATTTTATCAACCCCACCTTCTTCTGCAACACTCCACCATCCGTTATCAGCTGCTTGAGCATAATTTAGTGTCGGCATAGCTAGCATAGGCGTAATCAACAAAAACAAAATAGCTAAACCACAAATATTCTTGCATATTTTTGATTTAATTGACATCATATAATTGTGTTATAATTAAATTAATTAGTAATAGCTTTATTATACCAAAATAATCAAAGCAAAACCACATAATCTTTGTATTTTTATTTTAATTTTTATCTGTTTATCTATGACCACATCAGCTAAGGTCGCCTATAGCACAACTATTCAAATTGTTGGCAAAGTCATCTCAACAGCCTTAATGCTTCTAGTTGTGGCTATTATGACTCGTTACTTGGGACAAATCGGCTTTGGGCAATACACTATCATTATAACCTTTTTGTCTTTTTTCGGCGTTCTAGCTGATTTGGGGCTTACCTTAGTAACAACACAACTTATCAGTCAACCAAATAGTGATGAAGAATCTTTAATTGGTAACTTGTTTACCTTACGCTTTTTTTCAGCGTTATTTTTTTTAGGATTGGCTCCATTAGTTGTTTTTTTCATGCCCTATGAACCAATAGTCAAAATTGGTGTTGCTATTGTTACTCTGTCATTCTTTTTTATTGCTCTAAATCAAATAATGGTTGGTTTGTTTCAAAAACATCTCAAAATGACTGCGGTTGCTATTGCTGAAATTGCTAGCAAAATAATACTATTAATTGGAATAATTATTATTGTTTATTTAAACAAAGGTTTAACTGGTATTATAATCGTTACCGTATTATCTAGCGCTATTAGTTTTTTTATCCATTTTGGCTACGCAAGTAAGTTAGTTAAAATAAAATTTAGATTTGACTTTTCTCTTTGGCTGAAAATAATTAAAAAATCTTGGCCACTTACTTTGACAATTATTTTTAATTTAATTTATTTAAGAGCTGATACCTTAATTTTGTCTCTGCTAAAAAATTCATCAGAAGTCGGCATCTATGGTGCTAGTTATCGTATTATTGATTTTTTAACCACGCTACCTTTTATGTTCTGTGGAGTAATTCTGCCTCTCTTAACTATTAGTTGGGCAAATTCACAAAAAGACAAATACAAAAAAATTATGCAAAAATCTTTTGATGCTATTATTATTATCGCTATACCTATGGTAATCGGCACTCAACTAGTATCAACTCAAATAATATCTCTGATTGCTGGTAAGGAATTTCTTATATCAGGTGATATACTGAGAATACTCATATTGGCCACTGGAGCTATATTCTTTGGATGTTTATTCTCTCATGCTGTTATTGCCTTGGATAAACAGAAAAAAATGATTCCTTTTTATTTGTTAACGGCTGTTACTTCTGTCATTGGTTATCTTTATTTTATACCAAAATATTCATATTTTGGTGCAGCCTGGGTAACTGTTTATAGCGAATCATTGATTGCCATAGCTTCGTTTATTTTGGTTATAAAAGTATCTCATATCAGATTAAAATTAAATATTTTTTTCAAAGCATTAATGTCTTCCTTGCTAATGGCAATTGTGGTATATTTTATCAGAACAAATATAAATATAATTTTAACCCTAGTTATAGCAATCAGTATATATTTAGTCACCATGTATCTACTAAAAGGTATTACTAAAAATGATTTTCTAAATCTA
>CAYXNZ010000018.1:0-21294 GCA_964467155.1 uncultured Gammaproteobacteria bacterium | reverse complement strand
AGTTTTCATATGCCCCCATTTTAGCAAAAAGTGCAATATGTGTGTGCACATTACCGTATTTTCTTGACAGTTTATTCTATATGTCTCTAATGATTTGTCATGTGTCAAGCCTTGCCATAGATGCTTCAGTATTCGATGTGCCTATAATTAATTATTGTCTAAAATCAAAGCAAAAATTAAAGCCTCTGAGAAATCCTAATTGGATGTATGAGTTGACACATTACCAAAACATCCTTGGAAGTGAAGGAGTCCGAGTGGCGAGAAACAAAGAAGAATTATTAGAATGGATAAATAAATATTTAAATAATTCAGAATTGGACAAAGAAGGAAGAAAAAGAATAGTAAGGGAACAATGCTGGAAAATGGACGGAAAAGCAGGCGAAAGAACGGCAAATTTTTTACTTAAATTTTTAAATTCATAAAACATGAAAGAGAAAAAGGCAATTTATTTAATAGATCCAACACACGAATCCGTGTTGGGTTTGGGTAGCGATACCATGCCTTTACAATTGGGTTTTTTGGGTTCTTATTGTCTGAAAAAACATGAAGGGAAAGTAGAGATAGAGATTTTTAAATTTATGAGGAATTTAAAGAAAGCGATTAAAAATAAAACTCCTTTCGTTATTGGTGTTTCTAATTATCTTTGGAATATTGATTTAAGCTACAAATTAATTAGTTTGATAAAAGAAAAATACCCAGAAACTATAGTTGTTTATGGTGGACCCAATTACCCCGAAGAAAAAGAGGAACAAATAAAATGGTTGCGAGAACATCCCGTGGTAGATTTTTACATTTATAAAGACGGCGAGATTTCATTTTCTCGATTAGTCGATTTTTTATTAAATAATAATGATATAACTGCAGCTAAAAAAGCTAAACTATCTAGTTGCCACGCTTTAATAGAGGGGGAACCTTATTTCGGTGAGCTCGAGAAAAGGATTGAAGATTTAGATATTGTTCCATCGCCCTATACAACTGGTTTGATGGATAAGTTTTTTAGACATCGTTTAATTCCGCCAGTATTAACTCATCGTGGTTGTCCATTTTCATGTACTTATTGCACCGAAGGTAATGCTTATTATAATAAAATTTATAAAGCTTCGTTAAGTAAGTTAACAAAAGAACTTGATTATATTGCTAACCATACTACGCTCACAGGAACTTTACGGATAGCTGATTCTAATTTCGGTATGTACGAAGAAGATGTAAATTTTTGTGAACATATAGGAAAAGTTCAAAAAAGAACTGGTTATCCTGATTATCTGTGTTGCAGTACAGGTAAAAATCAAAAAGAAAGAGTTTTAAAATGCAATGAACATGTGGGTGGTATTATGCGTTTTTGTGCTTCCGTGCAATCACTTGATCCAGTAGTTTTAAAAAATATCAAACGAACCAACATTACCTTAGATGATATAATGTCTCTTTCTGATAAAATTAGTGATTCTGATACGCATTCTTATTCAGAAATTATTTTAGGTTTGCCAGGTGATTCTAAACGCGGACAAGAAATTAGTTTTTCTGGTTTAATAGAGTCTGGGATTAGTAATATTACGCAACATCAACTCTCCGTTATTCATGGCACTGAAATTGGCACCAAGTTTTGTCAAAAACAATTTCGCATGAAAAATATGTTTAGGCCAATCCAACGTTGTGTTGGAACCTATTCTTTTGGCACTAAAAGATTTAATGCTATAGAGATAGAAGAAATTTGCGTGGCCAACAACACATTGTCTTTTGATGATTATTTGGAGGCAAGGAAGCTTTATTTAACAGTCGGTATGTTTTATAACGATAGAATGTTTGGTGAAATACGTGCATTATTAAGGTTTCTAAATTATTCGGTTTGGGAATGGATTAAATTGATTCATGATAATCAAAAAAGTTATGGGAAAAACATCAGAAATCTATATGAGGAATTTATGTACGAAACTAAAAATGAACTTTGGGAAACTAGAGAAGAGTTAATTAGAGATGTGAATAAAAATATTAATGAATATAATCAAGGCAAATTGGGCGGAAATATAATATATAAATACAGATCAAAAGCTATGGTAAAATATTATAAAGATATCCATAAAATCGCTTTTTTGAATTTACGAGAATATCTTGGAAATAAAACCAGCAATTTTGATAAAATAATAAATGATTTAGAGCGATTTTCTCATCACCAAAAAGATAATATTTTTGATACAGAATATTGTTCGGAAGAAAGCTATGGTTACAATTTCATTAAGATGATGGAGGAGGTTGCGAGAGGAAAAAAAGATTTTTCTTTGGCAAATATTTCTGGTTTAACAAAAATCCGCATTACACATACAGACAAACAAAAGGATTTAATTAGAAAGCAACTGAAAATTTACGGATCTGATTTGGCGGGGCTAACTATGTTGATATCAAGATTCCCGATTAAAAGATTATATCGTAGAGCCCAGATAATCGATTAAGTTTTATGAATAAGAAAAAAATTAAAATAATTTTCGTTACTTATCACTACCTAAAAAGACAAGATGAGTTTAACAGAATTTGGGGACATGATTTTTCTCTATTTAAAAAGCATATTAAATTTTATAAAAAAAATTACTTACCGATTAATCCTCAAGATTTTTTTGATTTTATGGAAGGCAAGGACGTGGAATTACCAGAAAGATGTAGTGTTATTAGTTTTGATGATAGTTTAAAAGAACAAAGTAAAATTATCGCGCCTTATTTAAATAAACTCGACATTAGAGCTATCTACAATATTTCTCCTTGTGTTTTTCATGGCGAACCGTTAAATTCGCAAATTATTCATTTCTCTATGGCTTACTACGGAATTAGAAATTTTGTGAAACAGGTGAAAGATGAGTTGCATGTAATAGAAAAAGATTATAAAAAATTTAAAGTATTTTTAAATTTTAATAAGGACATCCTTTCCATAAGTAGTAGCATAAAAAATTTTTTTAATAATGAAATTAAGCATGAAGAAGCGCGAAAACTATTACTAATTGTTTGGGAAAAGTATATGCTAAAAGATATTCCTGATGCTTTCTACAAAATCCACATGGATAAAAACGATGTTATAAATTTACATAAACAAGGTAATACTATAGGACTTCATTCTTATTCTCACTCTTTAATTAATGATAATACTTTTAACAAAGAACTTTTTAGTAAAGAAATAAAGCAAGGAAAAGAAGCACTAGAAGAGGTAATTAGATCTGAGGTAGATTGTTTTGGGTATCCATATGGTTTCAAGGAAGATGTACTACAAAAAAAAGAAAATATTGATATGTTGAGTGATATTGGTTTAAAATATTTATTTACCGTATACGATAATAAAAAATTTGAGCCTAATTTTATAGGACGTTATTCATCACAGGGTAGAGATAAGCTAAGTATTTTAAAAAATAATATATGGGAATATGAAATTAGCAATAATTAGCAGCAATCATTTAAGACACAATTTTTTTATAAATTCTTTGATAAAAAATTTTAATGTGGTTGGTATTGCACAGGAAGTAAAAAAAAGAGATTATTCTAAAAAGGGAGAGGGTACTAACGAGGAGTCTGTTGTCAAAGAATATTTTAATGCCAGAGATGAAAACGAGAAATATTTTTTCGGTAAAAATAAAGAATTATTATTGGGAAATTATGAGTTAATGCAGGTGCCAGCAGGGGAAATTAATGATTCTAAATATATTAAAAAAATTAAAGGGTGGAAAGCGGATTATTTTGCGGTATTCGGGAGCTCTATTTTAAAGGAAGAAATTATAAGTTTATTTAAAAAAAATCATATAATCAATATCCATCTTGGCCTATCTCCATATTACCGAGGTTCAGGCACTAATTTTTGGCCTCAATATGAAGAAAAACTAGAATATGTTGGCGCTACTATTCATATTTTAGATGAAGGTATCGACACAGGAGAAATAATTCATCAGTGCAGACCTAGTATAGAAATAGGAGACACTCCGCATTCAATAGGGAATAAAACAATAAAGAAAGGCGTTGAAGATTATGTTAAAATTTTTAAAAAGCTAGAAAATAAAGAAAAAATATTAGGAAAAACTCAAGATTTAAGTAATGGCAAGCTATATTTATTTAAAAATTGTGAACCGAAGCATATAACTAGGTTAATTGAGAAGTTTAATAATGGATTAGTGCAAAAATATTTAAAAACAGAAAAAGATAAAAAGAAGATCGATATTGTAGAAAATTTATAATCTTATATTAGTTTGTAAATATATTTAAAGATTATATAGCACGAAGTAACTAATTTTATTTTAAATTTAATTTATGTTAAAAAATAAATTTGATTATAACAACGCAAAATTTGAAAGAATAAAATGTAATTTGTGCGGTCAAAACAATTTTTTTATTTTGTCTGAAAAATCAGCCAATGGATTAAATACTAGAACATGTTTATGTAAAAATTGTGGCTTTATTTATATTAATCCACGGATGACAAGATTGGAATACAATGAATATTATAAATATCATCGTTACAAGAGTAGAGCAAAGATTAAGGGAATAAAGCCTTTTGAAACAGGAAACGGTTTCGAAAATTCAAAAAAATTTGGTAGAGTTTTAGCTAATAAATTACAAAAATATATAGTAAAAGGTCTCACTCTGGATGTCGGGTCTGGTACGGGCGGTATTTTACTTGGTCTCAAGGAAATTTTGTCGAATATAGAGGTGGTAGGCATAGAACCATCAATTAATAAAGCTAATTATGCCGAAAGTAAAGGGGTAAAGACTTATAATTGTTTGTTTGAAGATTTTAAAAACGATAGTGTTGATTTGTTTTCCAATATAATATGCGTACAAAGTTTGAATCATCTTTTGAATCCAAGAAAGTTTTTTGAATGGTCATATGATAATTTAAAACATGGAGGCAATTTAATTTTAGCGGTTAAAAATTTTTGCCATCAAACTAGAAGATGTTCATCTATTAGCGGGGCTGTGCAGATTGATCATCCCTGTATGTTTACTCCGGAAACTTTGAAATATTTTGTTGAGACGGTTGGATTTAAAGTAATTTTTATAGATATTGATGAGAAGAAAAATAAGCAAGAGCTAAACAGACAAAGGAAAAACGGTATGCACGTTCATCATTTTCGACTAGTTGCCCAAAAAATTGAAAACAAAAGAATAATAATCAGTAAGCCTAAAAATAGAAAAAATTATTTAAAATTAAGAATTAAATTATCACGGATAGCAGTAAAGTTCTGGTATTATGTTTTTTATGCGAATAAAATAAAGTTCATTAAGAAGATTATCTCTTAATTTTATCTTTTGATTTTATTGAGTTATTTTGAAATAAATAATTTATATATTTGACTCTCACCTTACGAAAGGTTTATACTGACCTTACATAAGGTTTATTTCTTTAAAAGATTATGTCTAAATACAAAGCCACAAAACAAAGTGCTAATCCTGTAAGAAAAATATCTAAGCTAGGAAAATATAGTTATAGCATTACTGTCCCCAAAGATATTATAAAAAAATTGGGTTGGCGTGAAAAGCAGAAAGTTGTGGTTAAAATATGTGGTGATGGCTTAAGAATTAAAGACTGGAAGTATGAGAAATAAAAAAATAAAAGATATATTTGATAAAAAACGTAAAGATGTTTTTTTTATTGCTGAGATAGGAAAAAATTTTATTCAGACTAAAGTTGATAAATCACAAAAAGAATATTTAGAAAATACTAAGCAATTGATAAGATTAGCAAAAGAAGCTGGAGCAGATGCTGTAAAATTTCAAACCCATGTTTTAGAAGATGAATTTTTGCAGGATATTAAAATCAGTTCACCTCATTTTAAAGCAGGAGACAGAGTTAAATGGATAAAAAGAAACGAAGATGCCACTCCTCTAGAATTTTGGCAAGAAATTAAAAAATGTTGTCAAGATTTAGATATAATATTTTTTTCTACACCAATGAGCAAAAAAGCAGCTCAAAAGTTGGGAAAAGTTGGAATAGATTTGTGGAAAGTTGGTTCTGGTGACATTTTAGATTTTGTGACTATGGATTTTTTAGCTGAAACAGGAAAACCAATTATATTATCAACAGGAATGAGTAAGCTGGAAGAAATTGATTTGGCTGTTAATTTTTTAAAAAAGAGAAAAGTGAATATTGCTTTATTACATTGCGTTTCGAAATATCCTTGTCCGCCGGAAGAGTTAAATATAAATACTATCAAATTTTTTCAAGAGCGATATGATATTCCGATAGGTTTTTCTGATCATTCCATTGGTTACGAAGCGGTTATAGCGGCTGTTAATATAGGAGCAAGAATAATAGAAAAACATTTTTCTTTGAATAGAAATTTATGGGGTGCTGATCATAAAGTTTCCATGACTCCAGAAGAATTCAAGATTATGGTAGAAAAAGTGAGGTCGGGAGAAAAAAATAATTTAGAAAATTACGGGGTTAAAGAAAAAATTTTATTAGATGATGAGGTGATATTTAGGTCAATATTCAGAAAATCATTAATGGCTGGAAAGAATATTAGTGCAGGAACAGCTTTAACAAAAGAAATGATTTTTGCCATGCGTCCGCAGAAATATGCAGGCGGGCTTCCTTCGGAAAAATACGAAGAGATTTTAGGCAAAAAAACAAAAAAATATTTAAAAAAATTTGATCCAATAACAAAAAATATTTTAAAATAAATATGGAAAATAAAAAAATAAAAATAGCAATTGATTATTTAAAAAGAAAACAATTGTTTTGGTATATCATGGACAAGATAGCTATTTTCTATCCTTCATTTTTATTTAAAAAAATTCCGAGAGAAATTATAGTAGAGCCAACTAATTTTTGTAATTTGAGGTGCCCAGTTTGTCCGACCTCTTTTGCTATGAAAAGGGAAAGAGGCTTTATGTCTCTTGGTTTGTTTAAAAATATTATTGATGAATTCAAAAATATCAAGAATAAACCAAAAATATTGATGAATTTCGCAGGAGAACCATTGCTAAATAAGGATATTGATAAATTTGTTAAATATGCTAGCGAAAATGGTCATGAAACGTTTATTAGTACTAATTGTACGGTTTTAGACAAAGAACTTTCTGAAAAATTAATAAAAGCTGGTCTTAGTTCAATACATTTATGTATTGATGGAATAACAAAAGAATCTCATGAAGCATATAGAGTTGGTTCTAAGTTTGAAGTAGTTAAGGAAAATATAGAAATTTTTTTGGAAAATAAGAGAAAACTTAATGGAAAAACTTTTGTTTCTATACAGGTGTTATTAACTTCTTTTTCGGAAAACGAAATAGAAAAAATAAAAGAATGGGCAGAAAAAATAGGTGCTGATAATATTAATTTTAAATCATTAAGCTTGGGTTCACATACAAGCGAAGAAAGAAAAAATGAATATAAATATTTGTTACCAAAAAAAAGAGAATATAGAAGAAAAATTTCAGATATAAATAAAACTTTATGTACAGCAGTGTTAAATACGGCTGTTATATATTGGAATGGTGATCTAGGATTATGTTGTATTGATTATAATAATGTTGTAAAAATGCCAAATATAAAAGAAAAAAGTTTTTTGAAAATATATTTGTCGAAAGAAATTATCAAAAAAAGAAAAGCAGGTTTTAGAAAAAAATTTATTTTATGCAAAAAATGTCCCTTGAGTAATGCTGATTTTATGGGAATTAATGTAAATTTTTCAAAAAAATAATTTTGAAGATATGGAAATTTTTAAAATAGGCTTTAGCTTGTTTTCCTTAAATTTTTAGATTATTGGTGGCAGTATCCCGATTGTTTTTTGGAGAAATTTAATTAAAAATATTAATATTGGTTTGGATAAATTTCTTTCAAGAATAAGTAAAAAATATAGCAGATTAAATGAAAAGATACCCCTTGGTTATTTTACAACTGCTTTTAAAAAATAATTTTTTAGAATTAAAATCAATAATATAAAATATATAAACAGAATACATAATTTAGCAAAAATCAAAGATTGGTTAATTTTTGGCTTACCAGCCCTGTTTATTTGGTTGATTATGCTCCCCAGTAAAAGAAGGTATTTAAGTCTGTGTGTAATTGCACAAAAGAATGATTAGAATGTTAAATTTTATTAAAAATAATGTTTTGACGTTCCTTGTTTTTCTATTGGATTATACAAAAAATAAAATGAAGTAATCATGTTTGCTAGGCGGTTTATGGCTAAACCGATTACTGCACCCCAGATTCCATAGAGAGGAATAAATACAACCATAGAAATTACTCCCAATATAAAACTCGAACTGGAAATTATAAATAATTCTTTAACTTTTTTGTGTGCTTGTAAATATGCCCCTATTGGATAATCGATTGCGTAAATAGATGTCAGTGCAATAATTTGTGAAAAGAGTATGGCTGATATATATTGTGGAAATATGTATTTAAAAATTAGTGGTGCGACGACGATATAACACAAAATGACAAAAGCAATAACAGTTGCCATTATCATTATTTTTTTAGGCAAAGTTTTTTTTATTTCTTCGTGTGTATTATTTACAAATTTTGGCATGGAGATTGTGATGGTAAAGCGGAAAATGTATTTGATTCTGTCTGGTAGGGCACTGGCAAAAGTAAAAATTGCTACTTGAGCTGAACCGAGCATGGTAAATAATAAAATTTTATCAATATATTGCGCAGCATTTGAAAATATTTGACAAGCAGTCAGAGATTTTCCGTAGGTAATCAAATTGACGTCGGTTTTGTTATTGGTTATAAATTTTTTAGCATTTATTTGGTAGAAGAATGAATGAGCTAAGAAAAGTGAAGAAAAATAAGTTGTTAGCAATATAAAAATATTATTAGTAATGAGTATAGTAATAATTACCGAAGATACGGAGAATATATTTGTTAGAATGCCACAAATAACTTTTTGTTTGAAAAGTTTTTTGCCTATTAAAAAACTAGAGTAAATACTGAAAGAGTCTACCAAGGGTATAAAAATACCGATAATAGCAAATCCACCTGCTAGAATTAAATTTTGATGAAAAAAATAATAAGTAGCTAAAATTAAACTAATAGCAGTACCTAAAAATCCCCAGGACATTTTGGTTTTAAATCCATTTCTTAGAGATCCTTCATAGCCACGACTTACCGATTGCGTGACAGCTGTTACTATTCCAGGAAGAGCTACTAGAGAAATTAAACCATAGGCAGATAAGAGATATTTATAGGTACCAAAAGTTTGCTGGCTCAGTAAGTTAGCATAAGCGATGGAAAGACCAAAACTTAAGAGATTAGAGATTATCTCAGATGATGTAAACCAGCTACCACCTTTAAATAAATACACCATGTCAGTTTTGGTCCATTTTTCTGACCAACGAAGAATATTGTATATTTTTTGTTTTAGTTTGTTTATCATTAATGTGAATTTAGATTTCCTCCGCCAGCTGGCGGATTCGCTTGCTCGTTCGTTCCTCACAGAGGCAAGGCGGGTCGGAATGACAGAAAGAGATGGGAATTTGTAATTGGTAACTAGGATTCTTAATTATTCTTTGTTCTATAAATTGAATTTTTGTATGCGTTAATCCTTGGTGCCAATTCGTTATCCGATATAATCAGGATCTCATAATTTCTTAAAAAAGAAAAGTAGAAGGCATGCTCTTATTATATTGGTTCCGATGATTGCTGCTATTGCCCCCATAATTCCGTAAAAAGGCAATAGTGAAAATAGAAGAATAATACGTAAAAATGGTATAACAATTTTTAATACATAAAGCTGTTTTTTTTTGGCATGAGTAGTGAGTACAGTTTGGATATGGCTTATTGGTGTAAATAAAATAATCAAGACAAATATTTGTGAGTATATAATTGATTCCATGTATTGCGGAAAGAACACTTTGTAAATATAGGGAGCTATCATTATATATAATCCAGTTAATGGAACAAGTATAATGAAATATTTTTGTATTTTTATTAAGAGAGTTTTTTTAATTTCATGAATGCTTTTATTCGCCAATTTAGGAAATGCTAAAGTAATGGTTTGCCTAGAAAAAATTTGCATTTGTTTAGGAATCATTATGGCAAAGAAATACGTTGCCAGAGAAACTGCGCCTAGAAAATGCCACAAAAGAATTTTATCCAAATTTTTTGCGATAGTTTCTATTATTTCAAGTAGGCTTAAATGTTTGCCATAGGAAATTGTGTCTGATTCTGTCTCAGAATTAGGCCTTTGTTTTTTGATTATTAGTTTCAGAAATATAAATCTTAAGCTGGTGTAGGATATAAAATAGGTAAATAATATTAAAAATACATTCTTAAAGAATATTAAAATTAAGATTATCAATGCTGATGAAATTAATTTTGTTATAACATCGTATTTGGTGGATAATCTGAAATTTTTTCTTCCATTAAGGAGCGTTCCATAAATCCCCAAAGAATCCATCAGTGGCAAAAATATAGCGGTGATTGTAAAGCAAATTGTCAAAGTCAGATTCCCGTTCAAGTAATAATAAATAGCAATTCCCAGAGATAATAAGCTGCCGATTAAGCCCCATTTTATTTTTTCTTTCAAGATAGGGATTAAAGAACCTTCAAATCCTCTGGCGACAGAACGCGTTAAAGACGTTCCCATTCCAGATAGAGTAAAGACGGAAAGTATTCCCACCAGAGATAAAACATACTTATAGGTTCCGTATGTTTCTTTTGGCAGAAGATTAGCAAAGGCGATGGCCAATAGAAAAAAAGATATGGAAGAAATGACTTGTCCTGATGTTAACCAGAATCCGCCTTTGGCTAAATAAACCATGTCGGTTTTAGTCCATTTTTCACTCCAGCGAAGCAGATTATATATTTTTTGTTTTAGTTTGTTAAGCATTTTTACAATTTTTGACTCATATTTATTTTATTAATTAAAGAATAGCATATTCATTTGAGTTTTGATAATTTCTAATAATCTGATAACATTAATAGGTAAATAATTTGTTGATATTTTTATTTTTGTTGAAAAAGTAGAAATTTATGGAAAAATATAATTTAAACTATTTAGAGCAATTAGAAGCGGAAAGTATTCACATTATTCGTGAAGCAGCAGCGGAATTTAAAAATCTGGCAATGCTTTATTCTATGGGTAAAGATTCTTCAGTTATGCTTTGTTTAGCACGCAAGGCTTTTTATCCGGCTTCAATCCCATTCTCATTACTGCATATTGACACTGGATTCAAATTTAAAGAAATGATTTTGTTTAGAGAAAAAATTATAAAAAAATTCAAACTAGATTTAATCGTTTATCAAAACAAAAGTAAGGAATCCACAAGCTTTAAACCCGAAGATGCATACAGTGAAGAGTATATTTATCATAAAAAAACAAAACCATTGCTTGACGCAATTAAAAAATATAAATTTGATGCTTGTCTAGGGGGTGCAAGAAGAGAAGAAGAAAAATCAAGAGCAAAAGAGAGAATTTATTCTCATCGTAATGAACGGGGCGTATGGGATCCAAAAAATCAAAGACCAGAGCTGTGGAACCTTTATAATTGTCGACTTAAAAAAGGAGAAACAATGAGGGTTTTTCCTCTTTCAAATTGGACAGAGCTTGATGTTTGGCTTTATATAAAAAAAGAAAAAATCGAAGTCGTGCCTTTATATTTTGCTAAAAAAAGAAAAATGGTAAAAAGAAATGGCGTTTTGATTAGACTAGATGAATTTACAAAGCCAATGCCAAAGGAAAAAGTAATAGAAAAAGTTAGTCGTTATAGAACCTTGGGGTGTGCTCCTTCAACTGGCGCAATTTTGTCACATGCTAAAAATGTTGATGACATAATTGAGGAATTAATCAAAACCAAAAGATCAGAGAGAGAAACAAGGGCTATTGATTATAATAAATCCAGTTCAATGGAAGATAAAAAACGAGATGGTTATTTTTAATAAACGCAAAAAATAATACTATGTTCTCAGAAATCATTATTTTATTATTTGTGTTAGCCTTTATCTGTGAATTTATAGATAGTAGTTTCGGCATGATGTATGGAACTATATTAAGTCCAGTTTTAATAATTTACGGATATAATCCATTGGTGGTTGTTCCGGCAATATTATTTTCGCAGATGATTGGCGGTTTTACGGCAAGTATTTTCCATCATAAATTTCAAAATGCTGATTTTAGCAACCAGACAACGGAATCAAAATTTAGTTTTAACAAAATAAAAGAGCTTGGATTTAAAGAATATTTTGCACAAAGCGCTAGTAAAGATTTTAAAGTTGCGTTTGCTATTTCGGTATTTGGGATTTTTGCAACGATACTGGCTGCATTAATAGCAATAAATATTCCGAAAATTTTCTTGAAAGGATACATAGGTGTTTTAGTTTTGATGATGGGCGTAGTTTTATTAATTCCAAAAATAAAATTCAAGTTTTCTTGGAGAAAAATATTAATTCTCGGAAGTATAAGCGCATTTAACAAGGGTTTGTCTGGCGGTGGCTTTGGACCAGTGGTAACATCTGGTCAAATAATAAGTGGTAATAATTCTAAAAATTCTATAGCGTCTACAACTTTAGCAGAGGCTCCAATATGTTTAGTGGGATTTTTAACATATTTAATTATTGGGGGAGCTATTGATTGGTCTTTGGTTTTAATTCTTTCATTGGGAGCTGTTTTAGCTGCACCATTGGGCGCGTTATTAACAAGCAAGATGAAAGAAAAAAACATAAGACCAGTTTTAGGCATATCGACAGTTTTGTTAGGTTTATGGACATTATATAAAGTGATACTTTAGTAATTATGAAAAAAGAAAAAAATAATTTAGAAAATATTGAACTATTAAGATTAACGACATCGGGCAGTGTTGATAATGGAAAATCTACGTTAATCGGGCGTTTGTTGTATGACTGTAATGAAATTTTTGAAGATCACCTTTCATCTATCAAAGATAAAAATGGAAAATTAGAAGAAAAAAAATTATCTTCAATAACTGATGGTTTGTCAGCAGAAAGAGAACAGGACATAACCATAGACGTGGCTTATCGCCATTTTTCCAGACCTAACAGAAAGTTTATTATTGCTGATGTTCCTGGGCATGAACAATACACTAGAAACATGGTTACTGGATCATCAATGGCAAATTTAGCGATTATTTTGATTGACGTGAAGGGCGGTTTACTTGTTGGGTCAAAACGCCATTTGTTTATAGTTAGTTTGTTAGGAATCCCGCATATTTTAGTAGTTATAAATAAGATGGATTTAGTGGAATATAACCAAGATAATTTTAGAAAAATAAAAAATGACTTTATAGATTATGTGGCTAAATTAAACATTCACGATCTTCAATTTATTCCTGTCTCTGCTTTAAAAGGCGACATGGTTGTTAGTCGCGGTAAAAATATGAGTTGGTATGATGGCCAAATATTATTAAATTATTTAGAAAACGCAAGCATCTCGTCTGATAGAAATCTAATTGATTTCCGTTTTCCAGTCCAATATGTAGTTAAGTCCAAAAAAAGCGGAAGAGTCTATTGTGGAAAAATTGAAGGTGGATCAATAAAACGTGGAGATAAAATTATTATTTTACCATCGAAGATCAAAAGTACGGTTAAATCAATATATTTAGGACAAAGGAAAATTGGATATGCTTTTAGTCCTCAGTCTGTAGCTATCTCATTGGAAGATGAAATTGATGTTAGTAGGGGATGCATGATCGTTAGAGAAAATAATTTACCGATAATAAAAAATAATTTCAAAGCTATGATTTGTTGGTTCTCAGAAGAACCGCTTGAGTGTAATAAATCTTATTTAATAAAACATTCTGTAAAAACATTAAGGTGTAGTGTCTCTAAAATTTATTATAAAATCAACATCGAGAATCTTCATCAAAAACAGACCAAATTGTTGAAAAAAAATGATATTGGTAGAATTAGCATTGAAACAAATGAGCCATTGTATTTTGATGTTTATCAAAAAAATAAAAATACCGGCAGTTTTATCTTAATAGACGAAATTACAAATAATACTGTTGGTGCTGGCATAATAATAAGCAAAGGAGAAGAAAAAGTATTAAATAATATTAAAGTCAGGAATAGAAAAGCGCCCGTTTTATGGTTTACGGGGTTACCATCTTCAGGAAAAAGTACGATTTCAAGAAAAGTAGCAGAAATAATAAAGAAAAAAGATAAAAGAGTTGAATCTTTAGACGGTGATATTGTGCGAGAGTCTTTAACAAGAGATTTGGGCTTTTCTAAGGAAGATAGATTTGAAAATACTAGAAGAGTAGGCTTTCTTGCCAAGTATTTGAGCAGAAATGGAGTTTATGTTGTTGCATCATTTGTTTCTCCATACAAAAAGCAGAGGGATGAATTAAAAAAAATGATGCCTAATTTTGTTGAAATTCACGTTGATGCTTTGGTTGAAACTTGTGAAAAGCGTGATGTTAAGAATATGTATAAAAAAGCCAGGGCAGGCAAAATTAAAAATTTTACTGGTGTTTCTGATTCCTACGAAAAACCAAACAGTCCTGATATATATTTAAAAACTGATGAAATGTCAATTAAGGAATGCGTTGAAAAAGTTATCAACTATTTGAAAAAGAAAAATTTAATAAAATAAAAACACGAAATATATTATTCGTGACGTGATTGGTAATTTGGATTTGGTTTATTGTAATCTATGAGGAGAGGCTATTAAATAAAAATATTTGGGACAAAAAATTAGGTTAGATAACCTAATTTTTTTAGCAACTCTATTGCTTTCGGTTTTTGCATAAGTTCTTCAACTCTTTCTTTGTATTTAGTTTTTTTCCATTTTCCAACTGAGTCTTGAAATATTTCTTTGATTTCGCCAGACCAAGCACGACTTGTACGTATTTTTGTAAATTTATGCCAATTTAATAGATGGTAATCGCACTCAATGTCCAAAAAAGTACAAATTTTTTTTATCGTTTCTTCATAATTCATAACTAAATCTTCATATTTTACAGTGTAAACATTAGGATTGTTAATATATTTCAATCCAATGCTAACATCACTTATCCATCTTTCTGGAGAAACCTGAAAGTCATTTGGTTTTTCAGGGAGTATTGACAATATTACATCTCTCCCGTCTCTAACTATGTATATAATTTTAACTTTAGCATTAAAATATTTTATGATTTTATCAAAATATCTAACATTCATGGGTGTTTTTTCGCACCATCTATTGTATGAAGAAGGGATTTTGTTAAAATATTTATAATAAAAATATGCTAGATCTACTAATCCAAATGGAATGTTCTTTTTGAATTTATACGAATGAACATTTAGGCAAAAAGTGTCTGTTAATATTGGAATTGCATAAATTTCAGGATGCGCTGACAGAATAGACAACAAAAGTGTCGTTCCAGAACGAGCACATCCGCCCATTACAATGGGAGGTCTATTTAATTGTATTTTTATTTTAATTAGATTTATTAAACTCTTAGGTCCTTTAGATATAATCGATTTTGGTTTGAACATATGTTGTTGTAATTTTAATATTACCCGCTTTATTTCTCAAGCGAGGCAGGTAGGTTGGTTTAGCATCATGCCTTACATCCCTTTCCTTGAAATAATTGTTGCTATCGTTTTTAACAAGATTGAAATGTCTAAATAGATCGAGCGATTTTTTATATAGAATAAGTCGTATTGAAGTTTTTTTAAACTATCTTCAACAGAAGGGGAATGATATTCGCCAGAAATTTGATCCCAGCCGGTAATACCTGGTTTAGCTAATAATCTTTGACTATAATAAGGCACTTGTTTTTCTAGCTCTTCTGCAATATTCGGTCTTTCTGGTCTTGGTCCGACGAAACTCATTTCACCTTTTAAAATATTTATAATTTGAGGTAACTCGTCAATTCTGGTTTTTCTTAAAATTAAACCCAACTTGGTTACTCTTTTGTCATTAGCAATGGTTGGTGTGCGGTCATTATTATTTTCCGACATGGTGCGGAATTTTATAATCTTGAAAATTTTTCCATTTTTTCCTAAACGGTTTTGTTTAAAAAATATTGTTCCCTTACTTTCTATTTTGATAAATAGACCGACAATTGGATAGAGAATAATAACAAGCAACAGCAGAATGATTGACAAAATCAAATCATAGGTTCGTTTAAAAAAATCAAACAGGAATGTGCTCTTGCGGTTTAAATTTTCCAAGAACCAAACTTGATTAATAGTTTCTAGGGATATTTTACCAGTGATTATTTCGTAGAAATTAGTCAGGCTGGTTAAGTTTATTTTTTTTGATAAAGTTTTGAATAATGTTTTTTGTAATTCTTTGGAATTATGAATATTTGTGGCTAAAACAATCCAGTCAAGATTTAATCGGGAAATAGTTTCTGGCAAATCAGTTATGTCTTTTACAATTTGTATATTCTCAAAATGACAATTAATTTCATTGTCAGGATTGACAATCGCTAAAATATTATAGCCGAGATGTTTTTTAGAATTTAACTCGTTAATTAATTCTTCAACCTGCTTATTAAAACCGATAATAGCAATATTTATTTTTGGTGAATAAGATTTTAATAGCCAATTATAGAAGTGTCGCCAGAGTATGAATAATACAGCAAAAACGATGACGTAAATCAACATATTTCTTTTTGGGGCAATGTTTATTTGAGGGATAATATAGAAAAAAGCGATAGATAAAAAACTGGAGATAAATAAAGAACGTCCAGTCAATTTATAAAAGCGGATATTATTGACGGCAAAATTTAAATTATATAAATCAGAAATATAGAAAATAAGTAACCAAAAAAAGAAAACCAAAGAAAAAGGTGCGAAATGACTTTGCCATAGTTCCAGCGAAGGGATTTCTATGTATCTCAAAGATAGGGTAAGATACAGCGAAAAGTAGAGAATTATTACGTCTCCGCCCAGCAGAATAAATTGCTTTATTTTTTTACTCATAGTGATATCATAGTAATTTTAGCTGAAAAATGCAAGAATTTTTTTACATTGTCATTCCCGAGAAAGCGGGAATACAGAACTTTCCCCTTGTCATCCTGAACTTGATTCAGGATCCAGAAATAGATTCCCGCCTACGCCTGCCCGTTCGTTCCTCGCAGAGGCAAGGCGGGCCGCAATGACAATGTTTTATCGTTCTTGTTTCTTTTACTTCCTTTGTCATCCTGAACTTTCCCCTTGTCATTCTGAACTTGATTCAGGATCCAGAAATAGATTCCCGCCTACGCCTGCCCGTTCGTTCCTCGCAGAGGCAAGGCGGGCGGGAATGACAAGGAGGGATGATGAAACAGGGTATAGTTAGTTTACTCTTGTTACGTAGCCATACTACGTAACAAAGAAGTTTTAATTTTTTTCCTTCCCCTTAATAAGGGGAAGGTTAGGATGGGGTTATTAGATTCTATCGCTTCATTACATTGCGCTCCAGAATGACAAGGAGGGATGATGAAACAGGGTATAGTTAGTTTACTCTTGTTACGTAGCCATACTACGTAACAAAGAAGTTTTAATTTTTTTCCTTCCCCTTAATAAGGGGAAGGTTAGGATGGGGTTATTAGATTCTATCGCTTCATTACATTGCGCTCCAGAATGACAAGGAGGGAGGCCTGCTCGCCGGATTGGAGGGGTTAGGGAGCGAGGGGGTTTATGATTAAATAATTCCCTCTCCTGCGATGTTCAAGAGCGGGGGAGGCCTGCCCGCCGGATTGGAGGGGGTTAGGGAGGAGGATGGGGTTATTTTAACCTCCCTAGCCCTCCTTTTAAAGGAGGGTATTTTGTTTTTTCCCCCTTACAAAGGGGGATTCCCGCCCATCGCTCTTGTCATCCTCCTGCTTGCCTGCCCGCCTCTGGAGGGACGGGAGGATCCAGGAGTGAGCCGTAAAAACGTGGATTATTATTAGTCGTTTTTGCAACAAATAACTATTCTGCTAATTTTTTACTTCTACTGCTTGCCCCTAGATCCCCAATCAAGTTGGGGATGACAAAAGAGAGAGTTAAAGACAGCAGGAGGAATATTATTTTATTATTTGTTAACGAATTATGTAACGTCTACAGAAATGACAAAAAGGATGCTCAAGAGCGGGGGATGCCTGCCCGCCGGATTGGAGGGGCTAGGGAGGGGGCTAAAAACCTTTTTGACTAATAGTTCGTTTGTGTTATAATTCAGTCATGGCGACAATAAAAAAAGATTCAAAATGGCCACTCGTCGGCAATAAACAAATTGTTGAATATTTAAAAAAAGCAATTACTACCAACCATATTTCTGGTTGTTATATTTTTCATGGTTCAACTGGTGTAGGCAAGAGCACTTTGGCTGAATTTTTTGCCAAGAGTTTGGTTTGCCATAATATCCGAGAAGATGCTGTTCCTTGTGAAGAATGTGAGAGCTGTCAACAGGCTAATAAAGGTATTCATGGCGATATAACTATATTAAAAAAAGAAATTGATAAAAAAAATATTTCAGTTGAACAAACGCGTGAATTTATCAGGATTTTAAGCATGAGTTCTTTTTTAAATTCATATAAAATAGGCATCATTAAGCAAGCTGAACGTTTAAGCGAACAGGCTTTTAATGCTCTATTAAAGACTTTGGAAGAGCCAAAGGATAAGGTAGTTATAATATTAGTAACTTCAAAGCTTGAATTATTATTACCGACTATAATATCAAGAAGTCAAATTTTACGTTTTAATCCTGTTAAATCAAGTGATATTTATGATTATTTAGTAGAAGAAAAAAAAGCTTCCAGAAGTTCAGCTAAAAATTTTTCTAGACTTTGTTTCGGTCGTCCGAATTTAGCTTTTAAGTTTATGGAAGATAAAAGTTTTTTTAAAGATTACCAAGAGAAAGTTGATGCTTTTTTAGAAATTATAAAAGTAGATTATAATCAAAGATTGAAAAATATTGAAAAATTAATTGGTAAAAATTCAGTTAGCCAAGAGTCCGTCAAATTAGCTGAAGAAATTATTGAAATTTGGCAAGGTTTAACTAGAGATTTGTTATTAATTCAACTTGAGCAATCAGACTTAATTCAACATCAAATGTTTGAGAAAGATTTAAATGTTTTGGCCAGCCAAGTTTCGGTTAAATTATTAATAAAATGTGTTAGACTGTTAAATGAGGCAAAAACATATCTAAGGGCTAACGTTAATTATCGTGTAGTTTTAGATAATTTATCATTACAAATTTAATTTATCATCGAAGAATTTTTATATTATTTTATTTTTAAAATTTAATAATAGGTAAAATATTATTTTTACTATTAGCGACCGCCATTAGCGGGACTGCGTTAGCTTGATTGTAAATTTTTTTATATAGTTTAGCAAGACATATTATTATTTTAATGCGCATTTGCGCCTAACTTGAAAATATGACAAAACAAATTAAAACATTGGTTTTAATCGCAACATTATTTTTAGTTTCTGGTTGTACACTCAATTTTAACACTGGTGCGGGTAGCACTTCGGCTAATGACGGGGGAGTCTATAAATCGACCAACAAAGGGGATAGTTGGCAACAAAAAGTTTTAATCCCGTCCATTAGTGGTCGACCATCTAGTATTGGTAGTATTGATGTTAATACCTTGATACTTGATCCTAGTGACAGTCATGCCGTGTATCTCGGGAGCGCTGGTAATGGTTTGTTTTATAGTTATGATAATATTTCCAGTTGGCAACTTGCCAAAAGTTTAGGCAAAGCCTCGGTCCAATCTATTGCCGTTGACTACAAAGATAAATGTACTATTTATTCGTCAGTTAGCAATAAACTTTATCGATCCGACGACTGTAACCGTACTTGGTCTCAAATATATTATGATAATGATACTCAAGTTGCTATAACTTCAATCGCTATTGATCATTTTAATACTTCCAATATCTATATTGGCACAACTCGTGGTGAAATAATAAAAAGCTATGACAAGGGTGGTAGTTGGCAAACAGTTTATCGAATTAATGATGAAGTGAAAAAAATTACCATTAATCCGCTTGATAGTCGTGTGATAATAGTTGGTAGTAATGACAAAGGAATATTTAGAAGTTTAGACAGTGGAAGGAATTGGCAAGATTTGGAAGATATTTTAGAAGATTATAAGGAAATTAAAAAATTTCGTGATTTAGATATATCGGCAGATAATGGAACTATTTATATGGCAACTTATTATGGTCTTTTGAAATCTTCGGACAACGGTACAACTTGGGAAACTATTGAACTAATTACACCAGAGAAGAAAGCATCTATTAACGCCATTGCTGTAAATCCTGAAAATTATCAAGAAATTTACTATGTAACAAACACTACTTTCTATAGATCATTGGATGGTGGACAGAGCTGGACGACCAAAAAATTACCATCAAGTCGAGCTGGCTGGCAATTATTGATTAATTCTGAAGATACCAGTGAAATTTATTTAGGCGTTAAAAAGTTAAAATAATTATATGAATCAATATTTGGAAATTAAAAAACAAGATTTTGATAATGCGATCAGTTTTTTTAAGAAAGAAATTTCAAATTTGCGGACTGGTCGAGCTAATACTTCTGTCTTAGACCAAGTCCAAGTTGATGCTTATGATTCAAAAACGCCAATTAGTGGTTTGTCTAGTATTACCGTACCTGACGCTAGCTCAATATTAGTCACACCATGGGACAAACATATTATTAAAGATTTAGAAAAAGCTATCGTTAACGCAGATCTCGGTCTAAGTGTAGTAAATGAAGGTGATAAAATAAGATTAAAGATGCCTTTGTTGACAGAAGAAAATAGAAAAGAGTTGGTCAAGAAATTAAACGAAAGAATGGAATCGGTCAGAATCTCTTTGCGACAAATCAGAGAAGAAATCAAAGATAAAATTGAACAAGCCTTTAAAGACAAAGAAATAAGTGAAGATGAAAAGTTTAAATTTATCAAGGAATTAGATGAGGAAATTAGCAATCGTAATAATGAGGTAAAAGAAATACGTGATAAAAAAGAAAAAGAAATAATGACAATCTAAGTGGAAAGTCAATAATGAATTTTGAATTTTGAATTTCGAATGAATTTAAAATGATTGAATGTTTAATGTTTAAATAAAAAAAGGAATTAAAACTAAATGACAATCTAGCATTCCCTCCTGTCATCCTCAGCTTGCCTGGGGATCCAGGAGTGAGCCCTGAAAACGTGGATTATTATTAATCGTTTTTGCAACAAATAACTATTCTGCTAATTTTTTATTTCTACTGCTTGCCCCTAGATTCCCGCCTGCGCCTGCCCGCTCGTTCCTCGCAGAGGCAAGGCGGGCGGGAATGACAAAGAGGGAGGAATGACAAAGATTATTAATAAATTAATAATAATAATAAAATAAATGCTGTTTACTATCTTTATATTCCTAGCTGTTTTTTCAGTTTTAGTTTTTGCTCATGA
>CAYXNZ010000017.1:0-22446 GCA_964467155.1 uncultured Gammaproteobacteria bacterium | reverse complement strand
AAACTAATTATCATACCCTGCCAATCATATTGACCATACATTGGTCTGAATATATTTTTAATCCAAATAATTAATGCTAGTTGTTTCTGCCTATCAGACAAAAAATCTTTCATACTAATAATTATTTTGAGTAGTCCCCGACTATACCACCATATTGGAAAATACAATATGTCTCTAACTAGCTCAATTAATAGCTTAGTAGCGTAGATTGAATAACTTTGAGATATCATATATTAGAATAATTTATATACATCATTATTATTATAACATAAAAATCCGATATTAAACAAAACTTGACAAAACTAATCCAGAAATGTATTATTAATATATAAAAAATAAAAGCGCCCACAGAGGGCTGTTTTTTAATATTTCAAAAAATATGGGGAAATTAGCAAACTACATAAAAGCCTCAATCGAAGAAATGAAAAAGGTTACTTGGCCGACTAAAAAAGAAACCTATCAATATACAATGCTGGTTATTGGTATTAGTCTGGCGGTAGCTGCTTTTTTGGGTGGACTAGATTTCTTTTTTAATTGGTGTTTACAATTAATTATCAAACAATAATATAAATTAACAGGCATTTGCCTAACTTTTGCTTATGGCTAAACAAGCATTAAATCAAGGACGTCGTTGGTATGTATTACACACTTATTCTGGTTATGAAGAAAATGTTCTGCAAAATTTAAAACAAAGAATTGATTCCATGGACATGGAAGATAAAATCTTCAATGTTTTAATACCGACTGAAAAAAAAATAAAGATAAAAAACGGTAAAAGAAAGGTAGTGGAAGAAAAGATATTCCCTGGTTATATTCTAGTAGAAATGATCGTGACAGATGATTCATGGTACGTGGTTAGGAATACACCAAATGTAACTGGTTTTATTGGTATGGGTACAATTCCTACACCAGTTGATGAAAAAGAAATTAAAGATCTGCAAAAACGCATGGGCGTAGAAGAACCAAAATATAAAATTGATGTTTCTGTTAATTCACCAGTTAAAATTATTGATGGACCATTTAAAAATTTGGATGGAAAAGTTACTGATATTGATGAAGATAAAGGTAAAGTTAAGGTGGTAGTCTTAATGTTTGGTCGTGAAACACCAGTTGAATTAGATTTTTTACAAATTAAAAAAGTATAAAATCAATATATTAAAAATTAGTTAATTAATTATTTGGGTCTATGCTCCAATGTCGCTTCTACTACTTAACTAATTAACCAATTAACTATTTAACTAGCTTATATGGCAAAAAAAATATTAACAAAAATTAAATTACAAATCCCTGCTGGACAAGCAAATCCAGCACCTCCAGTTGGACCAGCTTTGGGTCAACATGGTTTGAATATCCAAGAATTTTGTACAAAATTTGACGACAAATCAAAGGATAAAATGGGCGACATTATACCAGTAGAGATTACTGTTTATGAAGATAGAAGTTTTGATTTCATAATGAAAACACCACCAGCAGCTGAATTAATAAAAAAATTTGCTAAGGTTAAAAAAGGGTCTGGTAAACCTCTAGCGGAAAAAGTTGGTAGTTTAACTAAGGCTCAACTTAAAGAAATTGCTGAAATAAAAATGCCTGATTTAAACGCTGATAAAATTGAAAGTGCAATGAAAATTATTGAAGGCACGGCTAAACAAATGGGAATCGAAATTAAATAAATTAAATAATTTGTGGGAGCCCATAAAACTGTGGGCGCTCGCACCACGAAAAATATGACTAATCAAGAAAAAACAACAGACTTAGACAAAAACAAATCTTATTCGGTTGAAGAGGCAATCGAAATGACAAAAAAATTATCAAAGGTTAAATTTGACGCTTCAGTTGAAATACACATTAAACTCGGAATTGATCCAAAAAAAGGTGATCAACAAATCCGCTCAACTGTCGCCTTGCCTCACGGAACAGGTAAAACTATCAAAGTAGCTGCTTTTGTATCACCAGAAAAAGAAAAAGAGACAAAGGCTGCTGGTGCTGATTATGTCGGTGGCGAAGATTTAATTGCAGAAATTAAAAAAACTGAAAAAACTGACTTTCAAATTGCTGTAGCTGAACCAGCTATGATGCGAGTCTTAGCACCAATTGCTAAAATTCTTGGTACTAGAGGATTAATGCCTTCACCTAAAAATGATACGGTTACTCCTAATCCAGCCAAAGCAATAGAAGAACTCAAGAAAGGAAAAGTTAGTTTTAAAAATGATGATACTGGAAATGTGCATGTAGCTATTGGTAAAGTTAGTTTTGATTCTAAAAAATTAATTGAAAATTACGAATCTCTTGCAGAAGCTATTAAAAAAGCAAAGCCTGCATCTTCTAAAGGAACATATATCAGAAACATCAGTATTAGCTCTTCAATGGGACCAGGATTAAAAATTGCAATAAATTAAACATTGATTCGATAAAAAAACAGTCTTGAATATTCGGGGCTGTTTTTTGTTACAAAAAAGTTATCAACAATTGCTCAAGCTGAATCTATCTGGTAAAATAAGATAACTATTTTATATTTTAATTAATCTTTTAAACTATGACAAAACTCGAAAAACCGAAACAAAACCGATTATCATGGGATGAATTATTTATGAATATGGCCATTCTGGCTGCAAAACGAACTGCTTGTAGATATGTTCAAGCTGGTGCTGTGTATGTCGATGAAAATCATCGAGTAATATCTGTTGGTTATAATGGACCGACTGAGGGTGATTATCACTGTATTGATGTTGGTTGCGCTAAAGTTGACGGCGACCCACAAACAAAAGAATTAAAAAGATGTCGAGGTGCTCATGCTGAAATAAACGGCATGGTAAATGCTATAGATACTACGCGCTTACGTGGCGCTACTCTTTATTCAGCTACCTTCCCCTGCTATGATTGCATGAAAAGCTTAAACAATGCTGGCATAAAAGAAATCGTCTATTACAAAGAGTATATACGAATCAAAAAAGGTGGACATGGTACAGAAAAAGAAAACGAAGCTAGAGAATTAGCCGACAAGAGGGGCATCAAAATAAAAAAATATAATGGCGAAATTTTAATAAATTATACTGATTAATATGATATTGGGTATAAAAAAATTACACGAATTAGTTGATGCAATAAATTTGGTTGAAAATCTTTGTGACCGAGAAAAAAACAACCCAGAAGGCGCTGGTTTTGATTTGCGCTTAGGCGAAATTTATAAGCTAGAAGGCGATGGCTTCTTAGGTATCGAGGAACGTGATACGCCTGAAATAAAATTAGTTGCTAAAAATAATTCTGAAAAAAATGAATCTAATAATTTTTTTATTTTTGAACCAGGAAAATATTACTTAATTAAAACAATGGAAAAGGTAAATTTACCAACAAGCCTGTCGGGAATAATCTTTCCTCGCACAACTCTTTTTCGTTCTGGTTTAGCTATGTTTAATGGTGTTGTCCAACCTGGCTATCAGGGTGAACTAACTTTTGGTATTTGTAATATAGGAAAGTCAAATATAAAAATATCCTTTGGTGCACGAGTTGCCCACATTACCTTTCATGAAGTGCTAGGTGAAGGCAATCAATATAAAGGACAATGGCAAGGTGGTCGAGTTTCTACTGACGGTAAAGAAACACAAATTTAAAAACAATGAAATTAGATAAAAAAATATACAAAAGAATTAATGCTAAATTGCAAAGAATATTTAAAAAATTAGAGAAACTCTAAACCATAATTCGTAATTCATAATTCTTAATTTTTAATTAAAAATATGCATCCGGAGTATCAATATCTTAATCTGATGAAAGACATAATGGAAAACGGCAGTGACAAAAAGCTGTTTTTCACCCCAGAAGTTTTAGAACAATATAAACAACGAGGCGTTGAACCGCCCGTCATTCGTTCTGTTTTTGGTCGTCAAATCAGATTTAATCTAAAAGATGACTTCCCTCTTCTAACAACTAAAAAAGTATTTTTTAGAGGAATCACACATGAATTAATATGGTTTTTAAGTGGTGATTCAAACATAAAATATCTAGTAGATAATAATGTTCATATTTGGGATGAATGGGCGTGGAAAAGATATCACAAGCATTGTCTTGAAAATGAGCCAAAGAAAGATTTAGTCCAAGAAGAATTTATAGCAAAATTAAAAGAAGAATCGGTCGACAGTGAATTTGTTAAAAAATGGGGTGATTTAATAACTATTTACGGGCGTATGTGGCGCCGTTGGCCAGCAAGTGACGGACGAGAGATTGATCAACTCGGTTGGTGTATTGATGGTTTGAAAGACAAGCCATTTCGTAAATCTTATGTGGTATCTGCTTGGAATCCTGATTTTATTTATGCTATGGCTTCTGCGGGTAACAAAAACGAAGTGCCACCGTTCTGCCATACCACCTTCCAATTCGCAGTCACCCATGGAAACAGATTGAATTTAGGTCTCTATCAAAGAAGCGCTGATTATTTATTGGGGGTACCTTTTAATATTGCTAGTTATGCCATGCTTCTACTTATGGTGGCACAAGTCACTGGACTTGAACCAGGAGAATTTGTTCATACCTTCGGTGATGTTCATCTTTATTCAAATCATTTTGAACAGGCCAAAGAACAAATGTCACGCGAGCCAAAACCGTTCCCAACTCTAAAAATTAACCCAGAAATAAAAAATATAGACGACTTTAAATTTGAAGATTTTGAATTAGAAAATTACGACCCACATCCAGCCATAAAAGCAGAGATCGCCAATATCGGTGGTTTCTAACACTCCTATGAATAAAGAAGACAAAAAAATCATCGGTGCAACCGCTGTCATAGAAAATGACGGAAAACATTTTTTAATTCAGCAATCTAGAAACAAACCAATGGCTGGAAAATGGAGGCATCTTGGTGGTCATTTTAAAGAAGAAGAAACGCCTGAGGATGCGATAAAACGAGAATTAAAAGAAGAATTAAATGCCAATGTTCTATCCGTCGAAAATAATCCACTCATGATAGCAAAACATGATTACAAGCTAGCTTATTTTTCTTTTTATAAAGTTAGGCTTAAAAATGATAATTTTATAATTAATAAAAATGAAATTAATAATTCTGGATGGTTTACTATTGAAGAAATTAAAAAACTTGATTTAATGGGAGCAACAAGAAAATTTTATGAAAAACTATATTTTTAATAACATGGACTATTAATTTGTATGATTTCTATAATTTGTGCTATTGGAAAAAATAATGAAATTGGCTTTCAGAATAAGCTTCTTTGGGATATTCCTGATGACATGCAACACTTTAAAGACATAACAACTGGACACACAGTAGTGATGGGTGAAAAAACTTTTGAGTCAATTGGTAAACCACTACCAAATCGTCATAATATTATTGTAACGCTAGATAAAGATTACAAAAATTCTGATTGCGAAGTTCGCTATTCACTGGAAGAAGTACTGAAAGAGGTAAAAGATAAGTCAGAAGAAATTTTTATCATCGGTGGTGGTCAAATTTACAAACAATCACTCCCCTACGCTGACAAACTTTATTTAACTATTGTTGATGATTCACCTAAAGCCGACACTTATTTTTCTGATTATTCAAAATTTAAAACAATTATCAAAAAAGAAAAAAAAGAATATAATAATTTAAAATATAAATTTGTTGAATTGATAAAATAGTATGACGAAATACAAAAAAATATATATTGCTGGTGTTCTAACGGTGGTTGAAAAAGATCAAAGAAATTTCTATAAACAAATATCTTTATTATGTAATAGTTTGGGTGCAGAAGCCTATGTACCTCATATTTGGGGAACTGATCCCATAGTTAACCCTGATGTTGAACCAAGTGAAGTTTGGCGAATAAACCATCGTCGCGTTAATGATTCAGACCTAGTCATCGCTTATATTGGACAACCGTCTCTAGGTGTAGGTGCCGAGCTAGAAATGGCCAGAGTAAATAATATTAAAATTATTCTTTGGTGGTTTAAAGATGAAATAGTTAGTCGAATGGCTCTTGGTAATCCAGCAGTTATAAAAACAATAAAAATAAAAACCCAGCAAGAACTTTTTACCAAATTAAAAAATATTTTAAAAAAATAGATAATAAATATTAATCTTCCTTGCTCGGCTAATACAAAGCGGAGTTTTCTTGTTTTTTATAGAGATATGGGTTAAACTAACTTTAGCTAAAATAAAACAATAATAAAACAATAAACATGGAATACGATGTAATTATTGGCATGGAAATACATGCAGAATTAAAAACTAAATCAAAAATGTTCTGTCGCTGCCCACTTCGACCGATCGAAGACGAGGCGAGTAATAATGACACTAACGGAAAAAAACCTAATACTACTGTTTGTCCAATTTGCATGGCACATCCTGGGACTTTGCCTGTAGCCAATCAGCAAGCAATTAACTGGACCGTACTTTTAGGCTTAGCTCTTAATTGTCAAATAAACCAACTAAGTAAATTTGATAGAAAAAATTATTTTTACCCTGATTTACCAAAGGGTTATCAAATATCACAATACGACATACCTCTTTGCTATAATGGCTATCTTGAAATTAATGACGAAAAAATCGATATAACTAGAATCCACCTTGAAGAAGACACTGGAAAACTAACTCATCCTTCTGGTAAAACCTACACTTTAGCTGACTATAACCGAGCTGGCACTCCCCTGGTAGAGCTAGTAACAGAGCCTGTAATTAAAGATGCCGAAACAGCCAAAAAATTCTGCCAAATGTATCAACAAATTTTAAGATATTTAGATATTTCAAATGCTGACATGGAAAAAGGTGAAATGCGTTGTGAGGCTAATGTTAGCGTTCAAGAAAAAGGTAAATGGAAATACAACGGAAACTGTGAAATATCCCCTGTTGGTAATCATAAATTAAATCCAAAAGTTGAATTAAAAAATATTAATTCCTTCAAAGCAGTTGAAAAAGCGATTGATTATGAAATAAAGCGCCAAGTACAGGCCTTAAAAGATGGCGAAAAATTAGTTCAAGAGACTAGAGGTTGGAACGATAATCAAAATAAAACAGTTAGCCAAAGAGTAAAGGAAACTTCAGCTGATTATCGCTATTTCCCAGAACCAGATATTCCACCAATAAAAATTAATGATAAACAACTCAAAGAAATTAAAGCAAAATTGATTGAATTGCCACCTGAAAAAATAAAAAGATTTAAAGAGCAATATTCTCTTGACGAAGCAAGCGCGGAAATTCTAGCTGGCGATAAATACTTAGCAGATTACACGGAAAAAGTAATTTCAGAACTACGCGCTTGGATAGATTCAACTGGTGATAATTGGGAAAGGCAAAAAATAAAACTAGCCAAAACAGCATCTAATTGGCTAATAAATGAACTATTTAGTCATTTAAATAAAACTGAAACTTCTCCGTTTAAAAAATATTCAAGATTAACAACCACAATAAGAAGTTTAAAAATAACTCCAGAAAATTTTGCTGAATTTATTTGTCTTGTTTATCAAGAAAAAATAAATTCATCCGCCGCTCAAACTATTTTTGCTCAGATGTATAAAGATGGTGGTGATCCAACTAATATTATGGCTGATCTTGGATTAGAACAGATGGATAATAAAACAGAATTAGAAGAAATTATTAAAAATATAATATCGAAAAATAAAAAACAAGTTGACGAATATAAATCAGGTAAAGAAAATGTTTTGCAATTTTTAGTTGGACAAACCATGGCTGCAACTAAAGGAAAAGCTAATCCAAAAACTGCAGCTGAAATATTAAAAAAATTATTAAAATAAAATAAATATGGAATCATTAGAGCAACTTAAAAACTTAGGTTTGAAACCAGAAGGCGTTAAGATAGGTGAGAATCAATTTAATAGAATTACGTCCGGAGCAAAAAAAATGATAAAAGATAATGAAAAAAAACTATCGGCAGAAGAAATAAGAATGGCAATCGAACATATAGAAAATCCTAAGCTAGAAGAGAGCGTTACTTCAATCTGGTTTAAAGAATTAACTGAATCAAACGACCAACTTACAACAGAAGAAGAATTAGCTAAAAAATTATCCGCTGGGGCTGTCATAAAAGCAAAACACAATACAGATTATCATTAAATTATTTAATTTGACATAATTATATTGACTGCTATAATTACTACTAATGAATAGATACACGCCAAAAATTAATCACTATATTCTTAAGACATGCAGTCTCGAGAAAGAATCAATTTTTTAAAAAAAGACCCGTCCATAAGGACGGGTCTTTTTTTAAGCATAAAAAACGTACTTTCACAAAAAAGGAGGGTGTGAAAATGAATAATCTTAATTGTCCTTTAGTAAGAGGTGACAGGTGCCACATATCTCAAATCAAAAAAATATTTGAAGAAATTGGAATACCTTGTTGTGTTAATTCGTCTTGCCAACCAAGTCAATTTCCAGAGATACAAGAAGTCCTGAGCGAATTTTATCGTGTCGATAGAGAAGAAGTTATAATACCCAAAGAAAAACTATCTCAACTCAAAGAGATGATTCAAAAAAAATGTCCGTTTCTGGGAAATCATTGTGATATCGGAACTCTTAAGAATTGCCAGATGCCTAAATGTATAGGCATGTGCAGTTTTGTTACGAAAGGGTTGTGTCCGATTTGCAAAAGTAATAACAAAAAAGTGCCACTAAAAAACAGGAAAAAAGACGGTAAATTAGCATGTGAAAATTGCCAATAATAAAGTATGTAAAAAACGAGCGGGAAGAAATTCCCGCTCGCATTATTTTATAAAATATTTTAATTATTTTTTGCTATACTTATCCCAATCTATTTTTTTGCCTTGTTTTTCCCATCGCCTAAACCAAGTCATTTGACGTTTAGCAAATTGCCTAGTAGCAATATTTAATTTTTCTACCATCTCATCATATTCCAATTTATCTTGTAAATATTGCGAGATAAACTTATATTCCAAGCCGAAATCTTCTAATTTTTTCCATTCAACTCCGTCTTGATGCAATGTTTCTACTTCGTCAACCATTCCTTCTTCTAATCTAGTAATTAATCTTTTATAAATTCGCTTTTCTAATTCTATCTTTCCCGGATTTAAACCAAAGATTTCTGTCTCATATTTTGGTTTATTTTTTTTAGGCACTTCATTGTCGTCTTTCTGTAAAATCTCAATATATCTAATCAGTCTTCTTTTATTTTTTCTGTCGCTTTCTTTAATCTTGTCAGCAAACTTTGGATTCAATTTTATAATTTCTTGAAAAAGTTTATCAATATTGTATTTTTCTAATTTTTTTCTTAACTTTTCGTCTTGTCCAAAATTTGTTAATTCATAATTATCTACCACTGCTTGTAAATACAGCCCACTGCCACCGACTAAAATAGGTAATTTACCACGGGACAAGATATCATCAATAGCATCAAAAGCTAATTTTTGATATTGCGCTAAACTAAATTGTTCTTTTGGATTAGCAACGTCAATTAAATGGTAGGGTGTTTTACCATACTCTTTTAAATCTTTTCCTGTACCAATATCCATTCCCTTGTAAACCTGACGAGAATCAGCACTGACAATTTCACCATCGTATTTTTTTGCTAATTTTACAGCCAATTTGGTTTTACCACTTGATGTCGGGCCGATAATTACTAATAATTTTTTACTAACAACCACGCCCTCAAGTCCAAAATTACCCGCTTGTGTAATTTTAACATCGTAGAATTCGCCTGCTTTAACTTTTTCTTCTAATATTTTAATTTTTACATTTTTATAAGTATTTGTTTTGCCATACCACTCGCCTTTTCTATTTTTTCCTTCAATCAAAACTTCAACTGTTTTTCCTAAATATTTTTTATTATTTTCCAAAGCAGTTTTTTTCAAAATTTCTGTTATTTCATCTTCTCGTTTTCTTTTCTCGCATTGAGACACATCATCTCCTAGTTTTTCCGCTGCTGTGTCTGGTCGTGAACTATATTGAGAAATATAAGCCATATCATAACCAACTTCTTTAAACAACTTTTTTGTATTATTAAATTGCTTTTTTGTTTCGCTCGGGAAACCAACGATTGCATCTGTTGTCATAGAAACCTCAGGCATTAATTGCCTGATTTTTTTTATCAATTTTTTATAATGCCTTACTGTATACCCCCTGTTCATTATTTTCAGAATCTTATTATCCCCTGCTTGAACTGGCAAATGAATATTGCGACAAACTTTCTCACACTCAGAAATTGTCTTAATCAATTTATCAGTCATGTCTTTCGGATGACTGGTTAAAAATCTTATCCAAAAATTTCCTGGAATATCATTAACCATTTTTAATAAATCCGCAAAATCAACCTCTCCTTCACTTCCTCTCCTTGCCAAGGAGAGGCTTGCCCGCCGAATTGGAGGGGCTGGGGTGAGGTAACTGTTAACATTTTGAGCGATTAAAATTATTTCTTTATAACCCTTTTGAACCAAATATTCAACTTCTTTAATAATCTCATTGGCTGGACGGTAGACTTCCCTGTCTCGAGCAAAAGGTACAACGCAATAAGTACAAAAATTATTACAACCATTACCAATTGGCACAAGAGCACTAATATCAGATTCACATTTTGGATTAATACTTAAATAATCAATTGGTTTAATTTTCTTATTTGTATTATAACTAGATAATTTAAGCTCAGGAATATCAACAATCGGAATCCAATAATCAACTTCTTTGTCCAATCTTCGTCTCACGTCTTTTCTATAAACCAAACAACCAGTTATTATTATTTTGGCTTTTTTGTTTTTCTTTTTTATGCTCGGTATCAAGCCATAGATTCTACTCTCGGCGGTTTGTCGAACACCACAAGTGTTGATAATAACAAAACTAGCCTCATATTTATTACGAGACTGTTTATATCCAAGTTCTTCCATTTTAGTCGCAAATCTTTCACTATCCGATTTATTCATCTGACAGCCGATTGTGATTATATGAAAAGTTTTCATTTTATTCCCCAAACTCTTTTAATAGTTCTTTTTGTTTTCTAGAAAGCTTAGTTGGTGTTTTCACTATAATTTCTACAATATGATCTCCTTTGCCACGACCACGCAATTTTGGTATACCATGATTACGTAGATTAAATTCCATACCCGATTGAGTTCCTTCTGGTACTTTTAATTTTATTACGCCATCGACAGTTTCAATATCAACTTTGCCTCCCAAAGCTGCTTCTGAAAAACCGATAATCACCTTATTAAAAACATCATAACCGTCACGTCTAAATCTCTTATCTGGATTTATTCTTAATTTTAAATATAAATCTCCTGCGGACGCACCCTTTCCGCCAGCTTCACCTTGGTTAGCTAACCGGATTGCTTCTCCATTGTTAATACCGGCTGGAATTTTTATCTTTATTTTAGCTATTTCATTAACTTGGCCACTACCATTACATTTCGAACACTTTTTAGCGTAAATTTTTCCTTCACCCTGACAATCAGCACAAGTTGCTTGCACTTGCATATTGCCGAGAATTGTTCTTTGTACTCTTGCTACTCGACCAATCCCACCACATGTTTTACAAGTTTCTATTGGCGTACCTGGCTCTGCACCATTACCCTTACATTTATCGCAAACAATATTTTTTTTCAAACCTATTTCTTTTTCCACACCAAAAACTGCCTCCATGAAATCTATAGTTAAAACAACTTCAATATCATGCCCACGTTTTTGTCGTCGTCCTTGTCCGCCTCCACCAAAACCAAATATATCACCAATTCCACCAAATATATCACCCAAATCATCTCCATCAACGTTAAAACCATTCGTAAAACCAGAAAAATCACGAAATCCCTCAAATCCATGAAAACCACCACCAGCCTGTGCCTGCTCAAAAGACGAGCCAAATTGATCGTATTGCGCTCGTTTGTTTGCATCACCTAATATTTGATAAGCTTCATTAGCTTCTTTAAACTTTTTTTCATCTCCGCTAGCCTTGTCTGGATGAAATTCATGAGCTTTTTTACGAAAAGCTTTTTTAATTTCATCTTGAGAAGCGTTTTTATCAATTTCTAAAGTTTTATAATAATCTTTTCCCATATATAATCAATTATCAATTACGAATTATTTTATATAATATACCGTCATTGCGAGCTCAAATGTTTTGGGAGTGACAATCCCGCTACTACTGTCATTCCCGCGAAAGCGGGAATCCAGAAATGTTTCCAAAATAGATTCCCGCTTTCGCGGGAATGACAAAAAACAACGAAACCATGTTTCTTATCCTTTAAATCCTATTTCTTTATCTAATTCTGGTGCTTCTTCTATCTTACCAAGACGTTCTTCATATTTTTTGAGATTATCTTGCATAGCAGCAATCATTCTTTTGTAATGACCTGGATTAGTGATTATTTTACCAACCACTTTACCTGATCCACCAATTAAATTCAAAAAGAATAATTGAAATTCTTCTTTATTATGATTTACTTGCATCGCATTAGCATATTCCGCTCCTGGAATATTATCTGCTATTTTAATCTCCTGTTTTTTTTGCTCTGACATAAATATTTTTATAAATTAATAAATTTTCTTAACAAGTTGCCCGACATAATACGTCAGGCAACCTAAAAAAATACTTCTTTATTTTGAGTTAACAACAACTATTTATTCTGGCTTTTTGTCATCTACTACTTCACCTTCAACTGGCTCGTCTTTATCTTTTTTTTCTTCACCACTTTCTTTATTCTCTGCTTTTGCATCACTTGCTTGCTGTTGCTTATCTGCTTCAGCTTGCTGTTGATACATAGCTGCGCCGATTTTTTGAGCCACTTGATTCATTTCTTCCATCTTCTTTTTTATTTCGTCATATTGGTCACTGTCTTTTATTTTTTTCAAAGCTTCTAACTTTTCTTCTAATTCTTTTTTATCTTCTTCTTTCATTTTATCACCTGATTCTTTCAACAGCTTTTCAGTGGTAAAGACAACAGCATCAGCTTGATTCTTTACTTCAATTTCTTCCTTCTTTTTTTTGTCCTCGTCAGCATGAAGTTCAGCTTCTTTTTTCATTTTTTCAACTTCTTCTTTTGACAAACCAGATGAAGCTGTAATAGTAATTTTCTGTTCTTTATTGGTTGCTTTATCTTTGGCACTAACATTCAAAATACCATTAGCATCTAAGTCAAAACTGACTTCAATTTGTGGCACCCCTCGAGGAGCGTTTGGAATACCGTCCAGAATAAATCTACCTAGAGTTTTATTATCCTGTGACATTGGACGTTCACCTTGCAAGATGTGAATTTCAACACTTGTTTGCCCATCAACTGCAGTTGAAAAGACTTGTGACTTTGATGTTGGGATAGTAGTATTCTTTTCAATCAAAGGAGTGGCTACTCCACCTAAAGTCTCAATCCCTAATGTCAACGGAGTGACATCCAAAAGTAAAACATCCTTAACATCTCCCTGCAAAACACCTGCTTGGACAGCGGCACCAACTGCAACCACTTCGTCAGGATTAACATTCAAGTTTGGTTCTTTACCAAAAAATTCTTTAACCTTTTTTTGAACCAAGGGCATTCGAGTCATACCACCAACCAAAACCACTTCTTCTACGTCCTTAGCTTCAAAGCCAGCGTCTTTTAAGGCCACTTTACATGGCTCAATCGTCTTGTCAACTAGATCGCCTACTAATTCTTCTAATTTTGCTCTAGTCATCTTCATAACTAGATGTTTTGGTCCACTAGCATCTGTAGTAATAAACGGCTGATTAATTTCGGTTTCCATTATCGTTGACAACTCAATTTTTGCTTTTTCCGCTGCTTCTTTTATTCTCTGCAAAGCTAATGTATCATTAGACAGATCTAAACCCTGATCTTTCTTAAACTCTTCTAAAATCCAATTAATGATTCTCTGATCAAAATCTTCACCACCCAAATGAGTATCTCCATTGGTTGATTTTACTTCAACGGTATCTTCACTAACATCTAAGATAGAGACATCAAAAGTACCCCCACCTAAATCATAAACAGCTAATTGCTGACCTTTTTTCTTTTCAAAACCATATGCCAAGGCAGCCGCTGTCGGTTCATTAATAATTCTTTTTACTTCTAAACCAGCTATTTGACCAGCGTCTTTTGTTGCTTGTCTCTGTGAGTCATTAAAATATGCTGGTACAGTAATTATAGCTTCGGTTATTTTTTCACCCAATTTTGATTCAGCGTCGGCTTTCAGTTTTGACAAAATCATTGCTGATACTTCCTGAGGAGTAAATTCTTTATCACCCATTTTAATTTTGACACCGCCGTTAGCTTTTACAATCTTGTATGGTGCTGTTTTAGCATCTCGCTGTACTTCTTCTTCGTCAAAATTACGACCGATTAAACGCTTAATAGCATAAACGGTGTTTTCTGGATTGGTTACTGCTTGTCTTTTCGCTGTCTGTCCAACTAAACGTTCGCCGTTTTTGGAAATAGCAACCACAGAAGGTGTTGTTCTGTTACCTTCAGCATTTTCCAAAATTTTTGGTTGTCCTCCTTCAATAATAGCCATTGCGCTATTAGTCGTACCTAAATCGATTCCTAATATTTTTCCCATATTATTTTGTTCCTGTCATTCTGGAAGGAGCAAGGAACGAGCGACTGATAGAATCTCGAGATTCTATCGCTTCACTTCGTTACGCTCCAGAATGACAAATTAATTATTTATTAAAATTATTATTTTTAATTTTTAATCTATATTTGTTACGTAGCATGCTACGTAACAGTCAAATCTTTTGAATATTTGTCTACTACTTTATCTGCAATTATCTTTTTCCCTGCTTTTTCTGTTCCTTCCTGTCATTCCCGCCTTTCCTCTGTCATTCCCGCGCAGGCGGGAATCCATGGGTAAACCGGAAAAACAAGTTAATTATTTATTTTTATTAGTATTTAATAAATCCATGACATAATCCACCTCAAGTTTACTTTCTCTTTCGTAGTTACTCATGCTGTTGTAGCCTCCCTTATTTGTGATTGCTAAATTAATATTATTATATAGATCTTCCAACCATTCTACTATGTTTTGAATATCACCATAATATAAAGGGTGCGCCTTCTCAATTATAATTTTTTTAAAAACAACTTTTTCATCTTTGTGAACATAGTGTTTGCTTCTCCACATATTTATTGTTTTTAAAATTTCTCTTTTACTTCTAAGCTCTACTTCTATTTTTGTCTTTTTCTTAGCAGCATCAATAAAATCCAGCAATCTATAAATACTTACCACCTTTCCGTATTTTTTTTCCACTCTTCTTTTCTTTTTTTCAAATAGCATCGCAATATTTATTATAATACTTTGTTCCAATATCGCAGGAAGTTGGGCTACAAAATAAGGAAAATCGTCGTATACTTTTTGATAGTCACTATTTAGTAGGTTTTTCCAAACATGGAACCGATTTTTAATATCTAAAATCAATTCTAATACTTCCTTTAGACACTTCTTTGCTTCTTGCCCTTCGTTTTTTTCTACGTTTTTATTTATTTTTAATATTATAAACTTTTTTTTCTGTGCCACGATATTTAATAATAGATATAACAAATATAAAATTCTATTACTTTTAATTTTTTCTTTGTCGTTTTGCATTTTGATTCTTAATTTTTGATATTTACTCCTGGATTCCCGCGCAGGCGGGAATGACAAAAGGGAAAACAAAATTCGTAATTCGTAATTGCTAATTCGTAATTGAAAATTACTCACTCTTCTTAGTTTTTATTTTGATTGTTTTTGGTTTAGTTTCTAGTGCTTTTGGAACAACTATTTTTAAAACTCCGTCTTTTGCTTCCGCACTAGCTTTATCTCCATTTACATGAGCTGGTAAGGGAATACTGCGATAAAAACTACCTGATTTAATTTCTTTTCGATAATAATTTTTATCTTCAACTTCACTTTTCTTTTCGCTTTCACCCTTGATGATTAAAACATCATTTTCAATAGAAATATCAACTTTTTCAGGTTCAATTCCTGCCAATTGTGCTTCAACAATCACGCTGTTTTTATCTTGGTAAATATCAACTGCTGGCACAAAACCCTGCATACTATGCATTGGGCTGAAATCTGAAAACATTTTGTCCATATCCTCAAAAGGCTCAAGGAATGGTGTCCATTTTATTAATGGTGACATATATTTATTCTCCTTGTCGCTTAGTTAGCCGTTATATGGTAACTAAACTTCTTAATTTATTTATTTTTTAAATTTATAAACAACAACTTTGGCTGGAATAATTACTTTGTCATTCAATATATAACCAGCTTTTATTTCTTTGGCAACCATATCGTCTTTCTTTTTATCTTTTATTACTTCATTATCAACGGCTTCCATTGTATTGTGGTCAAATTTTTCTCCAGTTGTTTTTATTTCTCTTACGCCTAATCCAGATAAAATTTCTTTGAATTGTTTAACAACGTATTTCACACCATCTAACCAATTATCATTATTATCACTATTACTATGGGTAATTGCTGTTTTTAAATTATCGTAGACTGGAATCATTTCATAAAGCAATTGCTCATTAGCATATTTAGCAAATTCTGTTTTTTCATTAGCGGTTCTTTTTAATAAATTCTGGTAATCAGCCAAAGCTCTAGTGTATTTGGTTTGATAATCTTCATTATCTATTAAAAAATTTTCAATCGTCCATCTGGTATATTTTTCTAAATCTTTTCTTTTAAGCCATTTTTCTGGAGTATCCCAATGATATTCAGATGCTTCTTTGTTTAATTTTACATCTATTTTACCTTTTGCTTTAGCTTTATGATCTAAAAAAATTAAATGATCGCTAGCTCCTTGGTAACTACTCCCCTGCTTTACTCCATCAACAACAGTTAAAAACTCTATATCTTCAATTTCTAATCCAGTCTCTTCTTTAATTTCTCTACGAACTGCATCTTCAATTTTTTCATCAAATTCAACTCCGCCACCAGGACATATATATTTATTGTTAGATTTTATACCTTTTATTAAAAGCAATTCGTCTTTATCATTAAAAATAAAAGCTCCCGCTATCACTCTAGGAATTTTATTTTCTTTCATCATAATAATTTTTTTATTTATTATTTTCTATCTGATTAATTATAAAATTAACTAATGCTATATTTTTTTCATAATCCATTCTGATTGGTCCCAATATGCCGAATAATCCAGTGTTATTTTTTTGTTTATATTTTGCTAACACTGTACCGCAAAAATTACCAAAAGGATTTTTTGAACCAACCATCGTGTGCGTACCAAAATTAATTCCATCAAATATTTCATCAATTACTTCATCAACATGGTCAATTACGGAAGAAAAACTATGTACCAAATTCATCTGATTAAATTCTGTTTGCTGTAGCATGTTGGAAAGACCAGTGTAATACAAATTATTCTTGTGAAAAGCCCAAAAAACAGCGTTATTAGAAATCTGTGCTAAATCTTTGGCAGTTTGTTTGAATTCTGTACCGCTATTGCCTACTAAAGATTTTTTTAGCTTTTCGGTTTCTGTTTTGCCTATTTTTTTATTCTGTAAATTTTCTATATACAAATTATAAGCCAATTCAGTTGGAATACGACCAGCTGAAGTATGAGGATGAATAATATGCCCTGACTCTTCTAATTCAGCCATTTCATTTCTAACTGTAGCCGGAGAAATATTCAATTCATATTTTTCAACCAAAAAACCAGACCCCACAGGCGTGCCGGTCTTTATATACTCCTTTATTATTGTATTTAAGATTAATTCTTTTCTATTATCCATATCTATAAACCATTGTAAAACAATTAGCACTCCCTTGTCAAGAGTGCTAAAAAACCTTATTTTTTCCGCTTTTATCGGCTAAAATACCAAGTTAAAAATTCTTTTGCTATTGGTACAGCCACATAGCTTCCCTCCCCTCCCTCTTCTACCAAAATCGTAATAGTAATTTCTGGTTCATCATAAGGTGCAAAACCGGTAAACCAGGCATGGGTATCTTCTTTAGTTGACCATTGAGCTGTACCCGTTTTACCAGCTACTGCGACAGGTACTGACTGTAAACTTTGAGCACTACCTGTAGTGACAGTTCGCCTCATGCCTTCTCTGACAATTTCAATATTTTTATCTGAAATAAAATTTTCTCTAATCGGCGTATCGTCTGACTGCCCAATTAAACTATCCTCACTGGTTAATACTTGCTTAATAAAATGTGGCCGATATAATTTTCCACCATTAGCAAAAACGGAAGTAAAATTAGCTACTTGTAACGGAGTTACTAGTAAATATCCCTGACCGATTGCCATATGATAAGTATCTCCAATATACCACTGTTCACCTTTGGTGCTTTTTTTCCATTCTTCAGTCGGTAAAAAACCATCAGCTTCGCCGATTAAATCTATTCCCGTTTGCGTACCCAGCCCAAACAGTTTGCCATATTTTACAATTTTATCCACGCCCAATCCAACAAAATCATTATATCCTCCACCAAGATAATAGAAAAAAGTATTAACTGATTCAGCAATTGCTTTTCGCACATTCGTCATACCATGTCCGCCAGCTTTCCAATCAGGGAAAAACCACTGACTAATCTTTATTCCACCTGTACTATTAAAACTTGTATGTTCGTTAATTATGCCTTCTTCCAGTGCAGCAACGGCAATAATTGGCTTGATAGTTGAACCTGATGGATACTCACCGCTAACACTACGATTAAACAGAGGGTTGTCGGGATGATTTATTAATTGTGAATATTCATCTTGAGTAATACCTCGCGCAAAAGCATTATTGTTGTAAGACGGAAAACTTATTAAAGAAATAATTTCTCCATTGTTTGGATTCATAACAATCGCTGATACTCGATTTTTATTTATTTTTTGCAAATGACTAATTATAATTTCTTCTAATTTTTTTTGAACTTCAATATCTAATGACAAAACTAAATTATGTCCATCTTCACTCTGCTCCTGATTTAATATCTTTTTTTCTTTGCCTCTGGCATCAACTTCAATTTGTTTTTTTCCATCAAGACCTCTCATTTCATTTTCCCAAAATTTTTCAATACCAGTTTTACCAACATAATCAATCGGTAAATAATCTTCTCCGTATTCATCTAATTCTTTCTCGCTTATCTTTCCCGTATAACCAAGTATATGCGACAACGACAGAGAATACAGATTATATTCTCTTCTAGTACGATTAGATATGACTACACCTGGCATATTCTCAGATTCTATTTTCAAAAGCATCGCTTGCTCATAGGGAATATTATCTGCCACAAAAAATGGTTGGTAACTCTCATATGAACCTACTTCAATTTGATTTAATGATTCATAAATTTTTTCTATTTCTGGTTTTTCCAAAATCTGACTAACTTTTTTTATCACCTCTTTCTGAGTATCTATGTCTTCAGGCAAATCAGACGGAATAAAATAAAGTAAAAAATTAGCCACATTTCTAACTAATGGCCGATATTCTCGATCGTAAACGACACCTCGTTTAGCTTCTACTCGCTCTATTCGGATACGATTACCCTCAGCTAAATCATAATAATAATCACCCTTGTAAATCTGTAGCCAAGCGGTTCTAGTAAAAAGAATTCCCAAAAAAAACATCAACACATAATACACTTTTTTTGTTTTTTCTTGGTTAAAATTTCGACCAATTGTATCTTTTCTTCCAGCCTTACCAGCCAAAGCATTCTCAACTAAATCAGCTTGATAGTTACGAGCAATTTTCCCATTTTTTATTCTACCTTCTTGGATCAAAAATGGATCATGATTATTTTTTCTAGAATGATTAAAATTCATATTAAAATTTTCTCAAACGTCTTGATAAAAAAACTGGCTTAAAACGTCCACTAAGATAATTTAAAGAATAAAATATAATAACCGTAACAGCTAAATTTAAAATCAATTGTTCAAATATTCCCATTAAATAATATTTTGATAAACCGAAACCTGTTTGTTGTTTTAATAATCCATCCAAAAAACCACCCAAAAAAATAAAAATACTATAAATAAAAGTTATAAAAGTTGTTAAGGCAGCAACTGAATAGAGGGAGCGATTGGTCAAAAAATTATTTAATAAAAAATTAGTCGCTAAAACAGCTAAACCAATACTCAAGAGGTGTAAACCAAAGATTGAAAAAGAAACTGTGTCATATAAAAAACCTAGGGCAAGTGCCCAAGGCATAGCTAAGTTAAAACTACCAAACATTAAAATAAAAACTAAAACAACTAAAACTAAATTTAAACTACCCAGCCAACCAGGTAAAATCGGTATAAAAGCTACCTGAATGGCAAACAATAAAAAAATCAACAAACCATTAAATAATATTTTTAAATACATATTTTATTAAAATTTTCTAATAATTTATTTTACAATTTTAGCAGAAAAGTATAAAAACCGCCACTATTGACAAAATTAAAAATTCGTTTTACAATCTACTATTAAAACAAAAAATGAAAATGGGGGGGGTGATCTTTTGAAAATTCTGATAACGGGAGTGGGTATTACGGGGAAAAGCACATTTCGCGAATTTCTTGCCAAAATGTATCTTGTGGCAGAAAATTACGACTGCGATTACGACCGGGATAAATTGCCCCACGAATTCCTTGATGATATTATATATATCATTGAGGATGTTCATGGACCAACAAAAAATGCCGTTTATCCACTGAAATTTTTTGATGAAATCTATTATCTCCTGCCGAGTAGATGGACACATTTCAATTTCTGGTTGTCAAGAATGGCCATATGGTTCAAAACTGGCAAATTCTCTTGGAATCCAGATCTGGGAGAAAGTGGCGAATGGCAAGGAACCGATAAACCTTTTGACCTAAGGAATATCATACCAATTTTCAAAACTTTCTGGAACGACTTTTCCAACAAAAAGCAATGGATAAAAGATGATCTGAGAATTATCAGAAAGTCTAAAATCCCATTCACTACCGTAATTCCCTTAAAAATTAAGGGGAGAATTTATTTCTCCATTTAACTAAAAAAGAGTTGACGTTTTTATAAACCAACTCTTTTTTAAATTTTTATTTTTTTAATCTGCTTAAACAAACTGTCTCTGGCAAATTTTCCATCTAACTTTTCTGCTTTACTGTTATAGGTATAACTAGTAGCAAAAGACAAAGATCTTTCCAATACAGCAAACTTAATCGCTGGTAATAGATATTTCTTTTCTGCTTTGGTTAATTTTCTTTCGCTCTCATAGCCACGTAAAAAATATTTATAGTTATTTTTACTCCACTTCTGCCAATTATCAACAAAGCACCATCCGCGCAAAGTCTGCCCCAAATCTAAAATTAAGTAGCCAAAATAACTGCGGTCAAAATCAATAAAGGCCGTAATTTTATTTTTTTTCCAAAGTACATGTCTTTTACCTAGGTCTTCATGAATCATACCTTTGGCCAAATTTTTTGGCAGCTTAATTTTTTTTATCTCGTTTTCAAAATTCTCAACAAATTGTTTTTTATTTTTTAAATTGCTCTTCAAAATACTTTTCTTTTCCTTATTAAAATATTTCAAAGTTTCTTCTACGCCAAAATTAATATTTTTTCTCAGATTACCTGACCTATAATTATTTACAACATTATGATATCTGCCCAACGCTTGCCCTACTTTCAGAAGCTGTTCCCCGGTTGGGTTTGTCTTTATTTGTTTTCCTGTTGAAAATCTTCTTAAATAACCATAACGTCGACCCAAATTAACCACGCTATCACCGTTTTTCATTTTTTCATAACTAATAACTGAAAAATTGTTTTTTTTCAAAAAATCAATTAGTCTCAATTCTCCTACTATTTCCTGTTTACTGCGCCAACGATAATTATCTCCACACAAACGCAAAAAATAAATATCCAACGATGTTTTTATGAAAAAACTAACGTTTCCGCTAGTTTTAATAGGGGTAATTTCTAACAATTTGCCAATATTATACTTTTCAACTACTTCACGCATTCTTTTTTTCGTTATTCCAAAGCTTTTCATGCTAAAAAATAAATTTTTATTTTTCAACCAAATTTTCGCCTATTCGGAAAACATCTCCTGCACCCATTAAAACCACGACATCATCGCGTTCTATGTGTTCTTTTAAATAATCAGTACACTCAGCTAATGTTGGAATATATCTAATTTCTTGATTATTTTTTATATTTTTTTTCTTTACCAAGTCTACTAAATCACGACTATGTACTCCACCCTGTTCTTCTCTGGCTGAACCATAGATATCAAGAATAATTAGTTCATCAACACCAGCAAAACTTTCAGCAAAATCATTCAATAAAGCTTTAGTGCGAGTGTAAGTGTGAGGATGAAAAACTAAAGTAAATTTTTTATTAGGATATTTTTGCTTAATAGCCGAAATTGTCGCTTTAACTTCAGTCGGATGATGAGCGTAGTCGTCAATTATTTTTGCTCCGCGATATTCACCAAGTTTTTGCATTCTTCTGGCAGTGCCTTCAAACTCTTCTAGGTATTTTCTGATATCAGTTAATTCTACACCTAGTTCAATCGCCGTAACAATAACCGCCAATGCATTATAAATATTGTGTTGTC
>CAYXNZ010000016.1:0-25567 GCA_964467155.1 uncultured Gammaproteobacteria bacterium | reverse complement strand
TACCCCTGCCTCCTTTCTTAAAAAACTGTCAGCGAATTAGTTGACATCTACAATTTCCCGCGAAAGCGGAAATCCAGATTGTAGTACGAAATAGATTCCGGCTCGGAGGCTGGAATGACAGAGAGCGTGTTTAAAAAATAAAGTAATAAATAACTCCTTTTGTCATCCCGGACTTGATCCGGGATCCAGAATCCGAGTAGCTTAGATTCCCGCCTGTGCGGGAATGACAAAAAAAAGGGAGCGACCGGAATGGCAGAGAGCGTGATTAAGCAATAAATAATAAATATGGAAGAAATTGAAGTTAAATTTTTGAATATTAATCCAGAAGAAATTCAAGAAAAACTTAAAAACATAGGTGCAAAAAAAACAGGAGAATTTTTTTTGAGATGGAGTGCTTTTGATTATCCTGATTTGCGGTTAGACAAAGAAGGCGCTTGGATTCGCCTCAGAGATGAAGGAAACGGAAAAGCAACTTTAACATACAAAAAACGTTTGGGTATAAAAAGTCGTGACGGTAATATTAATGATTCAGGGATGGAAGAAATAGAAAGCTATGTTGACGATTTTGATAAAATTGCTTTGATACTTAAAAAAATTGGATTTATTGAAAAACATTACGCTGAGAAAAAAAGAATCCGTTGGGAAAAAGATGACATTGAATTTGATATAGATAGATGTCCGGAGCTAGAACATTATCTTGAAATTGAAACGACGACTTGGGATAAAATTGATTTGGCAATTAATTTATTAGAACTTAACCCCGACGAAAGAAAGATTTTTTCGGTTAATCAGATTTATGCAATGAAAGGAATTAAAGTTAGAGAATTGAAAAGAATAACTTTTAATGAAGGTTTAATAAAAAAATAAAATATTGTTATTAAATAATAGATTCCGGCTTGGGGGTCGGAATGACAAGAGGTATGCCAAAAGCATTAGTGCTATTTTCGGGCGGACTTGATTCAATGTTGGCTGTAAAAGTTTTGCAGGCACAGGGCATTGAGGTTTATGGCGTTTGTTTTGTTAGTAATTTTTTCGATAGCGAAAAAGCTGAAAAAGCAGCTGATAGCATTGGTCTTAAATTAAAAATAGTTGACATAGGCAATGAAATACTTGAAATAGTAAAAAATCCACCGAGTGGCTATGGAAAAAATCTTAATCCTTGCATTGATTGTCATGCTTTTATGATAAAAAAAGCTGGCGAGATTATAAAAGCAGAAAAATATGATTTTATTGCTACTGGTGAAGTCTTGGGTCAAAGGCCTTTCTCTCAGACAGAAGACGCTTTAAAAAGAGTGGAAAGATTATCCGATATTGAAGTTTTACGTCCTTTGTCAGCTAAATTGTTAGCAGAAACTAAAATCGAAAAAGATGGTTTGGTTAATCGCGGTCGATTATTAAATATTTCTGGACGTTCTCGAGACAGACAAACTGAATTGGTTGAAAAATATAATTTAAAAGGTTATGCTACTCCAGCAGGTGGTTGCTTATTAACTGATCCGGAGTTTGCTCAAAGATTAATGAAAATGATGGATTATTGGCTGAATTTTAGCCATAATGACGTTGAATTATTAAAAAATGGTCGTGTTTTTTGGCTTAATCTAAAAACAGCTGAAAAAGTATTAGTTGTAATTGGCAGAAAACATGAAGAAAATGAAAAATTAAAAAAATTGGTGCAAGAAAAAGATGTTTTATTGGAGATAGAAAAAATAATGGGACCAACAACACTGATTCGGTTTAAAGGTAGTGAATTTAAAGTTGACGATAAACAAAATAAAATTCTTATCCCTGAAGAATTAAAAATGAGTGAGTTGCATATGGATACAGAAAAAGACGAAAAAGATATTTTAAATATTGCTGGGATATTAACTGGTTATTACTCAACCAAAGCCAGAGGTAAAGAAATAAAAATAAAAATTAAATAAATAATTTAATTAAATAATAAAATTTTATGTCTACAACATTATTAATCGTTTTAGGTATTGTTGCCGTAATAGCCGTTGTTATAATCGGCATGTATAATTCTCTTATTCGTTTGAAGAATCGAGTTGATGAAGCATGGAGTGATATTGACGTGCAATTAAAAAGACGTCATGACTTAATCCCAAATTTAGTCAACACTGTAAAAGGATACGCATCTCATGAAAAAGAAACTTTTGAAAAAGTCGTTCAGGCGCGTAGTGCTGCTATGCAGGCTGGAAATGCAGAAGAAAAAGCAAAAACAGAAAATGCTCTTTCAGAAACTTTGAAATCAATTTTTGCTTTAGCTGAAAATTACCCGGATTTAAAAGCTAACCAAAATTTTCTTGAATTGCAGAGAGAATTATCTGATACCGAAAACAAAATTCAAGCTTCACGAAGATTTTACAATGGCAATGTGCGTGATTTCAACACTAAACTTCAAGTTTTTCCAACCAATATTATCGGTAATACGTTAGGCTTTAAAGATCGAGATTTCTTTGAGATTGAGGACGCAGAAGAAAGAAAAAATGTTGAAGTAAAGTTTTAAGAAAATTTGAATTAGAGTATTAATTTTTGTTTATTATTTATGCCGACTATTTATACGCATTCAGATTCTAATAAAAGAAAAACTTGGTTTTTGCTAACAGGATTTTTTATTTTTATAATGATAGTTGGTTATGTTTTTAGCACAGCCATGGAAAGTTCGGTTATATTATATATTGCCGTAGCGATCAGTATTGTTTCTTCATTTGTTAGCTATTGGTGGAGTGATAAAATTGTTCTTAAAATGAGCGACGCTAAATTAGTTAAATTTGAAGACAATAAAGAATTGTATCGAATAGTTGAAAATCTTTGCATTACTGCCGGTTTACCGACGCCTAAAATTTATATAATAAACGATACAGCACCAAATGCTTTTGCAACTGGTCGTGATCCTGAACATGCGGTTGTAGCCGTAACCCAAGGTTTGTTAGATAAACTAGACAGAAGTGAATTAGAAGGAGTAATTGCTCATGAATTATCGCATATTGGTAATAGAGACATTTTGTTAGCAACTGTTGTAACAGTTTTAGTTGGAGTGATTGTGTTGTTAGCAGACTGGTTTAGACGTTGGACTTTTTGGAGTGGTGGACGTAGAAAAAGTAGTAATCGCGGGGGAGGCCAATTACAATTAGTAATAATAATATTAGCAATAGTATTTTCAATTTTGGCACCAATTTTTGCTTATTTAATGCAGTTTGCCATTTCTCGTAAACGTGAATTTTCAGCTGATGCAGACGGTGCATTGTTGACACGTTATCCAGAAGGATTAGCTAGAGCATTAGAAAAAATTTCAGCCGATCAGGAGCCTCTGGAAGTTGCGAATCGTGCAACGGCTCATCTTTATATTGCATCGCCATTCAAGGGAAATAAAAAGAAAGGATTTTTCGCCAAAGTTTTCATGACGCACCCTCCGACAGAAGAAAGAATCATGGCTTTGAGAGGAGAAATGTAAGAAAATAAGAATTAAAAATATGGAGAGAAATATTTTTGTTTTTGGAGATAGCATTACTAAGGGTCATAATGACATTGAAGCAGGTGGCTGGGTCCAGCGCTTAAGTTTATATTGTGAAAATAATCTTGATGATGTTTCAGTTTATAATTTAGGTATTTCTGGTAATACGACAAATGATATTTTAAAAAGGTTTGAATTTGAATTTAAAAAAAGAGATAAATATGTACAGGAACGTATAATTATTTTTTCAATTGGAGTAAACGATTCATCTTTTAGAAAAAGTTTAGATAATAACAAAGTAGCTATTGAAATTTTCGAAAAAAACATTGAAAAATTAATAGAAATTGCTAAAAAATATACAGATAAAATTATTTTTGTCGGATTGACTTTTATTGACGAAAAGAAGTTAACTCCTCTTCCGTGGAATGCAGACGCTTTTTATTATTTAAAAAATGTAAAAGATTATAATAATATTATAGAAAGAGTATCTGCGAAAAATAAACTATTTTTTGTTGATATATTTGATTTATTAAAAAAAGATGATTTAGATGATGGAGTTCATCCAAACTCAGAGGGACATAAGAAAATTTTTGAAAAAGTTAGATATTATCTAATAGAAAATAATATAATTTAATTAAAATTTAAAAATATGCAGATAAAATTTGTTGAGAAAAAATTAAATAAAATAAAGGCAGATGCTGAGATTATTTTTATAGTTAAAAATAATTTAAAGCATAAGTGGATTCGTGATTCCAAAATTTTTGACCAAGAAAATTATAAAGGAGAAGCTGAAGATATTTTGTATAATTCTCAAAATAAGCGTATTTACGTTGGGATTGACAAAATGGCATACGAAAGTCTTAGTATAGCTTCAGCTCAAGCAATAAGAGTCATAAAAAAGAAGAAAATAAAAACAGTAAAAGTAGGTATTTATTCAGGCAAAGATGCTTTTAATAATACAAAAGCGATTGTTGAAGGTTCTATCTTGGGTGCTTATAGTTTTGATAAATATAAGACAAAAAAAGAAAAAAATAATATAGCTTCAATATTAATAAGTTCTGAAGAATATGGAGATAACAAAATAGAAATTGAAAAAATAAAAGAAGCAATTGTTTTTGGAGAAATTATTGCTCAATCGACAAATCTAACAAGAGATTTAGTCAATACAACCCCGGAAGAAATTAATCCTGAGAGTTTAGCTAAAGAAGCTCAGAAATTAGCTAAAGAACATAAACTTGATTTCAAAAAGTATAGTGAAGATTATATAAAGAAACAAGGCATGAACGCCTTTTTGGCAGTTAGCAAGGGTAGCCCCTATCAACCGCAGTTGATTCACCTCACTTATAGAAGTGATAACCCTCAAAAGAGAATTGTTTTAGTTGGTAAGGGTTTAACTTTTGATTCTGGCGGGTTGAATTTGAAGTCAGGTGAAGGGTTGATTAATATGAAATCTGATAAAAGCGGCGCAGCGGCGATTTTTGGCATTATGCAAGCTGCCAGTAAATTAAAATTACCAATTGAATTGCATGGTATTATTGGAGCAACAGAAAATGTTATCGGTCACCACGCCTTTAAGCCGGGAGACATATTAACCGCTATGAATGGAAAAACTATTGAAGTAAAAAATACTGACGCCGAAGGTCGGTTAGTTTTGGCAGATTGTTTAGTTTATGCGCAAAAATTTAGACCAGATTATTTAATTGACATAGCTACGTTGACTGGAGCATGTGTAGTAGCATTGGGTGAATATACGACTGGTTTAATGGGCTATCAAAAAGATTTCACAGACACCATTTTAAAAGCTAGTGAAAATAGTGGTGAATTAATAGATGATTTAATCTTTAATAGATATTTACCAAAATTATTAAAAAGTGAAGTAGCGGATATAAGTAACATTTCTTCTTCAAGATACGGTGGAGCAATTACGGCAGCATTATTTTTAGGTGAATTTATAGAGAAAAAATATAAAGATAAGTGGGCACATTTAGATATTGCTGGTCCGGCATTTGCTACTAGTCAATGGGGCGTTAATACACAAGGAGGAACGGGTTCAGGTGTTAGATTGGTTACAGAGTGGATTAAAAATATAATAAAATAATAAAATAAATGTTGTTATTGCTGGACACATGGCGTCTGATTCGCTTGGAATGAATTTATTTTTAGATCAACTGGAAAAGAAGAAAATATTAACAGTATCCTGCTCTGGCTTAATAAGAATAAAAAGATAGTTTAAAAATAAATTTTATAAAAATGTTCGTTTTTGTCGGGCATTTTTTACTGCAGATTAAAATATGTTATAATAATATTAGGCTATTATTGTTGTTTTGTAGGTAGTTTAAAAAATTTATGTTTGCTATGTAGTAATAAGTTTTAATAGTCAAGAAGGCGAAGGTATAAAATTTATTTTTATTTACCGATAGATAATCTAGAGAAAAAAACTAATTAATAATTTTTTTAATAAAAAATAATTATGACGAGTAGTGTAAAAGAAAAAACTAAAATATTTCTTGAAGACATTATTCCAACTATTCAAACGAGATTGTTGACTACTGTTGCTTTTCTTTTTTTTACTTTTGGCTTGTCTTTTTTGGAAAAAATCAATTTGTCAATCATAGTTCCAGCTCTTTTACTAGTTTGGATTATAGAGCAATCCACTTCCTTTTTAATTATTAAGAAACAAAAAACTGTTTCTAGAATGGATAATGTTTTTTTCGGTCAATTTATTTTTGATCTTTTAATGTTCACTTTGATTATTCATTATATCGGAGGGGTTGAATGGATTGGAGGAGCTTTTTACCTTTTTTCTGTTATTTATTTTGTATTTTATATTTCTCAAAAAAATAGAAAAATATTTTTAATCTTTTTTACCATTTCGCTTTATACTGCCCTAGTTTTTTTAGAGTATTTTGGAATAATCCCTCATTATGGGATTGTGCCTAGTAGCGGAGCTTACGAAAATTTTTCTTATGTTTTTACTACTTTAACGGCTCTTGGAGCAACTTTTGTTTTCGTGGCTTTCACGGTTAATTTATTTACTGGCAGATTAAGGCAGAGAGATAAAAAACTTTCTGAAATAAACATTCAATTAACCGAAGAGAAGAATAAAATCAGCTCTATTGTCGCGAACTTTAAAGACCCCGTTATAGTATTAGATAAAAATAATAAATTAGTAATTGTAAATCCAGCAGCAGCTAATATCTTTAGTTTTAGCGATTCAGAATTGGGTACAGAAATAGCGACATCTAATCAATTTAGCACGAATAATTTTAAAAAGATTATAAAAAACACACTAAAAGTGAAAAAAATAAAAGAGGAGAGTGTGGGGGGTTATGTTGTTGAAGAGGTGAGTTTGAATAGTGGCGGTAGAGAAATTGTCTATAAGGTTATAACGACTAAAGTAATCGGGATAAATAATGAATTTTTTGGCACTATGAAAATATTTCAAGACCTGACTCGTGAAAAAAATCTCGATAGATTAAAAACAGAATTTATATCAATTGCTGCTCATCAGCTAAGAACGCCACTTTCAGCTATTAAATGGGTTATTAAAATGGTTTTAGAAGGCGATGCTGGGAAAATAAATGATGAACAAAAAAATTTACTTAATAAAGGATATGTTAGTAATGAAAGAGTGATTAAATTAGTCGATGGTTTGCTTAATGTTTCGCGTATTGAAGATGGGCAGTTTGGATATAATTTTACTAAATGTAATTTTCAGGAAATTTTGAACATGGTTGTATCTGACTCGGAAAGATTAATTATTAAAAATCATTTTGATTTTAAGATTAATAAATCCAATAAGATACCGAGTCTTTATGCAGACGAGGAGAGAATAGCTATGGTTATGCAGAATTTATTAGACAATTCTATAAAATATACTCCTGAGTATGGCAAAATAGAGATAAATATTAAAAACGATAGTAAAAATTTGATTATTTCAATTAAGGATAATGGTGTGGGTATTCCTGAAAGCGATAAAGTTAAACTTTTTTCTAAATTTTTTAGAGCTTCAAACGTTATAAGATTAGAAACAGAAGGAAACGGTTTAGGTTTGTTTATAACAAAAAATATTATTGAAAAACATGGCGGTAAAATTAGTGTTGAAAGCAAAGAGGGAAAAGGAACTATCGTTAAATTTTTTCTACCGCTAAAAGGCAATGTTGACAATTTTTAAATGATATAATAAGAATATTAGTAGATTAGGAAAAAATATTGTCAAAAAAATGCTTAATAATTGCAGAAAGTCTATTTTAAAACAATGTATAGATATTTTTTGTTTAAATATGCTATAATTAAAATAAGATTTTAAAATTATTTAACAACTATGTTTTAATTATTATTATATTAAGTATATGACTAAAAAAATTCTAATAGTAGAAGATGAAGAAGCATTGGCTAATGTTCTTGAAGCAAAATTAAAAAAAGAAGGTCATGATGTGAAAGTCGGCTATAATGGCGAGACTGGTTATGATTTAATTAAGTCGTGGCAACCAGATTTAATTTTGCTAGATATTGTTATGCCAAAGATGAATGGCTACGAAGTTTTAGAGAAAATGAAAGACGAAAAAATAGAAATTCCAGTGATAATCATTTCTAATTCAGGTCAACCAGTAGAAATTGAAAAAACCAAAAAATTGGGTGCCGTTGATCATTTAATAAAAACTGAATTTGAACCTAAAGAAGTTGTAGAAAAAGTTAATAAATACCTTGATGGTCAGGAGAAAGGAATCATAAATGATTCTGAGCAAATTAAGAAAAAAAGTAAAGATGGTGCTCTCGGCGCGAAAATATTACTAGTTGAAGATGATGAATTTTTGAAAGATATTTGTTCAAAAAAACTGGTTAATGAAGGATTTGAAGTCTATGAAGCGATTGATGGTGAACAAGCATTAGCTGAAGTCGAAAAAATAAAACCAGACTTAATTTTACTTGATATTATATTACCATCAATTGATGGCTTTCAAGTTTTAGAAGAAATCAAGAGAAGCAGTAGTAAAAAAATTGCTAAAACTCCAATTATAATGTTATCTAATCTTGGGCAGGAAAGTGACGTAAAAAAGGCAATAGATTTAGGAGCAACTGATTATATGGTCAAAGCTCATTTCACTACTGAAGAAATAGTAAAAAAGGTCAAAGAGATACTAGCTAAAAATAAATAATATTTTTATTTAGATAGAAAATGAGCGGATATTTCCGCTCATTTTTTTGTATATTAATTTGTAAAAAGAGTTTATAAATGTTATATTTAAAGCAGGAACAGTCATTTATATATAAAAATATAACAATAATAAGTATTATTTATGAAATTTCAAGATGAAAGAAAAATAATTGTTAATGAACTAATTATTAAAGCTCGTTGGTTATACTCTATCGGAATTCTTATAATCGGTGTATTAACGAAGGTTATAAGCCATTCAAACATTAGTTTTTCTTTTTTGACAATGAGTACACTTTTTGCGACTATTATTTTTGTTAATGTTTTCTTTTATTTTTGGATTAGAAGAATTAAGAAAAATTATTCTTTACTAGAACTAAATTATTTAAGTTTTACGCAAGTAGCAGTTGAGTTAGTTATTATAACTTTAATTATGCATTTTGCTGGTGGTATCGAAAGTATTTCTATGGTTTTTTATTTTTTGCCGATTGCGTCTTTTTCTTTAATTGTAGGAATACGGGGCTCCATGATAATAGCGGTTATTTCAAGCTTACTTTTAAACGGACTGGTTATAGCAGAATATTTTGGTATTATTGAACATGTTTTTCGCTATGGCGAAGCAACTTTGGAATTTAACAGTTTATCGATTGCCCTGACAAAATCAACTACAATTTCTATTTTTTATTTGATTATTGGTTTATTCTCTGGTTATGGTGCTAGCATGCTTTTTCAAAGAGAAAAATCTTATGAAGAAAAGAACGCTGAGTTAGATAAGCAAGCCAAGGCTCTTGCCAAGAGAGATAATAAGCTTTCGCAGATTAATATAGAATTAGTTGAAGAAAAAAATAAGATAAATTCAATTATTTCTAATTTTATTGATCCAGTAATTGTTTTAGATAAAGATTTTAAGATTAATTTAATTAATCCAGCAGCCACTTCAATATTGGGAATAACGACAAATCAATTGGGTAAAAAAATTCCTATTTCAAAAAAATTTAGTTTCAATAATTTTAAATCAATAGTTGATAAAAAATTTACTATAGAAAGCGTAGAGGCAAATCATCCAGGTGAATTTCCTACAGAAGAATTAATTTTGGGAGAAGATGATCAAAAAATTATATACAAAGTGATTACGGCTAGAGTTATAGGAGCGGATAATAAAAAGATAGGTATTATGAAAATATTTCAGGATTTAACGCGTGAAAAAAATCTCGATAGATTAAAAACAGAATTTATATCAATTGCTGCACATCAATTAAGAACTCCGTTATCAGCTATTAAATGGGTAATTAAAATGGTGGTTGATGGTGATGCTGGCAAACTGAACAAAGAGCAACAAGAATTACTTGATCGTGGCTATAAGAGTAATGAAAGAGTTATTAGTTTGGTGAATGACTTATTAAATGTTTCAAGAATTGAGGAGGGTCGTTTTGGCTATACTTTTAGTAAAAGTAATTTTGAAGACATATTAAATATTGTTGTAGCGGATTTAGAAAAAAGTATTGCTAAAAATCATATTAAATTAGTTTTAAATAAACCAAAGCAATTACCAAAAATATACATGGATAAAGACAGGATGGTTTTGGTTATGCAGAATTTTTTGGAAAATGCTGTTAAATACACGCCAGAATATGGAAAAATTGAAATAAAGATTGAGATTTTAGATAATATTTTAGAGGTTAAAATAAAAGATAATGGTGTGGGTATTCCTGAAAAAGATCAAGTAAAGTTATTTTCAAAATTTTTTAGAGCAAGCAATGTAATGCGATTACAAACCGAAGGTACTGGATTGGGTTTGTTTATTGCTAAAAATATTATAGATAAACATAATGGAAAAATTTGGATAGAAAGCGAAGAGGGTAAAGGAACAACAGCTTGTTTTAATTTACCATTAAAAAATTGATAATTTTATAATTTATATTTATGACAGATGGTCAGCAATCAATCGAGGATTTATTCGATACTTCCGAAGGAGATGCGGTTAATGACGAAAGCACACAGGCAAAATTTCAAATAAAGCAAAAAGAAGTAGAGATAAAACAACTTGAAAAATTAGCAAAGCAACAGGCGGATAGTATGGGCGTGTCTTATGTGGATTTATCATCTTTTCCAATTAGTCCAGAAGCCATATCGTTAATTAGTGAAGAAGACGCAAAAAAGACACAAACAGTCTGTTTTTTTTACGACGGTAAAAGTTTTAGATTAGGTACAATTTATTCCAGCTTGCCAAAAGCTAAAAAATTATTAGAAGATTTATCTGCTAAATTATATTGCCGGGGGAAACTTTATCTTATTTCAAAGCACAGTTTAGAAAAAGCTTTAGTTTTGTATAAAATCATTCCTAAACATCGTGAAATAATCAAAGGAGTAAAAGTTACCAAAGAAGATTTAAACAAATATAGCGAAAAATTTTCAAGCATTAAAGATTTACAAACAGCAATAGACAAAGCGCAAATTACAGAGATTGTGACAATGATCATGGCAGCCGCAGTCAAAATGGATGTTTCAGATGTCCATATTGAAGGCGAAGAAAAAGAAATAAAAGTAAGATTTAGAATTGACGGTGTTTTACATGATGTTTCTATTTTAGATAAAGATAGATGGGATAAAATAATTTCTAGATTGAAGCTTTTGACAGGAGTAAAAATTAATATAACTGGCAAACCGCAAGATGGTCGTATGTCAATTATTATGACTAACGATAGAGTAGATATTCGAGTTTCTTTTTTGCCGACATCTTATGGTGAAAGCGTTGTTATGAGATTATTGAGAGCTAGCAAAGCCGGTTTATCTTTGGAAGATTTAGGTATCAGAGGTAGTGTTTTTGAACAATTAAAAAAGGAAATAGTTAGACCAAATGGTATGATTATAACGACTGGTCCAACTGGTTCTGGTAAAACAACAACCCTTTATTCAATCTTAAGAAAGATTAATAATCCAGAAACAAAAATCATAACAATCGAAGATCCGATTGAATATCAATTAGAGGGAGTTAATCAATCTCAAACTAGCGATAAATATACTTTTGCTCATGGTTTACGTTCAATAGTTCGTCAAGATCCAGACGTGATTTTGGTTGGTGAAATTCGTGACTTAGAAACATCAGAAATTGCTATTCAGGCAGCCTTAACTGGACATTTAGTTCTATCAACGATTCATACTAATGACGCAGCGGGCACAGTACCTCGATTTTTATCAATGGGTGTTAAACCGTTTTTATTAGCTCCAGCTTTAAATGCAATGATTGGTCAAAGGCTAGTTAGACAAATTTGTAATAAATGTAAAAAAGAAGTAAAAATTAGTGATGAAAATTTAACAAAAGTTAAAGACATATTAAGTAAATTACCAGACAAAGAAAAAGAAAAAATAAATTTTGATAATCTAAAATTTTACAAAGGAGATGGTTGTGAAGCCTGTCAAGGAATTGGCTACAAGGGGAGAGTTGGTATTTATGAGATTATGGTCATGAATGAAGAAATTGAAAAACTTATTCTATCTGGTAATGTTAGTGAATATGATATGCGTAATATATCCATGAAAAATGGTATGATAACCATGGTTCAAGACGGATTATTAAAAGCTTTGGACGGTTTGACTAGCATTGAAGAAGTATTTAGAGTATCAGAGTAAATAAAAAATTTATTTATATTTTATTAATAATAATTACGAATGATAAACAAAAAATTTATACAACAATTGAGAAAAAAATATTTACAGCATGAAGGTGAAAGAAGACAAATTATTAGTCTATCTAATACAGTTTTACATGATTCGAAGAGAGTGATTTTTTCTTTGCATCGTAGTGATATGGAAAAAGCAAAAAACAAGTTAGAAGAGATTGAAAAAATATTAAAAAATTTGAGTAAAAAATTTGGTTCCAATAGAGTTGAACAAGAGGGTGCTTATCGAGCGGCGACCGAAGAATACGTTGAAGCTAAAACTTTTTATTTATATAAAACAGATAAAAAGATCGATAAAATTAAAGGGATTGAATTAACAATAGAAAGTTATTTAGGTGGAATGAGCGATTTGGCCGGTGAATTAGTTAGAGTCGCTATAAATCAAGTATCAGCTGGTAATTTAAAAGAAGTTAAAAAAGCTAAAAAAGCAGTTGATGAAATTATGGCTGAATTAGTTGAATTTGATATGACTGGTTATTTAAGAACTAAGTATGATCAAGCTCGTGGACATATGAGAAAAATGGAACAAATTAATTATGAAATGGAAATTAGAAAATAATTATTTTTAGAAAAAAGATATTTGACACAGAACAGTTTGATTTCGAACTGTTCTGTTGTTTGTGAGATAAAACAATGTATATTCTTCAAAAAATAATAAAAATATTTAGTTTAATTACTTTTTTAATTTTGATTTTTTATTTAATATTTATTTTTAGTTTTGAGTTACAACCTAACGATTATCAAGTAATTTTACAGAAAAAAATAAAATTAGATTTAGTTAATAATAAACAGATAAACATGTTATTTGTTGGGGATATAATGATTGATCGCCACGTTGGAGAAAAAATTAAAGAAAATGGTTTATCTTATATCTTAGGCAAACTGAAAGAAAAACAATTTTTTGTTGATTATGATATTGTTGGATGCAATTTGGAAGGAGCTGTTACTGATGGTGGGATGCATTACAACCCAATCATGTCTTATGATTTTGCTTTTAAGCCTGAATTAATTTCAGAATTAAGTAATTATGGTTTTAATTTTTTAAATTTAGCCAACAATCATTTCACTGACCAAGGAGAGCGTGGTATAATTGAAACAAGAAAAAATCTTGATGCAATTGGGATTAATTATTCTGGTTGTCGTGATGGTAACGTTGGTGATTGTAGTTATTTCATAAAAGAAATTGACGACAGAAAAATTGGTTTTATTGGTTTGAGTCAAGTTTATTCAGAGATAAATTTAATTGAAATAGAAAAATTATTAAATAAAGTTAAACAAAATTCTGATTTTATTCTTGTTAATATTCATTGGGGTAATAAGTATGAGCATAATTTTAATGTTTTTCAACAAGATTTAGGACATTTTTTGGTTGATAATGGAGTGGATTTAATTGTTGGGCATCATCCGCACGTTATACAGGGAATAGAGTTATATAAAAATAAATTAATTTTTTATTCACTAGGTAATTTTATTTTTGATCAATATTTTTCTTCTGATACGCAGGAAGGTTTAGCAGTTAAATTTTATTTAGACAACGACAAACAAACTTATACTTTATTACCGATTAAATCTAAATATAGTCAAGCGGATCTAATGAATCTAGAAGAAAAAAATATATTATTGGAGAAAATTGTTGAATGGTCAGACATTGAAGAAAAACTAAAACAACAAATTAAACAAGGAATTATAAAAATAAAATAGTATGCCAAAAAATTTTTTTAAAGCAGTTGCAGTTATGGTAGGTTATATTATTGGTGTTGGTATGTTTGGTATGCCGTATTTAATTTCAAAAGCTGGTTTGCTAAGTTTTTTTATTTTTTTATTATTTATTATTCCAACCCAGTATTTTCTCCATTTGATTTATGCCAATATAATTATTTCAACTCATAGGTATCACAGATTAACGGGTTACGCTAGAATTTATATGGGAAGATTAGGAGGAGTTGTCGTATTTATCGCAAAAACAATTGGCGGCTATGGCGCACTCTTGGCTTATATTATAATTACTGGTATTTTCTTAAACCAGCTTTTATCGCCTTATTTTGGCGGGAGCGAATTTATTTATGCTAGCTCACTATTTGTATTGGAAGCAGTTATAATTTATTTTGGCATTGGAATGATTGCTAGGGCTGAGTTAATTATGACGGGATTACTATTATTAGCAGTTGGCATGATTTTTTGGAAAGGTATGGGGGTAATTGAAATTGCTAATTATCAATCTGTTGATTGGAAATATTTTCTCATACCTTATGGAGCTATGCTTTATGCCTTTGACGGAGGGGCATCTTTACCGCTAGTAGCCAAATTAATTGGCAGGAAGCCCAAGGTTTTTAGAAATGTAATTAAAACAAGTGCCCTTGTTTCTGCAACCGTAATCACGGTATTTACCTTGGCGATTGTCGGTATATCAGGCGGAAAGACTTCACCCGATGCCTTGACTGGTGTTAAAATTATTCTAGATGATGGAGTAATATTTTTTTCCCTTATTTTTGGCGTATTAGCAATGATCACTTCTTTCTTGGGAGTAGCAGCATCAATTAAAGATACTTATGTTTGGGATTTTGGATTAAATAAAAAATTAGCCTACGCTTTGACTATTTTTGTTCCTTATATAATGTATATTATCGGTTTTAATAATTTAATTAGCATCATTAGTTTTGCAGGAGCTATTTCAGGTGGATTATGTGGTATAGCCTTAATATTAATGTTTAGGCAATTTAAAAAGAAAAAAAGAAGTTTGAAATTGTTTAAAACAAAACCAGGTTTTTTGGTTAGTTATTTTTTAATTGGAGTTTTTATTCTCGGTATAATTTATGAAATTTATTATTTTGTTTTTTAATAAAATAAATGTACATAGTAATTATTTCCGATATTCATGACAATTTAGTTAATTTAAAAAAATGTCTTGATTGGTGCAGGAGAAAGAAGATTAAGGCAATTATTTGTTGTGGAGATATTACTAACAATGAAACATTAAAATATTTAGCAAATAATTTTTTAGGTACTATTTATTTAATTAGAGGCAATATGGAAATTTATGACGAATTGGATATTAAAAAATATAAAAATATAGAATATTTTGGTCGTTATGGTAAATTTATTTTAAAAAATAAAAATATTGGTTTTTGCCATGAACCAGAATTTATTGATAAAGTTATGTCTTTGAATGATTGTAATATAATTTTTTATGGTCATACTCATCAACCATGGACAGAAGAAAGAAAAGGTATTAAAATTTATAACCCAGGTACTTTGGGCGGTGTTTTTCAGAAAGCAACTTTTGCCTATTGGGATACTGATCAAGAAGAATTAGAATTGAAAATATTAGAAAGTATTTAAATTTAATTATATGAATAGCAAATTTAAAAAAATGGCAGTTGAAGTAGTAAGAGAGTCTGGAAAAATTTTAGTTAAAGAATATGAAAGATTTGATAGGAGTGAAATAATAATGAAATCCAAGCATGAAATTGTAACTAAGATGGATTTATTATCGGAAGAAATTATTATAAAAAAAATTATACAAAATTTTCCGACTCATGGAATAGTTTCAGAAGAAAAAGGGGAAATTAAAGGTATGTCAGATTATATCTGGTATATTGATCCGATTGATGGTACAACCAATTTTTCTATGCATAATCCTCTTTGGTCTATATCCTTAGCATTAGCTTGTGATAATGATATTATTCTAGGGGTGGTTTACGTGCCGATTTTAGGTGAATTATTTACTGCAGAAAAAGATGAAGGCGCAGAATTAAATGGGAGAAATATAGAGGTGTCGAAAATTAACCAGGGGAAAGTATTAAACACTTTTTGTCATGGCGCAGATAGTAAAAGCATAAAAAAGGCGTTAACATATTATCGTCAACAGAAATTAAACGGTTTTGATTGTCGGCAGCTTGGTTCAGCAGCAATTGAGTTAGCTTACGTAGCATCTGGTAGAGTTGAATCATTTGTTAGTCCAGGTACAAAAGTTTGGGATGTGGCCGCTGGAGTTTTGCTAGTAAAAGAAGCAGGAGGAGTAGTTACTAATTTCTCTAAAAAAGAGTGGGAATTGGGATTTAAAGAAATAGCAGCTAGCAATAACAAAGTTCATAAACAGATATTGGAAGCGCTAGCTTAATTATGAAGAAAATTCTTATAATATTACTTTTATTATTTTTATCCGCTTGTTCAATTGAGCAGGACAATAAAAATATGTATAAAAATATTCGTCATTCTTCTTTTGCTGGGCAATATTATCCAGCCGAAGCTAATTTATTAAAACAGGATATTGAAGAATATTTAGCTGGCTTTGAAAAAAATGAAACAACAGATAGCATAAAAGCAATCATGGTGCCTCATGCTGGTTATGATTTTAGTGCTAAAGTAGCAGCCTCCGGTTTTAAATTGTTGGAAGGGCAAAAAGTAAATACAGCCATTATTATTTGTAATTCACATGCGGATTATTTTGACGAAATAGCCATTGATAACGTTGATGCCTGGCAAACTCCGCTAGGCGTTGTTGGGTTAGATAAAGAATTGGCAGAAAGATTAGCCAAGACTAGTGAAACCATCCAGCTTAATGGTGAATTTTTTGGTCAAGATCAGACCCTAGAAGTTCAGGTGCCGTTTTTACAAAGCGTGATTACTGAAGGATTTAAGATTTTACCAATTTATTTTGGTAATACAGATAATAGTAATTATCAAATTTTAGTTAAAGCATTGGTTGAAAACATGGGAGATAATGATATTTTGATTATTTCAACTGGCATGTCTCATTATCCGTCATATGAAGATGCCAATAGAATTGATACAGAAACTTTGAATAAAGTTAAAACTTGCGATATTGGTGAATTGGAAAAGTATGAAAAAGGAGTTTTGGCTCAAAAGATAGCTGGTGAGCAAACAATTTTGTGTGGGATTGATGGTGTTAAAACAGTTATGGCGATAGCCAAGGAATTAAACTGGGAAGCAAAAATCTTAGATTATGCAAATAGCGGAGATGCTAATGGCTTTGGTGATCCAAATAAAGTAGTTGGCTACGGGGCAGTTGTTTTTAATACAACAGACAACAGACAACAGACAACAGAACTTGACGATAAACAGAGAGCACAATTGCTAGATATAGCTAGAGAGACGGTTGAGAATTTTGTTAAAGATGGAAAAATTTTAGAATTTAAGATTGAAGACGAGAGATTGAATTGGAAAGAAGGGGCGTTTGTAACCATAAAAAATAAAGGACAGTTAAGAGGTTGTATTGGTCAAATTTTATCTAGTGGAAAATCATTAGCTGAAGTTGTTCAAGATATGGCAATTGAAGCTTGTAGCCAAGATTATCGTTTTAAACCAATCAATGAAGATGAATTAGTTGGTCTGGAATATGAAATAAGTGTTTTATCAGCACCAGAAAAGATTGATGATTGGCAAAAAATTGAACTTGGCAAACACGGTGTAATCGTGAAAAGAGATGGTCGAAGTGGAGTATTTTTGCCACAAGTAGCTGATGAGACAGGTTGGAGTCAAAAAGAATTTTTGTCGCAACTATGCTGGCAGAAAGCAGGTTTAGCGCCAGATTGTTATAAAAATAAAGATACGGAATTGTTAGTATTTACTGCTCAAGTATTTTAAAGTAAGAATTATTTTTTTAATAGATGGTTCAAGCATTGAAGTTTATTTGATGAGTTGTTTTTAATAAAAAAAGGTTTAGAATTAATTCTAAACCTTTTTTGCGCGTATTTCAATATTATTTAAAAAACTTTGACAAATACTGTCCTGTGTAGGACTTTTTTATGTTGGCCACTTCTTTTGGAGTGCCTTGTGCAACAATTTGTCCACCTTTGTCACCGCCCTCTGGTCCGAGGTCAATAACCCAGTCAACAGATTTAATTACATCCAAATTGTGTTCAATAATTAAAACAGTATTGCCTTTATCGACTAATCGATTTAAAACATCTAATAATCTTTTTATATCATCAAAATGTAAGCCAGTTGTTGGTTCATCTAGAATATAGAGAGTTCTTCCGGTAGCTCGACGAGCTAATTCAGTAGCTAATTTAACTCTTTGGGCTTCACCACCAGACAGAGTAGTGGCTGATTGTCCGAGTTTTGCATAGCCGAGTCCAACTTCAAAAAGTGTAGCTAATTTTTGATGAATCGCTGGAATATTTTTGAAAAAGTACATACCTTCTTCAACAGTCATATTTAAAACTTCGGCAATATTTTTTCCTTTGTAGTGTATTTCCAAAGCTTCTTGATTGTATCTCTGTCCATGACAAACATCGCACTCAACATAAACATCAGGTAAAAATTGCATTTCAATTTTTACCATGCCATCACCACTACAAGCTTCGCAACGACCGCCGACAACATTGAAGGAAAAACGACCAGCTTTGTAGCCTCTAATTTTAGCTTCTGGTAAAGCGGCGAATAAATCGCGAATCGGTGTAAAGGCACCGGTATAGGTTGCTGGGTTGGAACGAGGTGTTCGTCCGATTGGTGATTGGTCAATATTTATAACTTTATTAATATATTCCAGTCCTTCTATTTTTTCGTGTTTACCTGGTTGAGTTTTGGCTCGATAAAATTTTTGTCCTAGAGCATTAGCGAGAATATCGGTCATTAGGGTTGATTTACCTGAACCAGAGACTCCAGTGATAGCGATAAATTTACCTAATGGAAATTCAACATCAATATTTTTTAAATTATGTTCAGTGGCGTTAACTATTTTTATTTTTTTGCCTAATCCCGGTCTATATTTTTTTGGCAAAGCAATACTGTTTTTTCCACTTAAATATTTACCAGTAATAGATTTAGCTGATTTTTTAATTTTAGTTGGGGTCCCTTGGGCGATTATCTCTCCACCGTGTTCACCTGCACCTGGTCCAATATCAACAATCCAATCAGCTGCCAACATTGTTGTTTCATCATGTTCAACTACAATAACTGTATTACCTAAATCACGTAAAGTTTTTAAAGTACTAATCAGTTTATTGTTATCTCTTTGATGTAGTCCGATTGATGGCTCGTCTAAAATATATAGGACACCGGTCAAGGCTGAACCAATTTGCGTAGCTAATCGAATTCGTTGAGCTTCACCACCTGATAAAGTATTAGCTGAACGATTAAGGGTTAAATAGTTAAGTCCGACATTAGTTAAGAAATTTAATCTGGTTTTTATTTCTTTCAATATTTGAATAGATATTTTTTTATCGCGAGCAGATAAAACATTTTTTTTATCAATATCTAAAAAGAATTTTTTGGCTTCATCAATGGTTTTACTGGTAATATCATAAATTGACTGGTTGGCGATTTTTACACCAAGGATTTCTGGTTTTAAACGTTTACCTTGGCAAGACGGACAAATTAAAATACGCATATATTGTTCAATTTCTTTGCGAATATAATCTGATTCAGTTTGCTGATAACGTCTTTCGAGATTAGGTATTATACCTTCAAATTCAGTTGTCAATTCTCCAGAAAAACGATCATTAGCATAATCAACATTGTAGTTTTTATTACCAGTGCCATGAAGAACGATATTTAATTGTTCTGTTGTTAAATCTTTTACAGGTGTGTTTAAGTCAAAGCCATGTTTTTGAGAAACTGTACCGAGAATTCGCATCATCCAGGTTTGACCATTGGGTGCACTATGCGACCATGGCTTGATTGCTCCTTGAGCAATAGTTAAATTGAAATTGATTATTAGCTTTGGATCTATTTCTAGCTTTGTACCTAGACCAGTGCAATTTGGACAAGCGCCATGAGGAGAATTAAATGAAAAATTTCTTGGTTCTAATTCAGGTAAATGGATACCACATGTTGGACAGGCAAATAATTGGGAAAAAGTGTTTTCTGTTGAAACACCTCTGTTTTTATTTGTTTCAATCGGTGCTATAGTAATCAATCCATTGGCTAACTCTAGTGCTTTTTCTGAGGATTCAGTTAAACGAGCAATGTCTTCTTTGCTGTCTGTAACAGAAATTTTATCAATAATTATATCTAGATTATGTTTCTTCTTTTTATCAACAGCTAAATCAGCAAATTCTTCTAAAGAATAAATACTTTTATCAAATCTAATCCGAGAGTAACCAGCTTTAGCTATTCCTTCTAAAATATTTTTATGTTCACCTTTTTTGTCTTTAATCAAGGGAGATAAAATAAAAACATTTTTTTGATTATAATCTTTTTTTATTTGATTAACGATTTCGTCAATTGAATGACGTTTTATTTTTTGGCCACAAACTGGACAATGAGGTATGCCAATTCGCGCAAAGAGTAAACGTAAATAATCATATATTTCTGTAATTGTGCCAACAGTAGAACGAGGGTTATGAGTAGTTGATTTTTGATCGATTGATATTGCTGGTGATAAACCTTCAATCAAGTCAACGTCAGGTTTGTCCATTAATCCAATGAATTGTCTAGCATATGAAGATAATGATTCAACATAGCGACGTTGGCCTTCGGCATATAATGTGTCAAAAGCTAAGGAAGATTTACCTGAGCCAGATAAACCAGTAAAAACAATTAATTTATCTCGTGGAATTTCCAAATTTACATTTTTTAAATTGTGTACTCGAGCACCTTTGATTTTTATAATATTGGGCATATTAAAATTTAATCTCGACAATAATCTTGTCGAGTCAGTAACTAATCTAGAGTTAGAATAACGACAGTCATTATACATAAAATAAAAGATAATGGCAATAGTTGCGGTATTTAGTTTTTGCTGGTAAACTAATTATATCCTAAAATTAGTATATTATTTAGCAAAAAGAACCTTTTTAATTAAGAATAAAAGTAAATTTTAAATACATAACATATCATAACTAAAACAAAAATAAATAAGAAGTGTTTATTAATAATAAGTACATTATTATTTTCAGTTTTTTTTATTTAGTTGTTTTTCCTTTTTTGATTCGATTATATACAGTTAGCCAAGTTAAAAAATCTATTATAAATAAGAGTAACACAGAATTAAAAACGGGTGTATTGATTCATAATAAAGAAAAATCATATTCAGGAGTTACTATGTTTACATTATTTGGAGGCTATGTTAATGAAGATGGTAGCAAAAGTAATTCTTTATTGATTGACGAAAATGGCAAGGTAATAAATAAATGGAAAATATTTGGTTGGCCTGCTCAATTATTTCCAGGTGGTTATGTGTTAGGAACAGACAAGTCTTGTAATTCATCTGTTGAAGATTCTCATCAAGAGGGGTGTTCAGTTATGAAATTAGATTGGGAAGGCAATGTTTTGTGGGAATTTAATAAATGGGAATTAGATAAAAATAATAATTATATTTCTAGATCACATCATGATATTCAACAAAATAATTACCCAGCAATTTATACACCTCAAGAATATCCGATTGCTTCTACTTCTGAGAAAATATTAATTTTAAGTCATAAGAACGTTTTAAATGAAAATATTAATCCTCAACCGCTTGAAGATGATGTTTTATTAGAAATTAATAAAGATGGAGAAATTTTGTGGAAATGGATAGCTTCTGAACATTTTAATGAATTTGGTTTTACTAATTCAATGAAAGAGGCAATTTTTAATGTTAAACTTATTAAAAGTGAGTTTTTAGCCAAAAATGGTTATCCTAATAAATTTATTGATTGGTTGCACATAAATAGCGCTTCTTATTTGGGGTCAAATTTATGGTATGACAATGGAGATGAGCGTTTTAATCCTGAAAACATAATGATTAGTAGTCGTAATGGTTGTTTTGTAGCTATTATTAATAAAGAAACAGGGAAAATAGTTTGGCAGATAGGACCTGACTATAGTAATGAGTCTGAGAAAATAATCGGTCAAATTATTGGACAACATGATGTATATATAATTCCTAAAGGATTACCCGGTGAAGGTAATATAATTATGTTTGATAACGGTGGTTTTTCATGTTATGGAACAATTTTGGGTCGCCCGACTTTTCCAGCTAATTTTAGAGATTATTCTCGTATTGTAGAAATTAACCCAATAACTTTAAAAATTGTTTGGGAATATCTTCAACTAAAATCAACAGACAATACAAAAAAATTTTTTAGTTGGGCTATGGGTTCCGTGCAAAGATTACCAAACGGTAATACACTTATTTCCGAAGCAATGACGAGAAGAATATTTGAAGTTACTCAAAATAAAGAAATAGTTTGGGAATATATCGCACCATTACCAGATAATAATTTGTTTTTAGGTGATTTTATATATAATGCTTATCGTTATCCAGAAGAATGGTTGCCGAAAGAGGATTAATGTTTTTTAAAAGATTAAGTAGCGTAAGCTGTGATAAGATTTATAATATTTGGTTTTATTAATAAATTTGTTATATCCTAAAATTAGCTGATTACTTAGTGAAAAGGACGTTTTTAATTAAAAATAAATTTAGAATAATATGGAGAGTTTAACTATATTTTTATTATCATTATTAATTATTGCAGTTTTGGTTTTAATATTTTTTCAATTTAAAAAAACTGGTTCAGCTGATTCAGAAAAATTGATTACCATGATGGAGAAGTTATCTCAGTTGTCGGAGCAAAACAAAGATCTTCGACAAGTTCTTGATGAAAAACTAGCAGAAAATCACAAAACGACGCAAGATCATTTTGGTCAAACTACAAAAATTATACAAGGAATAACTGGACAGTCAGCTAAGTTAATTACAGATGTGACAGAAAAATTAACAAAATTAGACGAAACCAATAAACAAGTAGTAAATTTTTCGGCGCAATTACAAAATTTGCAAGACATCTTGAAGAATCCTAAACAAAGAGGTGTCTTGGGAGAGTATTTTTTAGAAGAGACGTTGAAAAATGTTTTGCCACCCAATTCTTATCAAATGCAATATCCTTTTAAAGACGGGAGTATTGTTGATGCAGTTGTGTTTGTTAAAGATAAAATTGTTCCTATCGATTCAAAGTTTAGTTTAGAAAATTATGAAAAATTATTAAATACTAGCGATAATGAGGTGAGAGGACAATATGAAAAAGCTTTCAAACAGGATTTAAAAACTAGAATTGATGAAACAGCAAAGTACGTTAAGCCTGGCGAAAAAACAATGGATTTTGCTTTTATGTTTATTCCATCCGAGGCAATTTATTATGATTTACTTATTAATAAGGTTGGGGCAGTACAGATTAATACGCGTAATCTAGTTGAATATGCTTTTAAAGAAAAACATGTAATAATAGTTTCTCCGACTTCATTTTTGGCCTACTTACAGACAGTTTTGCAAGGTCTTCGAGCATTACAAATTGAAGAAAGTGCAAAATCAATTAGAAGTAATGTCGAAAAATTAAGCCGACATATTTTAAGCTATGATGATTTTATGAAGAGGTTAGGTGTCAGTATGTCTACAACAGTTAATCATTATAATAATGCTTATAAAGAGTTTAAAAAAGTTGATAAAGATATAGCAAAAATTACCGAAGGTGAATCAAAAATCGAACCAACAATTTTAGATAAACCTAAACTAGAGTAGCAAATTATGAATAAAGATTCTGTCCAATTAAATAATATTCTCAAGGAGGCAATCGTGAAGACGATTGCTTATTTTGACATGTTTGATTTTCCTCTAACTGATTTTGAAATTTGGCAATATTCGGAAGTATCATGTGAGCTAGAAGATGTAACTAAAATATTAGAATCTGGAATGAAAAATATTCAATATCAAGACGGTTTTTATTTTTTAGATGTACGTAGAGAAATTATTGAGAAAAGGATGAGACGATATAATTATACTGATAGAAAAATTAAACGAGTAAAATTTCTCTGTCGAATTTTTAGATTTATTCCTTGGATAAACCTGGTTGCTATTGGTAATCTTGTTGGTCAACACAATTTGAGAGACGAAGGTGATATTGACATGTTTGTTATAACTCAGAAAAAAAGAATTTGGATTAGTCGTTTTTTTTGCGTGGTAATTACAAAAATTTTAGGTTGGCGTCCAACAAAGGAAGATTCACGTGATAAAATATGCTTAAGTTTTTTTATCAGTGAAGATAAACTAGATTTATTTAATTTACGTTTAGACGGGGAAGATATTTATTTTAGATATTGGTTAGCTGGTTTGCTGCCAATTTATGATTCCAGAAATTATTATGAGCAATTCATGAATGCCAATAAATGGTTGAAACAAGAGTTACCAAACTTAGTTTATAGAACAATTAGTTCAAGAATAATAATAAAACCAATAATGTCTAGATATGCTAAAGAAATAATAGATTTATTTATTGGTGGACTTGAACCACAGTTTAAAAATTGGCAGATGAAAATTATGCCTTTAGATTTAAAAAATTTAGCAAACAAAGGAACTGATGTGATCATTAAAGATAATATCTTAAAATTTCATGATAACGATAGACGAAAATATTATCAAATTAGACATAAAGAAAAAATTAAAGAATTATTGGGAAGTTTTGATGAAAATATAAAAAATTTATTAGGTGATTTTTCAGATGAAGAAAATATTTAATAAAAAATTAAGTAAAATTGTAGAATACGGTTTGTATTTTCTAGCTTTTATTTTACCTTGGCAAACTAGGTGGATTATTAAACCAGGTGAGATAAATAACGGTTATAGTGAATATTTAACAATCAGTCTTTACATAGTAGATGTTCTCATTATTTTTTTAATTATTTTATTGTCGATTTCTAAATTAAAAGAAGGATTAAAAGAAGAAAAGATAAATATTTTTTGGTGGTTGATAGCTGGTTTAGAGCTAGCTGTTTTTGTTTCTATTTTTTTTGCTACCGATAAGGAATTAGCAATTTTTTATTACTTTAGGTTTCTTTTGGGCATAGGTTTTTTCTGGTTGATAGCTAGCGCTAGCTATAGCGAAGCAAAATTTATATTAAGTTTATTATCTGGTTTTTTCACCCAAGCGTTATTAGCAATTTGGCAATTTATAACACAATCAACCTTTAGTTTTAAATGGCTGGGTTTGGCTAGTCATTATGCTGGCGAACTTGGCGTATCAGTAGTTGAGGTTGGTGGAGAAAGATGGCTCAGAGCCTATGGCGGGTTAGATCATCCAAATATGCTCGGGGGAGTGATGGCGGTTGGAATAATTTTAGTATTATTGTTTGAGTTAAATATTTTTAAGAGAAAATTAATCAAAGAAAATTTATCCGGATTGTTAAAAATTTTTGGAGCAGTTTTTTTGATTGCATTATTTTTTAGTTTTTCTCGAAGCGCTTGGCTGGGTTTAATTGTAGGCTTAATGTTCATGCTTTTTATAAGTTGGCTGAAGAAAGATTTAATTAGTCAAAAGAAAATTTTAGAATACATTT
>CAYXNZ010000015.1:0-25862 GCA_964467155.1 uncultured Gammaproteobacteria bacterium | reverse complement strand
CGATTACCTATGGCAATGCGACGACTAATCCAGAATTTAGTTTTCTGGGAACCGGTGCAGTAAACTTTGGTGGAACTCTGACTGCGACTGACGTAATTTCCGCGCCATACTTTACCGCCACATCCGCTACTGCTACTTCTACTTTTGCTGGCGGGTTAACGGTTGATACTGATAAATTTATAGTTGATCCAGATAGTGGCAGAGTTGGGATTGGTACAACGAGTCCAGAAAAATCACTATCTTTATCAGGAACAAATGCTGGTATCGTTGTAAAAAATGTTGGTGCTAGTGATAACGTAAGGCTTCTTACTTTGAGTGAAGATGGAAATAACGAGTTTTCTTTTGATGGTCTTTTCGCCGGCGCTAATTCAACAGGTAATAAACTTACGCTTAATACATATTGGACAAATGATGTCATGACATGGCGAGGAGATGGTAACGTTGGTATCGGGACAAATAACCCAGCTTATAAATTACATATATCTGGCACTGCTTTTGAAATATCTAAGTTTGAGAGAACCACTTCTGGAGGAGTTGGGTTCAGACTTACTAACACATTGGGGGATTTGAACTTTGGTTTAGGCAGTGATGGAGTTAGTTTTTTTACAGGGGCTGCCGGGGGTGCAGATAATTATTTTGGAATCGACAGTAATACTTTTGGATTACAATCAGGTATGCAGTTTGGTTGGACTTCAAGTGCAACTAACCCTGTCAGTCAGGCAGTTGATACCTATTTTTACCGTCACGCTGCCGGAGATATACGTACTCCAGGGGATTTATTAGTAGATAATAATATTGGCATTGGTACTACTTCACCATTTGCTAAACTCTCGGTGGCTGGTGATACTTATCTCGGTGGGAATTTAACTGCGACTGGGACAGTTACTATGACTGGCCTATCGGCTGGAACGGATAATTCAGTATTAGTATTAAATAGTTCAAATCAAATAATTACCGATGAAATAGACTCAAGAGTTTGGGGTTCAACTCTAGTTGATGGCTCTGGCACGGCTGGTTACCCAACCTATTGGTCAGATGCAAATACTCTAACATCAGAACAATACCTATCAGTTGCTCGTGGTGGTACAGGTTTAGGTTTTGTTACTGATGGTTACTTTATGGTAGGTAATTCTGCTTCAGCTCTTGAAGCAACCTCATCAATATTTATGGATGCGAGCGGAAATGTGGGTATCGGGACGACGACGCCAAATGACAGATTGCATGTTTATATTGATCAAGCTGACGCTGGTATACTAGTTGAGGAAAGCAGTATTGGAGCTGGTAGTCCGTGGTTTAGCGTCAAAAAAGGAACCAATCAACAACAGTGGGCATTAGCCGGAGCGAGTGATAGTTATTTTAACGGTGCGGTTGCTGGCGATATGGTATTCCGCGCTGGTCAAAATACTAATGTTCTTTTTGGCGCTGATAATGGTTTAGGCACGGCCATCCCAGCAGTTACAATTAAAAGTACTGGCAATGTTGGCATCGGGACGACGGAGCCGGGAGACATACTCCATATTGCAGCTACTAGACCTCAAATTCGTTTAGATGATACGTCTGGCGGTAACTACTGGTTACTGGATAACAATGCGGGAACGTTCTCGCTTTTGATGGAAAACTCAGCAACAGCAATGGCAATAAATAGCACTGGTAGTACTCAAATTTGGGGGACTACTCCTTATTTAACTCTCTGGAATAAATCTCATGAAGATACAGAAGGTGGCAGAGAATCTCGCATCTCTTTAAAGGGTGAACAATCAGGTGGAGAAATAACAACGATTGCTAGGATACAGGCTTCTCACGATGGCACTTTAGACGATGAGAAGGGCGATTTAATTTTTTATACCAATGATGGAAGTGATGGTGATAACCCAACGGAAAGGATGAAAATAGACTCTAATGGCAACGTCGGCATCGGCACCACTTCACCATTCGCTAAACTTTCGGTGGCAGGCGATACATATCTCGGTGGTAATTTAACCGCGACTGGTACAGTCACTATGATTGGTCTATCAGCAGGAACCGACAATTCAGTCCTACTATTAAATAGTTCTAATCAAATAATTACTGATGAAATAGACTCAAGAGTTTGGGGTTCAACTTTAGTCGATGGTTCTGGCACAGCTGGCTACCCAACTTATTGGTCAGATGCAAATACTCTTACATCAGAACAATACCTATCAGTTGCTCGTGGTGGTACAGGTTTAGGTTCTGTTACTGACGGTTACTTTATGGTAGGCAATTCAGCTTCAGCTCTTGAAGCTACTTCATCAATATTTATGGATGCGAGCGGAAATGTAGGGATTGGAACAACTACACCAGATGTAATTTTGGATATTTATTCAACAGACGCAGTTCGTTTACCAGTTGGTACAGATGGTCAAAGACCAACTGGTGGTCTAGGTATGATTCGTTACAATACTACTGCATCTCAATTTGAAGGTTTCAGTGGTTCTAATTGGACAGGATTAGGTGGTGTGATTGATGTTGATCAAGATACTCGTATTTTAGCTGAATCAATTCCAGGTGCTGATTAAGATGTTCTATTTTTCTATACTGGCGGGGCTGAACAAGCACGTATTTCTTCGGCTGGTTATTTAGGTATTGGTACCACTTCACCATTTACTAAATTCTCGGTCGCAGGCAACATATATATTGGTGGGGATTTAACGGCGACTGGTACAGTTACAATGACTGGTCTATCAGCAGGAACCGATAATTCAATATTAGTATTAAATAGTTCAAATCAATTAGTCACTGATGAAATAGACTCAAGGGTTTGGGGCTCAACTCTAGTTGATGGTTCTGGTACAGCTGGCTACCCGACCTATTGGTCAGATGAGAATACTCTTACTTCAGAACCATACCTATCAGTTGCTCGTGGTGGTACAGGTGTTGGTACATTAACCGATGGCTATGTTCTTCTAGGTTCAGGTACAGATGATATTACTCCATTAAACGTAACAGCTGATGGAACTATTTTAATTGGTGATGGTAGTGGTGATCCAACTACTTTAGCTGCTTTCACCACTTCAACTGGCACACTCAAACATGAATATGGTGGTCTAGAAGCAGATGTTTCTTCTTATGCTGGTTTAGTCTCAATTACTGGTGGGGCAACTGCCGAAGTAGATAGCCTCTCAGAACTAAGCGCCTTATTACTAGGCGAAACCATTGCCTCCACCACTCATCTTTGGACAGATGAATATATTTCTAACACGCTGACGGTTGATGGCTATATGCAGGATACAGATATTAATACTCTGGCTAAATTAAACGCTTGGTTGCCAGGCGAAACCATTGCCTCGACGACTCATCTCTGGGACGTTGCCTGTGGTGGTACTGGTTTAATCTCTGTAACCGATGGCTATTTTTTAATCGGTAATTCTGGATCAGCTCTTGAAGCAACTTCTAGTATATTTATGGATTCTCTAGGTAATATCGGTATTGGCACAACTACTACGGCTGCTCAATTAGCCATTCAATCAACTGGCACTCAACTAATGCTCGCCTATGATAGTGATTCCTATGTCACATTATCAACCAATAGTGAAGGAACATTAGAAATATCTGGTAGCAGTGCTGTTGGTGGTGATGTATATATCGGTGATGTTGGTAGTGCCTCTAATCTAGTATTTGAAGAAGATTCAGCTATCCTCGGTCAAGGTACGAATACGATTACTCTCGGTGAAAGTGGTGATACATTTAATTTAAATACTTCTGGTACCACCTATAATATCCAAATCTGGGATGATACACCGATGAAATTTGGTGATTCTGATGACGCCTCTATTGAATGGAATACTGCGCCAACGACTGATGCTCTAACTTTCACTGGTTTTACCAGATTTGCTACTACGACCAATAGTGTGATTAACCCAACGAGCATTGGTAACCCAAGCTCTGGTGATGTCTTTGTTCAAGATGATTTAGAAGTCGGTGGGACAGTCTATTTAGGGGCAACTTATATGAGTGGTAATGTCGGCATTGGTGATACGAGTCCAGATTATGCATTTACAGTTGATCATAATGGTGATGGAACTAATGTTGCTTATGTAAACGATTCAAATGCTTGGACTAATGGTTCGGCCGACTATGCTGAATTTTTCTATACCATAGATACGGACTTAGAAGCGGGTGAGGCGGTTTGTATTGATATAGAACGTGAGGATGCGATTAAAAGGTGTGTTCGCGGAGCAGACACGAACATTATTGGCATAATATCAACTAGTCCTGCTATTTTAGCTAATGCACCAGTAGAAGAAAGGCGAGAAAACAATCCTCATTACGCTATCGTTGGTATGCTTGGACAGGTGCCAGCTAAAGTTAGTACAGAAAACGGTGACATTAGACCAGGTGATTCATTAACATCAGCATTAATTCCGGGCTATATTATGAAAGCTAATGCTGGTGACCCGACAGTTGGCGTAGCCTTGGAAGAATTAAGAACAGAAGGCGAAGAATCAATAACGGGTATTATTAATGTCCTCATTTCTAGAAGAAACAAAAGTATTACTGTTGAAGAAGTTGAAGAGAAAGTAACCGACAGAATCGCTAACATGGAAATAGAGGATGAAGTTAATATTTTAATAGCTAATGCAATAGACACTTTGAACCTAGACGACGAAATTAACGAAACAATTGATCCAAAATTATTATTACTCGCCACGCAGTTAACAGTTCAGACTGATGATTTATCTGACAGGATAATAAATGTTGAAACAAATGTGGCTGATATCGCGGGTGTCTTAAATCAAATCCAAAATGACATGGTAATACTTCGAAGTGACATTGCTAAAATTTCTGATTTGGAAAATGCTTGGATATTGGACGATGAAGGTAGTGTAAAACTAGCTAATGATAATTCTACTTCAGCAGTAGCTATCGTAGAAATAAATACAGCTTCCACCACAGCCAAAACTGCTTTTGTTGTTAATCAGATTGGCACTGGTGATGTGGCTGATTTTCAATATGATCAAGTTAGTGTAATGAATATAAATAACCAAGGTCGTGTTAGTGTAGTTGGTGAATTATTAGTTGATGGTCGCATTATGGCTTGTGCGGGTGGCTCTTGTGGCGAGGCTTTGGAAACGGCTGTTGATGAAACTATGGGTGATATTGGTGTAGAAGGTAAAGTGGTCGCTGGTGCTTTTGAAGGTTACTGCGAAGACGGATATGTTTGGGTTCCAGGTTCAGCTAAATATGGCACGATGCCAGGTTTCTGTGTGATGACTGATTTAATAAATGAAGACGGACAAACCGTTGATGAATTTTCAAATCGTTGGGTAAATATTTCACAGGGTGAAGCACAGTTGGCTTGTCAAAGTTTAGGTATTGATTACCACTTAATATCTGAAAATGAATGGTTAACTATTGCTGAAAATATTATGAGAGTAGCTGAAAATGATATTGACGTTGATGTTGATGGTATGCAGTTGGCTACTACTAGCGCTGAATTTGTTTTAACTAATGGTAATATAATTTATGAATTTATTAATGGTGTTAGTGAATGGACGGATCAAATAGTGACTAGTGCCGGTGTAATGTTGCCAGCATCAAACAGTTGGCAAGAATATTATGAAATTACTGATTACAAAGGATTTAATATTGCCCCAGCTTATTACTATGACTCCTCAAACGGTATTGGTATGATAAAAACTGGAGGCAATAGCAGTTTAAGATGTTTTGTTAGAGGTGAAACTGGAATTTATGGATTGGACTTAAGCCATGCGCCAAATGAAGAAAACGAAAATATTGGCTTTAGATGCGCGAAGTAAGATGGAATAATTTTTAATTTATTTATAATTTAAGATTTTTGAATTAGCATTAAATAGTGTATTATTAAAGAGAAAGCCATATGTTAATAAAACGAAACAACAATCAATTTTTTAGATTAATTGGCCTGAGCCTATTGTCTTTTTGTTTTGTTATTTTATTTTTTCAATTTGATGTAAAAATTGTTAAAGCGGTCAATATTGGTTCTAATTTTCAACAATGCACCGTTTCTGGTACAGCTGGGGCAGGTACTAGCTATCCTATTCCTACTGTTGATTGGACATTTAATTCTGCTGGTGCACCTGACAATAGAGATTATAATGATTGTACTGGAGCGATTGGTGGTGGTGCTGCTACACAAGAAGGTACAGCAGATTGTCCTTGCACACCAAGTGCTTGTGCTTCTACTCAAGCTACTTATTATGTGCAAATAGATGATGCTAGCAATTTTGCTAGTCCAAATATAAATATAAGTGCTGCTTCTACTGCAACACAATATACAGTTGCCCAATCAGGATTAGCATTCAACACTTATTATTATTGGCGATCTTATTTGGTAGATAATTATGGTAGTAGTAATAGCTGGGCGACTGATGCTTCTCATGCTTTTTATTCTGAGATACAAAAACCTACTTGTTCGGCGGGCAATGATTCAACCTCACAAATTACAATTACATCTTCAACTTTAACAAAGTATACTACCGGTACAGCTGGCGCCTATTATGATTGTACTAGTGCTAGTTGTGACACGGGGCTGAATGCTTGGACCCAATCTTTAACAGATGCATCAACTGGTTTGTCATCCAATACTTCATATACCTATCGAGTAATGGCTAGGAATAGTGCTTCGGTAGCCACAGCCTATGGTGCTACCTGCTCTACTTATACATCTAACAATACGCCAACCTGTTCGGCGGTTAATAATTCAACGTCACAAATTACAGTTACTCAATCTGGCGCAACTAATTTAACTGCTGGTACTTCTGGTGCCTACTATGATTGTACTGGCTCAGGTTGTGATACAGGATTGAACGCTTGGGTGCAGTCTAGTACAGATGTGTCAACTGGTTTATCCGCTAATACTTCATATCCCTATCGAGTAATGGCCAGAAATGGTAATTCAGATGCCACAGCCTATGGTGCTGCTTGCTCTACTTATACATCTAACAATACGCCAACCTGTTCGGCGGTTAATAATTCAACGTCACAAATTACAATCACTCAGTCTGGCGGGGCTAATCTAACGGCTGGTACTTCTGGTGCTTATTATTATTGTGCTAGCGGTACTGGTGTTAATGCCTGGGTGCAGTCTAGTACAGATGCGTCAACTGGTTTATCTGCCAATACCTCATATACTTATCAAGTTAAATCTAGAAATGGTAATTCAGACGAAACAGCCTATGGCGCTGCTTGCTCTACTTATACTTCAAATAATACGCCAACCTGTTCGGCGGTTAATAATTCAACTTCACAAATTACAATCACTCAGTCTGGTGGGGCTAATTTAACGGCTGGTACTTCTGGTGCCTACTATGATTGTACTGGCTCAGGTTGTGATACAGGATTGAACGCTTGGGTGCAGTCTAGTACAGACGCATCAACTGGTTTATCCGCTAATACCTCATATACTTATCAAATTAAATCTAGAAATGGCAACTCAGATGAAACAGCCTATGGCGCTACTTGCTCAACTTATACTTCCGCTAACACACCAGCTGCACCAACAGTTAATACACCAACAATAGCTACTCTAAATGTTAATCCGGTTTCTGGTGGAGCTGAAACTTCGTTAGCTATTTATGTTGAAGCTGGTGCTACTTGCGATGGTTCTGATGGACTTGGCTATGTTCAGGCCAATGGTTCAATTTTAGCCTTAGCGGTGTGGCAGGCTGATGGTGATTGGAGTACAGTCACCGTTACTGGTTTGTCACCTGATATCCAATATTCTTTTTGTACTAAAGCAAAAAATGGTGATAATGATGAGACTAGTTTTGGCGCAACAACTAGTAATTATACATCAGTTACAACACCTGCCGCACCACTTGTTAATAATCCTACTACTGTTACACTGGATGTTAACCCGGTTTCTGGTGGTGGGGAAACATCAATGGCAATTTATATTGAAGCTGGTTCAGATTGCAATGGTTCAGGAGGACTCGGTTATATTCAGGCTGACGGCTCAGTTGATGCCGGTGCAATTTGGCAGGCTGATGGCGATTGGAGTACGGTAACAGTTACCGGTCGATCTATTAGTACTCAATATGCTTTTTGTGTAAAAGCAAAAGATGCATTAGGTGCTGAAACTGGTTTTGGAGCGACTACCGCTCTCTACACTTTGGCTAATACACCAGACGCACCAACGGTTGATACTCCAACAGGAGCTACTCTAAATGTTAATCCAGTTTCTGGCGGTGGAGAAACCGCGATAGCTATTTATATTGAAGCTGGTGATACCTGCGATGGCTCGGGCGGATGGTATCTTGATAGCGATGGTTCTCCTAGCGGTATAGCGGTTTGGCAAACTGACGCTGATTGGGGAACAGTAATTGCTACAGAACTTTTGGATAACACTCAATATGCTGTTTGTGCTAAAGCTAAAAACGGTGGAGACGGAGAGACGTCTTGGAGTACAACTAGTACGGAGTACACATCAGACGTTACTCCAGCTACGAACTTAGCTGAAGCTCAACCAAATTCCCAAAAAGTTGGAAGTAATATAACCTTTGTCGTGAGATTAACTGATACAGCTGGTACTGATAACCAAACTCATATTTGTAAAACAAACTCTTTAACAGGTACAAGCTGTACGGATGATTCATGGTGTGATAGCTCTGGTTATACTAATGATAAAATAATAACTTGTTCTTATACTACTCAATCAGAAGATGTTAGCACTTCGCCTAATAATTTTTATGCTTTTGTGTGCGATGATCAGAGTAACTGTAGTAGTGGAACAGCGGGTACATTTACTGTTAAAAGTTTAATAATCAGATTAAAAAATCTTTTAAGACTTAATGGAAAAATAAGATTTTGGTAAATATAATAATTTTAGATAACAATTTTATGATTAAAAATATGAAAAAATCAATTTTATTTCTATGCTTATTGTGCCTTTTTTGTTTAGTTGGATGTGCAACACAAGACATAAAACAAGGCAAACAAACAGAGGTTGATTTAGAAGAAAATACACCTTCGCTAGTAGAAGAAGATTTTAAAGAGTGCAACAATATAGAAGATGAAAATTTAAAGAATGATTGTCGAGACAATATATCGTTTAGTCATGCTGTTAATTCTAATAGTGATAATAATTGCCAAGCAATAGTTAATCTAGGTAAAAAAGAAGAGTGTGAAACTTCTTTTCTTCAGAATAAAGCAATAAAAAATTTGGATTTAGATTTATGTGATGAGATTAGTAACCAACAAGTTAGAAAAGTTTGTCGTGAAGCAATTATTCTAAGTTTAGCCGTTAACAGTGAACAAGTAGATGAGTGCGATAAAATAGAAGATATGTCTCAGAAACAGAATTGTCAGGACGCAGTCTGGCAAAAAAAAGCAATTGCAAGTCAAGATATTGATTTATGTTTAAAAATTTCTAATCAGAATATGAAAAATAGCTGTCAAGATAGTATTTATCTTAAACGAGCCAAAGAAAATCAAAATCCAAAGGATTGTTTAAAGATAAAAAGTGCTGATCAACGTAAAAATTGTAATAGTCAATTTCCTGATTAAATATTTAACACACTTTTTTCCTTTGTTATTCCCGTGACTTTTCTTTTGTATCGATGCTATTCCCGTACTCTCCATACTTGTCATTCCCGCGTTTCCCTCTTATCATTCCCGCGAAAGCGGGAATCCAGGAATTAATCATAGAGTAAGAATATTTAAATAGATTAACAAAAGATGAATAGCAAGAAATAAAATTTATTAGAGTTAAAAGCAGTGATGTCGAAAATAATTTAAAAGAAATTATATTAAAAATAAAACAGCAAATTAATTTTTAACCAGTTCCCTCGCCCGCAAGGAACGATTCGCCAGCTGGCGAAGGGAGAGGGCTAGGGTGAACGAAGTGAGTGGGAAGAGGAATAAAAAAGATTTTTACATAGTTCCCTCTCCTGCAGTTTACTGCGGGGGAGGGTGGGGGTGGGGGAAATTACAATAATGTCAAAAAACATATTTCACTTTATTCAATATGACGCAATTTGTTGTTGCGTAGCATGCTACGTAACAATATTGAAATTATTTTAGCGATTGAATTATATCATCAAATAACCTATAATATATTTATAAAATAAATAAAAAATATGATTAAAAAGGTAATAAGTTTTATAAAATATAATAATGCAACTATACTAATATTAGCTATTATTTTTGTAGTTGGTGGTTCTGTTTTCGCGTCTGAGACTGGGCGAGAAGCTATTGGTGGTTCAACTACGCACATAGAAGGAATTGATAATGCAGCTTTATTGTCAATTGATTTAGATAGTTTTGATATGGATTTTATGATTGAAAGCATCGAGGAAGATGATAAATATTATTATATTAAATATACCTTTTTAGACTTAGATAATCTGAATAATCTTTGGCAGTTTCAACTCAAAGAAAAAATTAGAAAAATATCAAAAAAATCAGGTAAGGATTTGGGAGTTTATTTAGCCGAAGAGTTTAAAGAAGAATACGAATCAAGATTAATTTATTTACAGAATGAAAAAACTAAAGCTGAAACAGTTGGCGTTGAAAACAGATTTGAAGTAACAGAATACACTGGATTAATTGGTAAAACATTGGATTTAGCAGGCAAAGCATTTCCTGGGTATGAACCAGTAAAAAAAATAGAAATACCAACACCTGATTTTTCTTTATTAGTTGAAACTTCAAATAATATACAGGCAGAGCCAAGTGCAGTTGATAGTCTGGAAGATATTTATAATACCTATATGAATGAGCATGATCCTGATGAAGATAATTATTTTGATGACTATGATAATTGTCCTTTAATTTATAATCCAGATCAAAAAGATATTGATGGTGATGGTTTGGGTAATAGCTGTGACGATGTAAATAATCTTTTAACAGAAGAAGAAGCAGCTGAAGAAGCACTTGATGATTCAACAGGAATAATTGAGCCAGCAGAAGAAACTGAAGATGTTTTTGTCGAGCCAGATAGTGTTGAAATAGTTGAATTAGATGGAGTGACAGAGGAAAGCGATATTGAAGAAGTAGTTGAGCCAGAGCCGACGACTGAAGAAGTGACCGAATTAGAGCCTGAGGCAGAAGAGGATGTTATTTCTGCGGATGATTCAGCTGAGCCAGAGCCGACTCCAGAGATTATTTCAGAGACTATTGACGATACTGCAATTGAATCATTAGTTGAATAATTCATTTTTTAAAATAATAATATGGATAATTTTGAACAAACAGTAAATTTACGAAAAAAAAACACTGGACAGAGACAAACTGACAGTTCAACAATAAATAAGCAAACTAGCAGGATGCGTGAAGAAAAAAATTTACCGTTTAACCAAATTGAACAACCAAGAAGAATTAAATTAAACGAAAATTTAATAAAAAATATCATATGGTTGGCAGTTATTTTTGTTGTAGGTATTGTTGCTTATTGGTTATTTTTTAATAATGCGGGAAGTAATGAAAAATTGTCACAAAATTGGCATGCTGTTAAATTAGTCAGTGGGGATGTTTTTTATGGACAAATAGAAAATACTGAAAGCGATCCAATAGTTTTGGATAATGTCTATTATAATTATGGACAAGAGTCAGGTGATAAAAATGCTAACGAAGAAGGTGGTAATTTACGGCTAGTTAAACGAGGACAAGAGACTCACGGACCAGTCGGTGAAATGAGTATTGTTAGATCTCAGGTTTTATATATGGAACCGTTAAAATTTGATTCAAAGGTTCTACAAGCCATTTTGAATTACGAAAAATAAATTTTTAATTATTAATTTTTGACTTATTTAAATTATGTATAAAATAATAAAATTATCCAATGGTTTACCAGTAATAATATCTCCAATGCGTGGCACTAAAACGGCCACGGTTTTGTTTATGGCTGGCACAGGCTCAAAATACGAAAATAGAAAAAATAATGGCATCTCTCACTTTATTGAGCATATGATGTTTAAAGGTACAAAGAAAAGACCAAACGCATTGGATATATCAAGCGAACTAGACGGGGTAGGTGGTGAATATAATGCATTTACTGATAAAGAAGCAACTGGTTATTGGGTAAAAGTTGAATCCGGGAAAATCGAATTAGCATTGGATGTAGTTAGTGATATGCTTTTGAACTCAAAATTTGAAACAAAAGAAATTAACAGAGAAAAAGGTGTTATTATTGAAGAACTAAATATGTATTTGGATAATCCAATGATTTATGTCGAAGATTTATTTGAAGAATTGCTTTACGGTAATACTCCGGCTGGTTGGGATGTAATTGGATCAAAAAATAATATTAACGGTTTTTGTCGTCAGGATTTTATAAAATATTTTAAATCTCAGTATAAAACAAGTAATTCTGTCATTTGTATTGCAGGCAATGTTAAACCAGATATTATTAAAACCGTTAAAAAATATTTTAACAAATTTGAGACAGGGAAGGCTGGTGATAAGTTGGATGTTTGTGAACAGCAAGACAAGCCACGAGTTAAAGCATTTTATAAAAAAACTGATCAAGCTCATATTTCCTTAGGAGTTCGATCCTATCAATATAGACACAAGGACATGATTGCCCTGAAGCTTCTCGGTGTTATTTTGGGCGGATCAATGAGTTCACGTTTATTTATACAATTACGGGAGAGGAACGGTTTGGCATATTATGTTAGAACAACTCAACAATCTTATACTGACACAGGCTATTTAACAACTCGAGCCGGTGTGCCTGTGGGCAAGACAGAAAAAGCCATAAAAATAATTTTGTCTGAATATAAAAAAATTGCACAAAATCCAATAGAGCAAAAAGAATTAACTAGAGTGAAAGATTATTTAATCGGTCGTTCGGCTTTACAATTTGAAATATCTGACAATATTACCACCTGGTATGCTAGGCAATCAATTTTACGTTTACAGCAACAGAAAAAAGAAAAAATAGTTACCCCAGAAAATTATTATAAAGAAATAAAAGAAATAAAAGCGAGTGATATCAACAGAGTGGCTCGAGATATTTTTACCAATCAGAAATTAAATTTAGCGATTATTGGACCCTATAAGAATAAAATTGATTTTGAAAAAATACTAAAAGTTGTAAAATGATAGTAATAAGATGTTTATTGTAATGTTTAAAAATTTTGAATTTTGAGTGAATTTAGAATAAATAAATGTTTAATTTTGAAACAAATAGATAATGATAGAATGTTTAAGCAGGGGAAGCGAACGTTATTTTTCTTTCTGTCATCCTCGGGGCTCGGAGCGAAGCGGAGAGAACCCGGGGATCCAGGGTTAAACAGGATAAACGGGAGTAAAACAGTAAAGAAAACTAAAATAGCATAGGTGATTTTTCCCCTAGATTCCCGCCTGCGCGGGAATGACAAAGAGGGGGGGGGTGAGAATAAAAAAGCATTTGAAATTAAGAAATTAATCATTCAATCGAAATTAAGAATTGAAAATTAGAAATTAAATCAAGTGAGCGGGTCAGGGTGGGAGAATCGAACGAAGTGAGTGGGGAGAAGTAAAAAGAAAATATTGATTTGTCATTTAGTCATTGGAAATTAGTAATTTATGAATAATTTACTTGAAAATTTAAATAAAGAACAATTTAAGGCAGTCGTGCATAAAGACGGACCTTTGTTAATAGTGGCTGGTGCTGGTACTGGCAAAACAACAGTGATTACTCAGCGTATGGCTTATTTAATTGAGCAGGGATTGGCTAAGTCAGATGAAATTTTGGCTTTAACTTTTACCGAAAAGGCAGCTGGGGAGATGGAGGAGAGAGTTGATAGTTTATTGCCCTTTGGTTATTTAGATTTATGGATTTCTACTTTTCATAGTTTCGGTGAAAGAATTCTCAAAGAACATGGAATCGAGATTGGCTTACCAGGCGATTTTAAATTATTAAATGAGTTTGAGCAATGGGCTTTAATTAGAAAAAATTTAGATAAATTTAATTTGGATTATTATCGACCATTGGGTAATCCTACTAAATTTATTAAAGCTTTAATCAAACATTTTTCTCGTGCTAAGGATGAAGACGTTAGTCCCGCAAACTACTTAAAATATGCGGAAGAATTACAAGAAAATCTTGACACAAAACTCAGTGGGAAAAAGGGAATAAAGCGCGGGAATTTTCAATTTACAATTTCCAATTTTCAAAAGGATGGTAAGTTTAACAGTGAGATTGCCGAGCAAGAAATAATGCGCATTAATGAAGTAGCTAACGCTTATCATGTTTACCAACAACTTTTACTTGATAATAATGCTTTGGATTTTGGTGATTTGATAAATTATTGTTTAAAACTTTTTCGTGAACGACCGGCAATTTTGGAAAAATATCGTCAACAGTTTAAATTTATTTTATTAGATGAATTTCAAGACACAAATTGGGCGCAATATGAGATGATAAAAATGCTCGCTAAACCAAAAAATAATTTAGTAGTAGTTGGCGATGACGATCAATCAATTTTTCGTTTCAGAGGAGCCTCTATGAGTAATATTTTGCAGTTCGTAAAAGATTTTCCCAAGGTTGAAAAAATTATTTTGACAAATAATTATCGTAATCGTCAAAATATTCTTGATTTGTCTTACGATTTTATAAAACAAAACGATCCGAATCGTTTAGAGTATCATTTAAATAATAGCAAAAAGAAACAAGCGATTAGTTTAAACAAAAAATTATTAGCAGCAAAAAAAGGAAAAGGTAAAATAGAGGTAATAAAAGGTAAAAACATTAATGAAGAAGTCAAGTTGGTAATTGAAAAAATAATTGAATTAAAAAAATCGGATAAAGAAATAACATGGAATGATTTTGCTATTCTAGTCAGAGCTAATGAAAGTGCTAAAAATTTTTGCCAAGCTTTGGAAGTAGCGGGTATTAGTTATCAATTTTTAGCTTCTCGTGGTCTTTATATAAAACCGTTAATTATAAATATTATTTCTTATTTCAAATTACTTGATGATTATCATGAGAGTCGAGCTATGTTCCGAGTGCTTAATTTACCAATATTTAATTTTACTTATCAGGAATTGGTAAATTTTAATTATTGGGCGAGAAAAAAAGCTTGGTCACTTTTTGAAGTTTTAACTAGTAGTAGTGTTTTACATTTAAAAAAAGAATCGCAAGATAAAATAAAACAGGTTATTACTTTGATTAAAGAACATACAGCTCTAGTTAGAGAAAAAAGAGTCAGTGAAATTTTAATAGCTTTTATGAACGATAGTGGTTATTTACAGCACATAATCAATAAAGATAACCGAGAGAGTCAAGAAGAAATTAGCTTACTTAATCAATTCATGAAAAGAATACAGGTTTTTGAATCAGGTAGTGATGATCGTTCAGTCAAGGCTTTTTTGGAAGAACTTGCCATGGAAATGGATGCTGGTGAAGAGGGTAATCTAGCGCCTGACTTAGAAGCTGGTCCAGAGGCAGTAAAAATATTAACAGTACATGCGGCAAAAGGCTTGGAATTTGAACATATTTTTATTACAAATCTCGTCGATAAACGTTTTCCAACAATTGAAAGAAAAGAGCAAATAGCTTTACCAAACGATTTGATAAAAGAAACTTTACCAGTCGGTGATATCCACATAGAAGAAGAACGACGATTATTTTATGTTGCTCTCACTCGTGCTAGACAGGGGCTTTATTTCAGCTGGGCTGAAGATTATGGTGGATCAAGAAAGAAAAAACCATCAAGATTTTTGACGGAATTAAATCTGGTTGATAGTCAAAAAAAATCAATCAGTGTTAAAACTGGTAAATTATCATCGGAGTATAATCGTCGACCAGTTATTGCTCAAAAATCTGAGCAAGAACAATTTACCATGCCAAAATATTTTTCTTATACGCAATTAGCAGCTTTTTCAAATTGTCCTTACCAATATCGTTTTGCTCATATCCTGCGTGTGCCAATAAGCGGTAAAGAATCTTTTTCATTCGGTAAAACAATGCATTCGACTTTGCAAAAAGTATTTGCTTTAGTAATGGAAAAAAGAGGCATGGGGCAAACCGATTTATTTAATCAAAAATCAAACAAGAATTCAGAGCAACCAAAAATTAGTTTAGATGAGATTATGAAACTGTACGAAGAGAGTTGGATTGATGATTGGTATGATTCAAAGGACAGTCGAGAGAAACGTCGTCAGTCGGGAAAAGAAATATTAAAAATATTTTATGAAAAACATAAAGACAATTGGCCCAAGACAATACATTTAGAAAAAGGATTTAATTTTAAAATAAAATCAAACGGCGATACTTATACAATCAGAGGAGCCATAGACAGAATAGACAAATCTGACGATGGCCGTAGTATAAAAATTATTGATTATAAAACTGGTCAACCAAAAACTAAGCTTGTTTTTAATGATAAAGAACAGCTGTTGATTTATCAATTAGCGGCGCAGGAAATATTTGCGACTGACGTTGAAGCTCTATCTTTTTATTATTTGAATGATAATAGCGAAGTTGAATTTTTGGGCACAGCAGATGATCTACAGAAAGTAAAAGAAAAAATAATTGCATTAATTGAAGAAATTAAAGAAGGTAAATTCGTAGCCAAACCTTCTCAATTATGTAAATTTTGTGATTTTAAAGATATTTGTGAATTTAGAAAACATGATTGATGTAAAAAGTTTAATTAAAAAATCTATTCATCGTAGCAAAACTAATGGTAAAATTAAAGAAGCATTAATTTTATCATTATTTAATCAAGCTATTGAAAAGTTTTTTGATGATGAAATTAACGAAAAAGTAAGACCGTTATATTTCAAAGAAGACAAATTAACAATTGCATCGTTGTCAGTATCGATTGTTGAGGGAGTTAAAGTAAAAGAGAGTCAGATTATTGATTATATTAATGAAAATTTAAACGAAGATTTAGTAAAAAAAATTAATTATTTAACTTGATTTAAGCTAAAAATTGCTTGAAAAAAAGTTATCTATCTGATAAAGTTTAATTATGTTATTACGCGGATATTTAATAATAATGGTTATAGCAACAGCAGTTTGCTGGTCAGCTTTTTCCTATATAGTCCAGACAGTTAATCCGGAAATAACTAATTGGGTTGGTTTTTTGTTATTTTATCTATCTTTATTTTTTTCAATAGTTGGTTCAGCTTCAATTATTGGGTTTATTATTCGTTTCATTGCTTTAAAAAATAAATTAGTTTTAAGTTCAGTCAAGGATGCTTTTCGACAGTCATTTTTATTTTCCTTTTTTATTGTAGCGATTTTATATCTTTTATCTAAAGATTTATTTAGTTGGTTGAACCTAATATTATTGATAGTTGGTTTGTCGGTTTTAGAATTTTTTATATTAAGTTATAGTAAAAATACAGTTGATGATGACATGGATATACGAGAAGATGTAGTAGAAGAAAAAACAGAAGAAGAAAATATGGAGGATTATTATTAATATTTTATATTTTTATATATGAAAATTAAATTGGAGAAAATTAAAGAGGAAGTTATCCAAGCTTTAGATCAAATAGTCGGAGCTGATCAACTAGAAGCATTAGAGATAAAGTATCTTGGACGTCGTGGAGAATTAAATAAGATAATGAAACAAATTGTTGATTTATCCAAAACAGAGAAAAAAGCGATTGGTCAGCTAGCCAATCAAATTAAAACTGATATTGTCGCTGAATTTGAAAAGCACAAAGGCGCTACTGATAAAAAACTGGTTAGTGAAGGTGCTTTGGATGTAACTTTACCAGGAAGAAAAATTGAGAGTGGGCATTTGCACCCGATAACAATCGTTCAAAAAGAATTGGCGGATTTATTTACTTCCATGGGTTTTATGATTTTAGACGGTCCGGAACTGGAAAGTGATTATTATAATTTTGAAACTCTAAATATTCCCAAGTATCATCCAGCGCGAGATATGCAGGATACTTTTTATATTGATCACAAAAACAAAGAAGATGAATTTGATATGGTTTTACGAACACATACTTCGCCAATGCAAGTAAGGGCGATGCAAAAATACGGAGCACCTTTGCGTTGTGTAGTGCCAGGTCGAGTTTTTAGAAATGAAGCAACAGATGCCTGTCATGAACATACCTTGTATCAACTTGAAGGCTTAATGATTGATAAAAATATTTCTATCGCTAATTTAATTGCAGTAGTTAAAGAAATGCTATCGGGTATATTTAAACAAGAAATAAATATTAGAGTTCGACCAGGTTATTTTCCTTTTGTTGAGCCAGGTATTGAATTTGATATGGGTTGTCTGGTCTGTCATGGAAAAAAATGTCCTAGTTGCAAACATAGTGGTTGGGTAGAAATGATAGGTGCTGGAATGGTTCATCCGAAAGTCTTGAAAGCTGGCGGGATTGACCCGGAGATTTATAGTGGTTTTGCCTTTGGAATAGGCATAGATAGATTAGTTATGATGAAGTATGGTATAGATGATATCAGGCATTTCGAAGGTGGCGACTTAAGATTTTTAAACCAATTTTAATATATGTCAGTTGAAAGAAAAAAAATTGTAAAATTTTGTGAAGATTATTTAAAGGTAAGCAACTTTGATGATAAATGTCATAATGGTTTACAAATAGAAGGCGTAGAACGAATTAACAAAATAATTACTGGGGTTAGCTTATCTGAACAGCTAATTAAACAAGCCATTCAGAAAAAAGCTAAGATGATAATAGTTCATCATGGATTATTTAATAAATTTATTCAGACGCCAATAGAAATAACAGGGATTACAAAAGATAGACTTAAATTAATTTTAGAAAATAATATTAATTTGTGCGGTTTTCATTTACCACTAGATGCTCATCCAATCATTGGTAATAATATTAGCCTTTGTCGTTTATTGGGAGTTTTGGATCCGAAGCCTTTTTCTATTGGTTTTGTTGGTGAATTAAAGGAGAAAATGCAATTTAATAATTTTGTAAATGTAGTTAATCAATTACTCGGAATTAAAGCTGCAGTTATAGCAGGTGGTCCGAAGCAGATTAAAAAAATTGCAATTATATCAGGAGGTGCCTCGCCCTATTATCCAGAAGCAGTAAAAGTCAGTGCCGATACATTTTTAAGCGGTGATATTAGAGAAGAATTAACCTGGGAAATACCAGAGGCTAAAATTAATTATATTAATGCTGGTCACTATAATACAGAAAAATTAGGCATTAAAAACTTAGGTGAATTAATTTCTAAAAAATTTAACATAAAAGTTGAATTTGTAGATATTCCCAATGAAATTTAAATTTTTAATTATTAATTTATAATTTATATATGTATTTATCATTAGATTGGTTAAAAGATTTTGTAGATATTCCCAAAAATATTACCCCAGAAGAATTGGGATTGCGTCTGACTAACCACACAGTTGAAATTGATGGTGTAGAAAAACAAGCTGATAAACTCAAAGGAGTGGTAATCGGAAAAATAATTGAAATTGGAAAACATCCAAATGCCGATCGATTGCAGATAACCAAGGTTGATATTGGAAAAGAAAAATTAGAAATTGTTTGTGGTGCACCAAATATTGAAATTGGGCAATTAGTACCAGTCGCTTTGGTCGGCACTGTTTTGCCTGCCTCGCCGAGTCAAGGCGGGCCGAATAATATGGAAATAAAAGAAGCAGAAGTCAGAGGTGTAAAATCTTGTGGTATGCTTTGCGCTGAAGACGAGCTCGGTTTAGGCGATGACCACGAAGGTATTATGATATTGTCGTCAGGTAAATTAGGGCAATCTCTTGGTGAATATTTAAAATTGAAAGATGTGATTTACGAAGTAGACAACAAGTCTATTACTCATCGAGCTGATTTATGGTCTCATTACGGTATGGCTAGAGAAATATCGGCTTTTTTGAAAACTAAATTTAAAGAATATAAACAAAATAATAAAATATTGTTATCTAAAAAAGAGAGTTTTAAATTGAAAGTAAAAATAGAAGATTATCAGCTATGTCCAAGATATATGGGCATATGTTTAGACGGTGTTAAAATTGGACCTTCGCCAGAATGGATGCAAAAGAGGTTAATAGCAGTTGGTATGAGACCAATAAATAACGTTGTTGATGTAACAAATTATATTATGTTGGAGTTCGGTCAACCACTACATGCTTTTGATAGTGGTTTGGTAGATAAAATTATCGTCAGACGAGCGAAAAAAAATGAGAGGATAGAGACTCTAGATGACGAAACGCGAGAATTAGATCAAGAAATGTTAGTTATAGCTAATAGTAAGAAACCAGTTGCTATCGCTGGTATAATGGGAGGGGCAAATAGTGAAATTAGTGAAGACACAAAATCTATTATTATTGAGGCAGCAAACTTTAATTTTTTATCAATCAGAAAAACAGCTCAGAAATTAGGTCTAAGAACAGAGTCAGCTATACGATTTGAAAAAGCATTAGATCCGAATTTATGCGAAACAGCTATTATTCGAGCAGTCGAATTAATCAAAGATTTTTGTCCGCAAGCTCAAGTAATTAGCAATTTAGCTGATGAGAAAAAATTTAAACTCAAGCAAGGACCAATTGAAATAAACATAGAATGGTTGCAAAATCGAATTGGTAAAGAAATAGATAAAAACGAAATATCAAATATTTTAGCTAAGCTTGGTTTTCCTTGTGATATAACAAACGATAAACTAAAAATAGAAGTACCAACTTGGCGAGCTGTTCGAGATGTCAGTATCCCAGAAGATATTGTTGAAGAAATAGCTAGAATATATGGCTATAATAATTTGAATCAAATTATGCCAAAAATTGGTATGGAGCCACCTTTGATAATTGAAGAACTATCTTTCAAAAGAAAAATTAAAGAAATTTTATCTGGTAGTGTTAGAGCGACAGAAGTTTATAATTATTCTTTCGTTGGCGAAGAACAATTAAAAAAATTAAAAATTGATATTGCTGGTCATGTTAGATTAGCTAATCCGATTGCTTCTCATCAATCAATTTTGAGAAAGAGTTTAATGCCAAATCTTTTAGAAAATGTGAAAACAAATCAAGCGCGATTTGAAAAATTTTGTTTATATGAAATAGGTAATGTTTTTTTCAATAGCCCAGGTAGTATTAATAAAAATAATTCTGATAAAGATAAATTACCCTATCAAGAAGATCATTTAGGTTTAGTGTGTGCAGGTAATTCTCAGAACGGAGACATGTTTAATGAATTAAAAGGTATAGTTAGTCATTTATTAAAATTATTAGGATTAACAGAGAATTATAATCAAGCAGAAATTATTTTAAATTGGGCTGAAACTGAATCAATCGCATCAATAATGATTAATAATAAAGAGATTGGTTATATAGCGAAAATAAAAAAAGATATCGCAGTTGCAAACGGTTTAAAAAAAGATATCGCAGTCGTAGAAATTAGCCTAAAAGAATTATTTGAAATTTTTCAAAATAAAACAGAGATTAAATATGACCATATTCCTAAGCACCCACCGGTTATTAGAGACTTGGCTTTTGTCGTTAAAGACGAAGTGTTGTATAATAACATTAAGACAGAAATTATAAAAGTTGATGAGTTAATAAAAAAAGTTGAGTTGTTTGATGTCTATGTTGGACAAAAATTGGGAGTAGGGAAGAAAAATTTGGCTTTCAATATAACATATCAAGCCGACAGAACTTTAACTTCTAACGAAGTGGATAAAATTCAAAAACAAATAGCAGAAAGTTTAAAGAAAAAATTTGATGCTCAATTAAGAAATTTTTAAACAAACTATGTACGAAATTAAGAATATTGATAAAAAATCATTGGCAAAAATTATTGGTTTAGTTTATGGCTTAGTTGGTTTTGTGGTGTCGATCAGTGTGGCTGTGTCAACTATGACAAACGTAGTCTTAAAGAAAGATTTTGAAGGCTCAGTGACAATGGTTGCTTTATTTAATGTTGGTGCTGGTTTATTATTAGGAGTCGTGACGGCGTTAGTCTCAGCCATGATTGGCTGGCTGGTTGGCTATGTTATCGGTAGTATTTATAATTGGTTTTCCAAAAAAGTTGGTGGTATAAAAATAGAACTATCTAAAGTCGAAGAAGAAATGCCAAAACCAAATCAAGATTAATTTTTTAAATTAAAAATATGGATTTAATTCAAAATAGCAAAGATTTATTGTTAATAGTTATAGCTTTTTGTATTTTATGGTTAACAATTTTTACGGTTTGGTTTATTTATTATTTAGCGATGATTATGAAACAATTTTTTCAGATAATAAAAGATGTTAGAAAAAAAATTGAAAAAGTTGACGAGGTTATAACAATAGCTAAAGAAAAAATAGAACATAGTGCTACTTATGTTGCTTTAATCGGGGATGGTATAAAAAAAATTGTAGAATTAATGAAAGATCGAGGTGAGAAAAAAACAATTAAAAAGAAAAAGAAATAAATTAACAATAGAAATTTTATATAAAAAAACAATCCCGAATATTCGGGATTGTTTTTTTATATTTGTTACTTCCGCTTTCGTGTGAATAATAGGTTTTTATTTTTCGTAGCTACAACCTTTATTACTACACTTAATGGCGCCACCTTTATCTTCGACTAAGAGATTATCACAGTCTGGACATTTTTCTCCGGTTGGTTTTCCCCAAAAAGCCATTTTACATTCTGGATATTGGTCACAAGCATAAAAAACACCTCGACGACTAAATTTTTTAACTATTTTACCTTTACCACAGCTCGGACATGTTACGTCGATGGAATCATCATTTTCTCCAATGTTTTTTATAGTTTTACATTTTGGATAGCCAGTGCAACCGAGAAAAGGTCCAAATTTACCAACTTTTACAGCCATCGGAGAACCGCATTTTTCACAAACTTCATTTTTATATTTTTTGGTTAGCTCTTCAATCTCTTTACTGTCAGCAGTTCCGTCTTTGTCTTTGTCGGTTCCAGGGAGAGATTTTATATTTTTACAATCAGGAAAAGCACTACAGGCGAGAAATTTCCCATAGCGACCAGTTTTAATAATCATTGGTGCACCACATTTGTCGCACACTTCGTTTGATTTTTCTTCAGGCATAATGTCTTGTTTATTTATTTCTTTATATTTTTTTTCTAAATTTTCATGAAAAGGTAAATAAAAATCTTTTATCACTGGTTGCCATTCCATCGTACCATCGGCAATCTTATCTAAATCATCCTCAACTTTCGCGGTAAATTCATAATCGATTATTTCAGGAAAATGTTTTGTCAATAAATCAACTACAACAAAAGCAATGTCGGTTGGCATTAGTTTTTTGTTTTCATCTCGTTGAACATAATTCCTGTCGATAATAGTTGAAATTGTTGGAGCATATGTTGATGGTCGACCGATACCATATCTTTCCATAGCTTTAACCAGTCCAGCATCGGAATATCTGGCTGGTGGTTTTGTAAAATGTTGTTCTTTGTTGAGTTCAATTAAGTTAAGTTCATCATCTTTTTTGACGTCAGGTAGTTCGATTTCTTGGCTTTTTTCTGGATATATTTTTAAATAGCCATCAAATTTTATTATTTGGCCCGTTGTTCGAAATTCATAATCAGTTTTTAAAGCATCTATATCAATTGTTGTTGAATCAACTTCAGTTGCTGGCATTTGACTAGCGACTGAACGTTGCCATATCAATCTATATAATCTAGTTTGATTTTTATCTAATTTTTTTTCTAAAGATTCAGGTGTTTGGTTAGCTTCGGTTGGACGAATAGCTTCATGAGCTTCTTGAGCACCTTTAGATTTAGTTTTAAATTTTCTAGGTGTTGTTAAACAATATTTTTCACCTAAGTCATTTTTTAAGTATTTTTTCGCATCATTTAAAAATTTATCTGATAAATTCAAGGAATCGGTTCTCATGTAAGTAATAAAACCATGTTCATAGAGTTGTTGAGCAATAACCATTGTCTGCTTGGCTGAAAAACCCAGTAAGCGATTAGCTGCCTGTTGTAAACTTGATGTTGTGAATGGTTTAGGTGGGTTTTTTTTAGTTTGTTTTTTATCAACAGTTAAAATTTTATAATCAGCCTTCTGCAGTTTGGTAATAATTTTTTCAGCCTGCGCTTGATCTTTTATTTCTAACTTATCAACAGTTTTATTGTTAATTTTATTCAATCTGGCTAAAATTTGTTTTTTATCTTGAGTTTTTAAATCAGCCTCAATTGTCCAATATTCATCAGGTTTAAAAGCTTTTATAGTTTTTTCTCTTTCAACGGTTAAGCGGACAGAAACAGATTGAACTCGACCAGCTGAAAGACCTTTAGCAACTTTTTTCCATAAAAACGGTGAAAGTTCGTAACCGACCAATCTATCTAAAATTCTTCGTGCTTGTTGAGCATTAACTAATTTTATATCAAGTTGACGTGGTTTTTTGAGTGCTTCAGCGATAGCTTCCTTGGTAATTTCGTGAAAAACAATACGATCGGTTGATGCATAATCTATTTTTAAGGCTTGGGCTAAATGCCAAGCAATAGCTTCACCCTCGCGGTCTTCATCAGTTGCGAGAATTATTTTATCAGATTTGGCAGCCAATTTTTTTAAATTAGAGACATTTTTTTTAGCCCTAGTTGGAATTATGTATTGTGGCTCAAAATTATTTTCAATGTCTATACCCATTTTACTTTTAGGTAAATCTCTGATGTGTCCGTAAGAAGATTCAATTTTATAATCAGAGCCAAGAAATTTACTAATAGTTTTGGCTTTTGTTGGTGACTCAACAATAACAAGATTCATAGATATTAATTTTTATTTTTATTTATTGAGAATTTTATGAAATAATTATCTGGATATGACGTATTGTGTTCCGCCTAAATTTTTTATCATGCCTTTCATCTCCATTATGGTTAATGTACTATTTATAACCGAGGCGTCAAATTTTGTCAATTTAATAAGTTCATCGATATGTATTGGTTCATGACTTAAATGTAATAGAATTGATTCTTCTTCGGTTGATTCTGGAATAATTTTTTTATTATCTATATATTCAGCTACTTGAGTTAAATCAAGTGTCTCGATAATATCCGATACTGTAGATACTACTTTAGCACCAAGTTTAATTAAATTATTTGTACCAATCGAATTAACGGCAAAAATACTGCCAGGTACAGCAAAAACTTCTCGATTTTGTTCCAAAGCATAACGAGCAGTTATTAAAGCACCTGATTTTTCACTAGCTTCTATTACTAATGTTGCCAAACAAAGTCCAGCAATAATTCTATTCCTTTGAGGGAAATGATGTTTCATTGGTAGAGCACTAAGTGGAAATTCTGAAAAAACAATGCCACCAGATTCAACAATTTTGTTAGCTAAGTAACGATTTGATGACGGATAAATGCTTTGTTGATCTAGACCTGAGCCAAGAACAGCAATGGTTTTTCCACCAGAATCAAGTGTAGTATTATGAGCTAAAGTATCAATACCTAGAGCTAGTCCACTGACAATAGTTATATTATTTTGAGTTAAATCTCCGACTAGTTTGCTTGTGACTTGTTGTCCGTAGCTAGAATATTTTCTCGATCCAACTACAGCTAGATTAAATTGATTTAAATTTTCTATTTGTCCACGATAATAAAGCAGGGGAGGTGGATCGTAAATTTCTTTTAAAAGTTTTGGATAAAATTGGTCATTGATAGTTATTATATTTATTTTTTCTCGTTCCATTTTTTCCAACAATTGTTCTGGGTTAATGTCTATCCTAGCTGTAATAAATTCTTGAGCGATTTTTTCTTCAATTCCAGCGTGTTTTAATTCTCCAATATTTGCCTGATAAGCTTCTTTCATTGAAGAAAAATAATTTTTGATTCTTTTAAATCTAACTGGTCCAAATTTTGAAAAATTATTTAAAGCCAGCCAATATTTTATATCGTTTTGCATGGAGAAGAAATTATTATTAAATTTTTAAATAATACTTAGATTTATAACAAATAAAGGTCTTAAATTCTATTCCAAAGCTTAATTATTTTGGTGGAACACTTCAGTCGGGGTT
>CAYXNZ010000014.1:0-27685 GCA_964467155.1 uncultured Gammaproteobacteria bacterium | reverse complement strand
TTTTCCAAATGGACGGCCTAAAGTATGTTGTTCCGATGAGTTGTCATCATGAAAATAAGGTTATTCCTGGTGAACGGACACTTTTCGAAGAAATACCAGACACTGTTGAGAAACATGGGTGTGAGGGTTGTAAATATAATCGACCACATAAACACAATGGAAAGTATGCCAAAATTATGGATTGGAATAAGAATAAAGCTGTCAGGTTTTTGGATCTGATCACTTAAGGATAAGATGGGGTCAGCCACCTTTCATTTGAAAAGAGAAATAGATAAGTTTTGCGGATGTACGGTAAAGAATTATTTGGTAATAAATAATAATTAAATTATATTTATTAAATTAACAATTACGTAATACTTTACGTAAATACCCCCACCCTGTCCCTCCCCCGCTACGTTCCTTGCGGGAGAGGGAACTAGTTTAGAAAAATAAATAATTAATTTAAGTATTAGATGGCAAATTTAAATCAAAAACAAATAGAGCTAATCAAACTTTATTCTAAGTTGGCTAAAAAAATAACTGATGGTCAGTTAATTTTTTCTCATGTTAGTATTCAGAGAGAGATCGATCGTATAGTTAAAATTAAACAAGGTTTTCAGGAGTTTATAAAAAATCCAAATCAAGCTAACTTCCGTGAATTTTGGAATAAGGAGCTAGTTTACGCAGTGCAACAGGCTAGTAATGCCTCTAACCTGTTGAACAGAAAAGGAATTAAGAAAATTGGCGAAGTGATGAAACAAATCAATATAGCAAAAAAGTATAATCCAAAATGGGAAGATGAGATGGGGGCTAGGAATTCTCTGCGTGAATTCTGGTCAAAATTAAAAGCTGAACCAATTCAAAATGGATGTGCGTATTATGGATTAAGTTTTTTTGGTTATCCTGAAGTAAAAAATTACGATGAATTTATTAAAATATATGCAGATTTTAAAAAAGAATATTTAAAGATAGTTAGCAAAAGGATTGGGCCGTATCCAATTGAAGTTGAAATCGATCAGCTATTTAATGCAATTGACAAGACTAAGCTTAAAGAGTTAAAAGAGGCCAGTGATTTAGATATTAATAAATTGTGTATAAAAATATTGTTATTAAAAACCCAGAACGCTTTAAACGAAAAAATGCAAAGCTACCTAGCTTATATAAATAAGGATATAAATTTTTACTTTAATGATGAGGATTATAAGTTTAAAGTAGTAGCAGATTTTCAAAATAAATTTAAATTAGACGCTAGCGATTTCGGCGTTATGCTAGATGAAGCATTATTAACTGCTAAGAATTTAATCGAAAGTGGGAATTACTATCCTCGCCGTATGCTCGCAACTTATTATGCGCTAAAACCAGATGAGACGAGACAAGCATTTGTTGATTTGCTTGATGAGAGCAAGGAAATAAAAGGACGACTTAATGATTTTGTTAAGTTATTTAAAAGTATCCATAAAGAAGCTATAAAGACTGGCAAAATACCTGAGGATGCTAAAAATACATACATAGATTATCGCTTCGTAAGTTTTATTTTGTCAGCTATTTATCCTGAAAAATATTTTTATACTAAATTTAGTGAATATTATAAGTTAATAGCAGAGTTAAACTTGGCTAAAAATATTTCGGAACAATCGGACGGTGATAAGTTTTTATTATTTAATTCGTTTGGACTATTGATAAGAGAGTTTTTAAAAGGCAATCGGTCATTTTTAGATATACATAAACAGTTAGTTAAGGATAGTCAATATAAAGATAGTTCGCTAAGCTGGGGTACTTGGGATTTTATTTTTAATTATATTAGACGAATAGCTCAAGGCGATAATGACTTGATAAATTACTGGATTTTTCAAGGTAATCCAAACAGATTTGATGTTATAGGATTTTTGAAAAGGGGAGGCAAAGAAGATTGGAGTATGAATCAGGGAAGAGATGATGTGCAAATAGGAGATAAAGTATATTTTTGGATTTCCGGTGAAGAGGCTGGGTTGTATGGTACGGGTGAAATATTAACTAATCCCGTTGAGACTCAAACTCAATTTGGCAATTGGCATGTTGACGTAAAAGCTAATAATTATTTAGGCGATAATTATATCCCACGTCAGATTTTTTTAGATAATAAAATACTTAAAAAATCTAGAATAATAAAACAGCCCCAAGGTACTAATTTTTTGTTAACAAAGATGGAAGAAGAAGAGATTGAAAAAATTATTAATAAAGATAAAATTATTAAAAATAATAAATTAAATAATGATCATATGAAACAACCAAAAAATTTAATACTCTATGGACCTCCTGGTACAGGTAAGACTTATCAAGCCATAGAAAAAGCTAAATCGTTATTATCAGACCAAGCTAAAGAGGAAACAGAGGAGGAGCGAATTGGAAAAATAATCAAAGAATTAACATGGTTGGAAATTGTCGGAGTTATTATGCGGTTAAGGGGAGAAGATAAATATCGGGTGCCAGAATTAATAAATGATGTTGTTGCAAAAGCTGCAGCCAAATTGAGAAATAGGATAACAAAACTTAACCCTACCTTTTGGGGATTGATGCAATTACACAGTAATGAAACAAGTGAAACAGTTAATTTCGCTAAGCGTAGCGGGTTGAATTTATTTGACAAAGGCGAACAATCCATGTGGTATTTGACAGATACTGGCAAAGAATATTTTGCTGATGATCGTTATAGTGAAATTATAAAACAATTAGAAAATATCAAAACAGAAAAGAAAGACTGGAAAGAATATTACGATTTTATTACTTTTCACCAGTCATATTCTTATGAAGAATTTATCGAGGGTATTAGACCAGTATTAGAAGATGAAGAGGAGCATGTCAGATATGAGCTCAAGGACGGGATATTTAAAAGGATGTGTCGCAAAGCAGAACAGGATCCAGATAATAATTATTTATTAATCATTGATGAAATAAACCGAGGTAATATATCTAAAATTTTTGGTGAGCTATTAACTCTAGTGGAAGAAGATAAGCGAGCTGATGGCGCAAATGAGATAGTTATTACTCTGCCTTATTCGGGACAGGAGTTTTGTGTGCCATCAAATTTATATATTCTTGGCACCATGAATACAGCTGACCGTAGCATCGCCCTTTTAGACGTAGCATTGAGACGACGATTTAAATTTGAGGAATTGATGCCAGAGTACAAGGATACAGGATTAGATAATTTAATGGTAAATGATTTAAATCTAGGTAAGTTACTCAGAAAAATAAATAGTAAAATTGAGGTTATGATTGATCGAGATCACCAGATTGGACACAGTTATTTCATGAAAATAGAAAAAAATAATAAAGAATTATTACATGACGCTTGGTACGGGGAAATCGTGCCATTATTACAAGAGTATTTCTATAATGATTGGGCTAAACTCGAACTGATATTGGGCAAATACAATGCCAGTAATCAGACAGGATTTATTGAAGTTAAAGACAATAGTTATATTCGCGGACTATTTTCTAATAATACATCAGAAGATTATATCGATTCCTTGGTTGGAAGCGTACATAAATATAAGCCAGAGGAATTAATAAAAGCTCTTGAGAATTTATTATGAGGAACAAAGTTATACAAATTTTTGAGTTTGAAGAAAAAATAATTAATCACGCTGAGAAGAATATTTTAACACCAAAGGAGATTAGTGCATTTACAAAATTGAATCGAAGAATTAAAGATATTCAAAAAACTGGTAGTGATATTATTTCTTTTACTTATCTTGGGTCAGATGTCATGAAAATAAAAGCTAATTCTTATGTGGGTATATTAAGTATTGGCAATAAAACGATTCAGATATTACCAAAAATGGCTCGAACAGATTTGAGCGGGCAAGAATATTCTTGTCAGACCATTCAGAATCTTTTGTATATGTTGGCGTACACTAAAAAATTACAAATTAAAGAAACTGATTTGGCTGCTTTACGTAGCGCTGGAGATAATTTTTTTGAAGTGTTAATTTATTTATTTGCTAAAAATTTATTAAGCTTTATTAAAAATGATATTAGTAAATAATATGTCAAACAGGAAGAAAATTTACCATTTGTTAAGGGGAAGCTACAATTTTCGAATCATATTAAACAAAACTTAGTTTCACGTGGACATTTTTATTTAGAATATGATGAGTTCAGCGAAGATAATTTATTAAATCAAATTTTAAAATATACTGTCAGCTTATTATTAAAAACCTCTAGTAATTTTAATAATTTAAAATTGTTACATGAGTTGGAATTTATATTCAGTGATATTAGTTTGAGAAAAATAGTAATTGATGATTTTAAAAGAATAAATTTAACACGTCTTAACAAAACATATGAGCCAATATTAAATCTATGTAAGATATTTATTGGTTCAAGTTCTTTGGAATTGAGTGCTGATAAAATAAGAACTTTTTCGTTTGTGTTTGATATGAATGTTCTGTTCGAAGAGTTTATTGGAGAATTTATTAAAAGATCTTTTTATTCTGGCTATAGCTCTATCACATTGCAGCAACCAATCCGATCATTTGTTGAAGAGAAATATATCGATAAAGTATTGGTTGCCAAAGACATCTTTAAATTACGTCCAGATATTGTGTTGTGCCAAACTGATAAAGAACCAACAATTATAGTCGATACAAAGTATAAGATATTAGATGGCGCTGATAGAAAGGAAGGAGTTCATCAAGCTGATTTATATCAGATGAACGCTTATGCTCAAAAGTATAATTGTCAGAATATTATTTTATTATACCCCAGACTTGATAATCAGCCAGATAAAGATATAAGATTTAAAGTAAATGATACTGTTAGTATTTACGCTAGGACAGTTGATTTATGCAGAGATTTGAAAGCTGAAAAAGAAGAATTAAAACTTGAATTAAAAAATATTTTATCTTTTACTGTATGATAGTATCTAAATCAGACTATATTAAATATTACCAATGTCCTAAGGCGGTTTGGCTTTATAAAAACCGTAAGGATTTAATTCCTGACGATATTGCTGAGCAAATGGCTGGAGCTTTGGCCAATGGACAAGCAGTTGAAGACGAAGCATATAAACTATTCCCGAACGGCGTTGCTATTCCTTCTAGTGGATTCAAGGAAGGCGTTGATAATACTACTAAATTAATACTAGATAAGACGCCGGTTATATTTCAGGCGTCTTTTTGGAATAAAGATCTATATTGTCGATCTGATATTATTAAACATAATCCCGAGGATAACACCTGGGATATATATGAAGTAAAAAGTGCGACCAAGGTTAAGCCCGAATATATTCCTGATTTAGCTTTTCAGAAAATATGTTTAGAAACGGCCGGGTTAAAAGTAAATAAAACTTTTGTAATTTATGTTAACAGAGAATATGTTCGGCAAGGCCCGATAGAGCCTGAGAAACTTCTTTTAACCGAAGACGTATCTGAAGACGTAGATGTTATGATTGAAGAAGTCGATAATAATATTCCTAAGATATTTAAACTAATCAAAGACAGAGAAGAGCCAAAAGCTAGAATCGTTAAGCAATGCTATAATCCTTACCCTTGTATGTTTATCCCTCATTGTTGGCGTGATATTCCCGAGCATAATATTTATAATGTTTATCTTGGCGAAAAAGAAATTCATAGTTTACTAGATGATAATATTGTTGATCTGTCGGATGTACCGGTTGGAGTGATAACTAGAGATAAATATAAAAAATATTACGAAGCTTATAAAACAGATAAAGTTTTAATAGATAAAGTTGCTATAAAAAAAGAAATTGCTAAATACAAATACCCGCTATATTATCTTGACTATGAAACAAACTCACCAGGAATCCCTGTCTTTGACGGCTATCGGCCATATCAAAGGATGACTTTTCAATATTCTTTACATGTGCAAGAAAAACCGGGGGGCGAAGTAAAGCATTATGAATATTTAGCTGATAAGAACGAAGACCCTTCTCGAGGGTTGGCAAAGTCTTTAACTAAGTTGATTGGTTCTAAAGGAAGTGTTATGGCTTGGTACATGGGATTTGAGGCTGGGTGTAATAGCGAGATGGGAGAGCGGTATCCAGAATACGCTAAATTTTTTGAAGATATTAATTCGCGTCTGCTTGATTTAATGGAATTTTTTTCTAATGGTTTATATGTTGATAAAGGATTCTTTGGTTCGGCTTCTCTTAAAAAAGTTTTGCCTGTTTTTATTCCGTATTTATCGTATGGTGATCTTAATATTCAAGAAGGTATGGCTGCATCAGATTCTTGGCCGATGTTGATTGGGTCTGATTTAGGTAAACAGGAAAAAAAAGATTTAAGAAACGATATGCTAAAGTACTGCGAGTTAGATACATTTGCTATGGTGGAGATATTTAAAAAATTAAATGAATTAGTAAAATATTAATATATTTAACGAGTGATAGCATACCACAGGCAGGTGATGATTGTGATTTTTGTAGTTATGTAAAAGCTGTCGCGAATAAGTAATTGTTTTAAAAAATATGGATCAAAAATCAATTAAAGAACTACTGGAAAAACTTAATAAAGAATATCCTTTAACGCCCCATACTGGTGCTGGGCGTTTATTTACAACCGTAAGACGAATGAAAGCCGAAAGAGAATTTGATCTTCCCATTAATTTAAGGACTGGTTTCGCAATTTCTGTTAAAACTGGAAAAGCCGCGAATAAAATGGACGAACAGGAGTGGGAAAGTTTTTTTAAGGATTTGTCTGGACAACTTAAAAGAGATTATCTGGAATTATACCAGCAAATATTTAATAAATAATACCGCACCACTTGAAAGCAATAAGTTATGTTAATATGTGAATATACAAAAAATGGAAAGATTGTTAAATCAAAAATTAATATAGCTATGAGATTGCTAAAAGATGAAATTATTATGCTGGAAAAAGCTTATGCTAGTTGTTTGATTGAACATAAAGAAATGGAAGGATACAACCAGAATGAATATAAATTTGTTCAAAACCAAGAATTAACAAAACTTCGTCTAATGAATTCCCAGTTATGTTCTTTACGTAAAGAAATGGTCTATGAACATTCTGATAATTTTTATAGATTTTTTTATGGAATTGAATATGCCGAGGACGAGAAGGAAGAAGGTGAAGAGGTTTTATTTTATTATAATTATCCTATAAATGTAAAAAAATTTGAGAAAGAGAGAGTAAAACAAAGCGTTATGGAAGATTTATTAAAAAACAAAAACAAATATATAGAAATAAAGGCTTATACTCAGAAGAATATAAAGATTTTTTATAATAATTTATTGATATGAATATATATTTAGATATAGATGGAGTGTTAATTCACGATTCATTGGAAAATTATCAAAAAATCACAGATGGTTTAATCGATTTTTTGAAATATATTACAGAAAATTATAATTGCTATTGGTTGACCACTCATTGCAAGGGCGATACAGTACACTTGTTAGAATATTTAGGCGATAGATTTCCTGAAGAAGCAATGCAATATGTTAAATTACTCCAGCCTACAAATTGGCAGACGATGAAAACTGAAGCTATAGATTTTAGCCAGGACTTTAGATGGATAGACGATGATGTATTTGATAAAGAGTTAAGCGATTTGCGAGATAATAATTGTGAAGAAAAATTGATTCACGTTAATCTTATTAATAATCCAAATCAGCTTAAAGACATAATGAAATTGTTATAAAAAGTATTTAAATTTATGAAATATATTCATTGCCCAAAATGTGGATACAAAATAGCAATAGACAAAAACTTTAGATTAGTTGATGAAAAGAATTCCGTTTTTATCAAGATAGATAATATCATAAATAGGATAAATAAATACAAGACAGAACCGCTTCTATCTACAGAAATTAAAGACAGAGAGAAGAGAACGCCAAAGGAATTTAACCATTCTCGAAAATTTTGGAATTTGGTCGCCAAGACGGCTCCGGATTATCTTGAGATTAGAAATGAATTAAAGAGGAGTGAAATTAAGTTTATATAAATTTATGGCAAATAACCTTAATTCAGCAATTGATTGTATAAAAGCAATTATTAAGCAAAACGTGAGATTTTTATTTTTGCAAAAAGGTATAGTCGAGCAAATACAGACTGAAAGGTTAGTTCAGCATATCTACATGGAGAAGGTACATGTTTATCGTGAATATTTACAAATTTATAATTTAAAAATATGAAACTAAATAAAGTAGAAATAATCAATTTTAGATCAATTAAAGAGGAGACTGTTATTTTTAACCCAGTTTGTCGTGTTCTTGTTGGCATCAATGAATCTGGAAAATCTAACATACTTAAAGCTTTACGCTTACTTAGTTCAGACTATGTTCCTTCCCGTAGAGACGATGTTCGTGAAAGTCTTCCTAGCGAAGATGAGATTGATGATGCTTATGTAAAATTTTATTTTAGATTTGATAAAAGTGAAACTGAAGAGATGTTTAAGGATGTTTCCTCTAAGATATTGGCATCTGCCAAGGATCCAGAGATAGTATTATTAGGTGGGGTTAAAACAGGATTGAAATCATTTTGTAATCAACGTACTGACGTTCGATATCATGTTGACCTTATCGAAGAAAAGAAGGAATGTCGACATACGATATTTCCTGATAACATTACATTTAATGGTGATTGGAAAAAACCAACAAAAATTTGTCCTGCTGAATATGAAGTTGAAGTTAGAGATGAAAAGAAAAAATTAAATTTTTTTTCACTTGTTCGCGCAACAGATTTTCCAGATATACCAGTTGAATATTTGGAAGAGGCTAATATTGAAGATTTTGTAAGTTTAATCAGATCATCAAGTAATGAAATTTTTGAAACAAATATTTTGGATGCTTTATTTTGGAAATACGATGAATCAAACCTTCTGCCCTCAGAGATTGGAATGGATGTATTTGCTTCTGAACCAGATGATTGTGCGCCACTAAAGAATATGTTTATTTTGGGTGGGATAGATAATATTAAAATAGAAATTGATCGAATTAAAACACTCTCAAATAACCAAAAACAAAACTTTTTGAATGGCATTGCATCAAAAACTACAGCACATTTTCGTTCGGTATGGAAAGAATATAAAACAGTTGAATTTCAGCTTCGACTTGATGCGGATAAAATTATCCCTGCAGTAAAAGAACAAAATAGTTTTGATTTCTCAAAACGAAGTGATGGTTTCAAGAGATTTGTTACTTTTTTACTTATGATTTCTGTAAATGTCAAAACAGATAATCTTAATAATACGCTTCTTTTGATTGATGAACCTGAATCTAGTCTTCATCCCTCTGGTGCCAGATATTTAAGAGATGAGCTTATTCGTATTTCTTTTAAAAACTATGTTTTATATAGCACCCATTCAATTTTTATGGTTGATGCTGGTAATATTGAGCGACACTATATTGTCAAAAAAACAAACGAAGTCACAACAATAGAGTCAGCAAGGGATTCAAATATTGCAGAAGAGGAAGTTATTTTTAATGCTCTCGGATATTCTGTTTTTGAAACCTTAAACGAGAAGAATGTAATCTTTGAAGGATGGAAAGACAAAAAGCTTTTTCTTACTGCGTTGGAGAAGACCTTAGTTAAAACTAAGAATATGTTTAAAGATGTGGGTATTTGTCACGCTAAAGGTGCAAAGCATATTAAAACCATGACACCAATAATGGAATTAGCAAAACGAAAGTGTTTAATTGTTAGTGATTCGGATAACCCTGCTAAAGAACAGCAGAAACAATATAAACAAATGAATGGTTACGGAGAATGGAAAATTTATCAGGATTTTGATAATTCACTTGTTGCTGTAACTGGCGAGGACTTTGTAAAAAATGACCATATAGCAAAACAGGTAAATACTGCAATTTCAAGTTTTAGTCTCCCAATCTTTTTAGATACTGATCTTACTGCAGACAAAGATAAGCTTCAAGTGATTAAAACCTGGCTAAGAAACAATGGATTAACGAATGAACAAATTAAAGACACTATTGATGTTATAAAAAATCTTGTTTTTGAAAACCTTACGCACAAAAACATTGAGGATTGTTATGAAAATCTTATAAAAGGTATTGCCACCTCTCTTTAATGCTGTTGATAATTTAGACTTTGTAAATTCTATAATTTAAGCTAAAGCACAAGAGCCTTTAAATCCTTTGGATTTTTTGATAAAATGTAATTAACAATTGAATATCACTGGTCGGAAAACCAGACATTTAACCCCGAAAGTTTTTTCGGATATGGTGTGAAAACCCTTGTAAGATACTGAACCCCGCGTTCAGCGACTTTTTCAATGGTCATATCGGGAAACTGATATGAGACCGCAAATTCTAGCTGGCGTGGGGTTTAGTGTATCCAGACCGCATTACCAGCTAATTAAATAGCTGGATTTTTATTTTAAACATATGGCAAATTTATTTTTATTTACATTAATATTATCCATTATCGTTTTAATAGCTGGGCTAATTAAATCATCTATTTTTAAGCGAGTAACTAAAATAATTCCAAAGAGAAAAACAATCGTTTTAGTCTGTTTCTCGTTAATAATTTTTTCTTTTATAGGTATTGGCGTAACTGCTCCAAAAGTAGAGAAGTTAGATAATAATGATGTCGTCGTTGATGAAAGTAAAATAGAGGCACCATTATCAGTAAATGATTTAGAGATTCTTGAAGAAGAATTTAAACCTGAATCTGAATCTAATGCGATTATAGACGAATCAAGCGAGATGGAAATCCAATCCCAAGACGTTCAAACAGCTCAGTCAGAGGAAGCAGTTACAACTCCAACAATTCAAAATAATTCTCAATATGAATATTATTCAATCTCGAGTGTTGTTGACGGCGATACCGTGAAAGTAAATATCAATGGCACAACAGAAACCTTGCGTCTTATCGGTGTGGATACTCCAGAAACAGTTGATCCTCGTAAGCCAGTTCAATGTTTCGGGATAGAAGCATCTAATAAAGCCAAGGAGCTGTTAACTGGAAAGAAAGTCAGTATTGAAAAAGATTCAACTCAGGGAGAAAGGGATATCTATGGACGGTTATTAACTTATATTTACAGAGAAGATGGATTGTTTTTTAACAAATATATGATTGAGCAGGGTTATGCTCACGAGTATACTTACAACACACCATATAAATACCAAGCAGAATTTAAAGTAGCGGAAAATTCAGCTCGAGAAAATCAATTGGGATTATGGTCACCCGATACTTGTAATGGCGATACCACTTCAAGTGCTGAAGAATCATTATCTGTAACTACTCAAGAAACAGCGTCGGACAATATATCTTCTGGCAAATATTACACATCCTCATATCATACCTCTAATTATTATTATCTGGAGGATTGTAATGGTTGGCAGAGTCTGAGTGAGAAGTATCTTAAGTCGTATGATTCTCTTGATGCGTTACTTGATGTTTATCCTGACAAGACCTTGAGTCCGCAATGTCAGTAAGTTCACTATTCTCCGCATCTGTTTTATTGTCCTCATGGTCATCTTTTTTATCTTCCTCTTTTTGTTGCTTTTCAATCTTGGCGTTATCTTCATCTACCGCTAAAACATTAATGCTATAAATAAAGCGAAATTATTATTTATTTATATCCATTTATACGAGACCTATTACGTGCCTCGTTTTTTTATTTGAAGTAGACAAACTGTAGGTAACTTTTCTTTACTTTTAGGCTCTTTTAAGCTATATTTGAAGTGCGAAACTATACTTTTAAAACGTGAGGATTAAGCCAAAGATTTTGGCCATTTTTTCTATTTGTGCAAAGGAACGGACATTCCGACCAGCACAAGTAGGAATCCTCACGGATACCCAAAGTGTAGTTTCGCAACTAGGTCGGGTGTCCGTTTTTGTTTTATAAAAATCCTCGACTATTTATTAATTAGTATTATATAAATGGTCCTAAGCAGAAATAAGAATAAAGAATCGTTAACGGATGAATGGATAAATCTTAAAAAAGATTGGTTCTCTATATACAATTGGGCAAGTCTGTCCAGAAAAGGTTATTCAGAAGAAATAGCTAAATTACTTCTTAATGAATTTGAGGATGTAAAAATAAACTACGCCGGTTTACGAAAAAATTATTTCCATCTTAATGATCATTATGGACAGTGCCAACTTTCAACTAATATATCACAGCATGTTGAAAAGAGATTTTGCCGAGCGTTGTTTAATCTGAAAAAATTGCCTCTGTTGGGTAAAATGCTGGATTATGAAGTGCCTCTTAAGGAGAAGAGAGAGTCTAAACACGGTGATATAGATTTACTATCGTACAAGAATGGTAAATTATTTATAATTGAAGCTAAAAAAATTGGCTCATCTGAATCAGTTCTCAAAGCAATCCTTGAAACATATGTTTATAGTAAATTAGTTTACGCCACTAAAGATGCTTTTTACGCCGATTTTAAAATTAATTCAGGTGTAACAATAAAACCAGTCGTTCTAACATTTGTAAATTCAACCTCGGGACAGCAGATGATGGAGATAGCTCAATACCCAAATATTAAAGCCTTTATTGATAAAATTAACGATGATTTGGTAAAGATAGGAATCGAGAAAATTGGTTTCTTTTTAATAACAAACTCAGACGAGGATATAAAATTTAGTTTGGAAACAAGGCCATTCAATGATAAATGCAAAATGATTGTATTTAAAAATGGCTTTAATCCTAGACTTAAAGAAATAAAACTCTAATGAAATTAAAAATACATCGAGGCACAAAAGAAATTGGCGGATCCTGTGTAGAGGTTTGGACTAAATCAACCAAAATCTTGGTTGATTGTGGCATGCCCTTAGTAGCTCAAGATGGTCGTCAGTTTGAAATTGATAAATATAAAACTTTAAATACAACCGAACTTATAAAAGAAGGCATACTCCCCAATGTCGCCGGGCTGTATGGGGATGGCGATGATGTAATTGACGGTATTATATTATCTCACGCTCATCTTGATCATTATGGTCTGTTTGATTTTCTAAACCCGAATATAAAAATATATCTCGGACAAGCTACTCACAAAATAATTGAGCTTAATAGTTTATTTACGCCTCAGTTAATAACCATAGCTAAACCGATATATTTTGAAAAAGAAAAGACTTTTCAAATTGGCGATATTTCAATCACCCCATATTGGGCGGATCACTCGGCTTTTGATTCATATTCATTTTTAATTGAAGCTGACGGTAAAAAGATATTTTATTCAGGTGATTTTCGAGGTCATGGCCGGAAATCAAAAGTATTTAAGTGGTTTACGCATCATGCACCGCAAAATGTAGATTATTTATTACTGGAGGGCACATCGATCGGTAGAGAAAATAAACCATCCAAATCAGAAACAGAGATTGAGGCTGATTTGGTTAGTTTATTTAGTGAACCTGGTAAAATCAATTTGATCTATACTTCCGGCCAAAACGTTGATCGGCTCGTTTCTATTTATCGGGCTTGTCTAAAGACTGGCAAAATATTGGTAGTTGATGTCTATGTGGCCGATATCCTAAAAGAACTGTCTAAATTTGCGAAAATACCGTATCCTTCAAAAAGTTTTAACGGATTGCGTGTGATTTTTCCATACTATACAAGCAGACGGTTAAAAAACAGTGGAAACGAAAAATTGCTTTATCAATTTAAAAACTACAAGATTACTAAAGAAGAAATAAGCTCGGAAGCTGGTAAGGTCGTAATGATTGTACGGCCGTCAATGCAAAAAGATTTGGATAATATTAAAAATATTGATGGCGGTAATTTAATATATTCGATGTGGGAAGGGTATTTGGAAAAATCAAACACCAAAGAATTTATCAGTTATCTAACAAAAAGAGGTTTCGTCTTTCATATAATACATACTAGTGGGCATGCTGATATTAAAGAGTTGGAAGAAATGGCCGACGCTCTTAAACCTAAGGCCATCATCCCGATTCATACATTTGAGGCTGGAAAATATAAGGATATCTTTAAATTTTCTGTTATTGAATTAGGTGATGGCGAGGAAGTGGCAGTTTAATGTACGTAAATGAAAACACCTTAACTCGGCAGTGTCGGCTTAATTATGGGGAGGGGGGGGGCTTAGGAAATATGCGGCCATTATCAAGGAGAAAATATACCTTATTATCAACAGGTGTTTTATCTTCATCAATAATTCTTGTTACTACCATTGCTAAGGCATCAGCTAGGTCGTCATGTTTTTCAATTCCTAAAAAGACCATTTGAGTTATAAGTAATTCAATGGTTTTATCATTTTCAGGAAATAATACAGTACCATTTTTTATAAGGCCACTTATCATTCTCAATCTCGTCGCCTTGTCAGAGCCATAGTTACCAACTTCTTCAGCCGGTATTCTCTCATGTTCCAGTAATTGAATAAATGCTTTTTGAAACCCATTACTCTCAATTAATATTCTTGATTTATAGTACTCGCGCACTTGCTTCAATGTGTCCATGATTATGGGAAATTCTGCTCTGAAATTTAAAGGTTCTGGCAGTATATAAATTTTTAATTTTTCTTTGTAGCCGAATACTTTAGCAGTTACTATGGCAGTATAATCAGAAGTTTCTTTAGTAGCTATTGCGGGATCAACGCCCGTGATAGTATACCGTAAATTTTCTGGCGATTCAATTATTGCATCATAATAATGAATCCATTCGGGTCTAATAATTGCTGATTCTTCAACTAATGGTATTAATTTATATTCTCTCTGAAAAGCGATGTTATCACCAATTTTATTTTCTAGCTTTTTAATTGCATCCATATTGGGAAATTTACCCGACCATAATATTTTATTATTTTCATCAATAATCGGATATTCTCTATAAAGACCTGTTAATTTGCCTTCAATAATATCTTTTTTGCACCTCATAATAAAGGAATCACGATGAAGCAAGTTGCCGATTATATAGATTTGGGTACCTCGGTCGCCTAGCGGCACGATGTCACCTTTGTACCAGCGGTAAATATTATCTCTGGATTCTTTGGTCTTTACAGAATTTAAGTCTTCGACATCGTCCAAGATTATCAAGTCTGGACGCTTTGAGCCATGTTTGGTGCCACGGATACTTTGTTCGCTTGAAACCGCTGTTATTCTAGCGCTATATTTAGTAAGAACAAGCGAATAGCTTTTCCACTCCTCACTATCCTCATAGAACGGTCCGAGGTCGGCTTTTAATAGTTCATTCGTCTCTAACTCGTTTTTAATATTTTTAAATATTTGTTTGGCTTGATCAGCTGTTTTAGATATAATCAGAACGTATTTTTTTTGAAGCATGCCAGTAATTGCCCAAATCGGAAATGATTGAGCAATTATAGTGGTCTTGCCTGAGCCACGAAAAGCCGTGATAACCACAAATTCATTATAGCTATCTTGCGTTAAGCCGAAAATTTCTTTTTGAAAATCTGCTAATTCGTAAAAAAGATGATGGGGAAAATATAGGACGAAAAACCAAAGATGACTTTGTCTGGCTACGGCAATTCTGACATCTGGGTTAGTAATTATTTGAGCGATTAGACTTGGATCAAAAACCAGTTCGTTATTTTTCATATGGTTTTTCGCTTAAACCGGCAAGTTTCATAGCCCTTTCTATTAACTCTTGTTGTTCGGGAGTTAATATCTTATTATCTATTTCGACCTTGCCACTTAATTCTAATTTAGATTTGTAATTTTTATGATGCGCTTTTAACCAGAAAATAATTCCAGGTAAATTACGATCTTTGATGGCTGAAATCAACTGGCTCTCGGCCATATCTGTTATTAAAGACAATCCTTCTTTGATAGCCGTATCGGTTTTTGTCGCAAAATCTAAATCTTCAGATTTCCATCGATAGAAAGTAGCTCGGCTGACGCTACATTTTTCACAGGCAATTTGTATAATCGGTGTCCTTTTTAACTGTTCAGTTAGAATTTTTTTGTCTTGTTTTTTTCTTTTTTCTATTGTTGCTTCTTTTCTATTTTTCATATGGGGGATAATTAGTTTAATTTTTTAGCTTTAAAGCTGGTGAGTTTTTCATAGCGATTAATGATGGTTTGGCAGTAGCCGGGATCAAGTTCGATCATTAAACATTTGCGTTTAGTCTGCTCACAGGCGATCATTGCGGTTCCCGAACCTCCAAAACCGTCGAAGATATAATCACCAATCCGAGTAGAATTTAATATCAAACCGCGGATAAGACTGACCGGTTTGGTAGTCGGATGATCTTTACTTTTATTTGGTTTGGGACAAAACAGTACACTTTTGTCTTTTGACTTTAAAAATTCATGTGTGCCATACCAGCCGACCGCTACCAGTTCGTGCTGTGGCAGATAATCCAGACGACCCACTACCGCATGATTTTTGACCCAAACTAATAACTGAGAAAATTTAAGGCCACTATCAAGCATGGCTTGTCGCAAGGCAAAAATCATCTTGTCGGAATTAAAAATATAGAAAGAGTTCTTTTTTTCAAGATACGGTTTAATCGCTTCAATCCATTTGATATTAAATAGCCTATATTCATCGTCAGACTGAACCTGATCATTGGCTATTATTTTATTACAGGCTATTTTCTGTTTGAAGTTGGCTTTAGACTCAACATAGGCTATGCCATAGGGTACGTCGGTATTCACTGATTTAATTTTGGCTTTGCCGACAAGAATTTTAATCGTAGCTTCATTAGTGGAGTCGCCGCAAAGTAATTTATGGTCGCCCAGTTGAAACAGATCGCCTTGTTTGATTATAGTTTTAGTGTTTTTCATGCAAGTTAAAAGTTATTTAATTAATTTAGCTTTGATACCGGTAAGTAGTTCAAAACGATTTACAATTACATCGCAAAAAACCGGATCTTTTTCAATTAATAGACATTTGCGTTTGAGTTGTTCGCAAGCCACGAGTGTTGAACCTCCACCGCCAAATAAATCCAATATCGTATCGCCTGGCTTGGTACAGCGTCGTAATGCCTTCTCATGCAAAGTGGGCGGCTTGGATGTGGGATGCTCATATTCGCTAGTTGGCAGACGCTTAACCAACCAAATATTAAACAGATCGGCAATGTCATCCATGATGCGGTTGCCCGTGCCTACTTCTTTGTTCATTATTTCACTTAGGTTCTTGATGGTTTGGGCTAGATAGGGCTTGCCGCGAGTTGCATAAACGCATGGTTCGTATGCTTTATTAAAAGCTGTTTGAGGTGTCGGGCTCATGTTGTTCTTAATCCACAAACAAACTCTTTTATTTGTTAATTTAAGCTCTTGATACAGACCTTGGACTAGCCCGATATATTTTTCGTCGCACCAGTTAAAAATATGACAGTTTTTAGAGGCAACGGCTAATGAGTTAGCAATCGTGCTTTTAAGAAAACTGCGAAATTCTTCATCTGTTTTATTGTCTTTTTCTTCTCCGCCATATTTGCCTTTGGTGCCGATGCCGTTACTATAATTGAGAGAGATATTATATGGGCTATCGCTATAGACCATAATAATCGTTTCTTTGCCAGCTACTTTCTTGACCGTAGCCAAATCAGTCGAGTTGCCGCACAAAAGGACATGCTGGCCAAGTTGATAATGATCGCCGAATTTAGTTTTAGGTATTTTAATTTTGGCGACTTCTTTTTCAAGGTCGAAGCCGTCATCTTCGGTCTCTAAAAAATTGTCCCAGACATTAGATAAATCCACCTCGTCAAATCCGGAATTCATTAGCGTTTCAATATCAAACGATTTTAACAGATCCCAATTCCAGTCTCCGTGCAAGCGGTTGCTGATAAGGAGATACTGCTCATATTCACTTTTGGTCAATTTACGGTTAGGCATCCTGACATCAATAATTTCACCGCTACGACCCAACAGCGACAAAACCATCACACGTTGATGTCCGGCCAATAACTTTTTATCAATATCAATTACGGGAATTTCTACCAGATTAAATTTCTCAAGGCTTTTCATCAGATCTTCTTTTTGCTGTTCGCTTAAAGTTCTTGGATTTTTATCGTTGGGGATAAGATCGGCAACTTTCATTTTTTCAGTGTGCCATACTAACTTTTGTTTTATAGACATAGTTTTAAGTTTAAGTCTAAAATAATTTAGGAGTTAATTAAAAAATAATAAAAAAAGTCGATTCATAAGTAGTCAAATAAAAGAAATATTTGCATACTTACAAAGCGACTTTATAGAAATTGCTTAAAGCAATTAGCTGCGTGTCACTACGATTGTTAATGAGCTGTTACTCTAGATGAAAGATAACTTCTGCCGACTAGCTTATTTTTTCCTAATCTAGATTTATTATATTTTATATTACAGAAATCTGCAACTTCGTGTATAATTCCACTGGCTACAGTAACAAAACTAGTATCATTTTCAAAATAATCATAACCGATTGCCTTGCATTCAGGATTTTTGCATGCAACATTATGCATCTGGACACCTTTTGTTGCTTTATGTTGGAACAAGTTGCATATTGGGCATCGCAAGTTGCTCTGATTGAAACTATTTTCTATTCCACTGCACGATATTTTAATAAAAATTAAATCTCCGCTTGAATTAATTTCATTGTTATATCCAGTAATATTTTTACCTTTTTTCTTGCACTCTTTGCACACTAGATTATTTTTAAAATTATTAGGTTGATTTTTACGATAGAATATCACCGCATTATTGTGCATCGTCCCACATTCTGGGCATCTAGATGGATATGGTATAGTCATATAATTTAAATATTGTTTATTATATTTACATTGTATACTTTATATAAAGTAATGTCAATTTTTTGGCTAATATTAACAAAGAAAACAAAGTTAACAAAGTTATAAGAACATTAAAATGGCTAATTTTATGAATTTTAATCAGGCTATAAAAAATTTAAATAGATCTCTGTTAAAGAAAAGACCATTAACTTTTAATCATTCTTGGGTAAAAAATAATGTTCGTAAATCTTATAATTTTATCGTAGAGAATATACGAACAGAATCAGGCGAGACTGATTGGGATAATATTGTCTGTCGATTAGATCATCAAAATCAGAAATTATGGTTAAAAGGAAAGAAAATTAAAAAGAAGATTGACCAATATGAAAATCTAATAGAAGTTGAGGCAATACTGACTAAATATCAAAAAAAACTCTATACTTTTTTAGTACAAAAAAATAAAGAAGATAAACAAATTTGTGATTTAATTAGTATTAGACTGGTAAGAACGGCACAGAAAGGTAATCTATTGGCCAAACAAAAGGCTATGGTTTTTATTAAGTACCTTATTGATCAATGGATGGACGATCGGTATTTTAAACATTGGCGAGGCTATGATGACTTGGTTGAAGAAAATATTGAGCGGTGTATTCGCCGTTATCGCTATTCCGGTTCATTTATTGTTTATTTACGCAGAACTTTTGAATATGCTGGTCGAGGCTTGCGATTACTAGAAGCTTTTTCCCTTGATGATTATATTCCCGATACTACAAAAAGAAGGTCTGAAAATCTAGTCTATGACTCTCGGACGGGTGAGACACGACTTTATTCGTCTAAAAAACATAGACGCAAATATTGACTTAGGTTAGATTAAAAGCTAAAATAATTACAGAAAATGAGACATTTATAAAACCCATTTATAATGTCTCATTTGTCTTATTTGGTATATTTAGACCCCGACCCACGTGCCTTTGTGGGACATAACAAAATATGTTAAAATACCCTTGTAACACTTGTGTTTGGGGGGTACTTAACCCGAGTTGCCCGCCTTCGGTTCGCTATAGCGAACCTTCGGCGTGACGTAGTCCGCTTGTGAAGGTTTGCGAAGGCGACTTTGCATTAATCAAAAATGGTGTAAAAAAATAAATGTTATGTACTACGTTTATAACTTAAGATGTGAAGATGGTTTTTATGTCGGTTATACAGATGATTTAGTAGACAGGTTAAAAAGACATAAAAATGGATTTGTGAAAGCTACTGCAAATCGTCTGCCGGTAGAATTAGAATTTTATTTTGCAATTAAAGATAAGTATAAGGCTTTTAAATTTGAAAAATATTTAAAGTCAGGTTCAGGTAGAGCATTTGTAAAAAAACATTTAATATAAACACCTACTTTCGTTAAAGATTCGGTAGACAAGTCCGCCAATACTGCTTTAGAATAATTTTGGCGGATAAATCCACTGAAATAAGAGATTAAGATAATAATTAACTTAAAATAATTATGTCAGAAAATCATAAAGAATGTTTGCGTCAATTAAAAAAGGCTTGCGACATTATCAATAAAATAAATGGTAGTTGCGGGAAATCAGTGTGTACTAATGGAACTGATTTACTTTGTCATGAATTAGATATTTTGAAAGCACCAAAAAGAATAATAGAAGCGTCGGTGCCAGTGAAAATGGATGATGGTAGTTTAAAAATTTTTACTGCTTTTCGTGTTCAACATAATGACATTAGAGGTCCGTTTAAAGGCGGATTACGCTATCACCCTAAGGTCAATTTAGATGAAGTTAAAGCACTAGCTTTTTGGATGACAATAAAATGTGCAGTAGCTGACATACCATACGGAGGAGCTAAAGGTGGGATCACAGTCGATCCTGAAAAATTGAGTCAGGGAGAGCTAGAAAGATTAACTCGAGGTTATGTTCGAGCTATGGCTGATTTTATTGGACCAAATAAAGATATTCCTGCGCCAGATGTAAATACCAACGCTCAAATTATGGCCTGGATAATGGATGAATATAGTATTGTTGAGGGTTATAATGAGGCAGCAGTAGTAACTGGTAAGCCACTTGAAATTGGAGGATCACTGGGTCGTGAAACAGCGACAGGTCAAGGTGGATTTTTTGTTCTGCAAAATATAGTTAAAAAATTGGATTTCAATAATCGTGAATTAAAAATAGCAGTACAGGGGTTTGGTAATGTTGGTATGAATTTTGCCCAAATTGCTGCTGATAATGGATATAAGGTAGTTGCGGTTTCTGATTTTGAAGGTGGAATATATGACGCTAATGGTTTAAATATAAAAGAAGTAATTGAACACAAAAAAAAGGCTGGTAGTGTAGTCGGATTTGCAAATAGTAAAAGTATATCTAATGAAGAATTACTAGAATTACCGGTTGAGATTTTAGTTCCAGCAGCTATTGAAAATGTAATTAATAAAAATAATGCTGAAAAAATAAACGCAGAATTAATTATAGAACTTGCTAATGGTCCAATTGACTTTGAGGCTTGTGAAATTCTAAATAAAAAAGGTAAAACAATTATTCCGGACGTATTAGCTAATTCGGGGGGAGTGATTGTTTCTTATTTTGAATGGGTGCAAAATATTCGTCATTTTTATTGGGATTTAGAAAAGGTAAACGACAGACTGTTAACAAAAATGAATACAGCTACTGATATTGTTTGGAAATATTCGCAAGAATATAAAATAGATATGCGATCAGCTGCTTATTTTATAGCAATAGAAAAATTGGTCAAAGCTTTTAAAATTAGAGGAGTTTAGATTTATTTGAATAAAAAATAATTAGCAATTTTGGAGTATAATAATAAAAAATCACCAAGCGGTGATTTTTTGTTTGAGTGTTTTTTGGTTTAACCTAATCTAAGCTTTTTAATAAAATCATTAGGCCGATGCCGATTATTATAAACAAAAGTTGGATAACCGACTTATGAGCGGCAGTATCTTTTTTTAATTCTGGGATTAAATCTGCTGTGGCGATATAGATAAAACCACCAGCACTCATTGGTAAAATATAAAAAATTAGGTTTTCAAATTGAGCACCAACAATAAGAGTGATAATTGCACCAGCCAGAGCAGTAAGGGCAGTAATAAAGTTTAGAGTAATTGCCTTTAGTCGACTATAGCCAGCATGAATTAAAACGCCGAAGTCACCAATTTCTTGAGGTATTTCATGAGCGATAACGGCAATCGTGGTAGCGATACCTAATCTAACATCAATTAAAAATGAACCAGCGATTATTATGCCGTCAATAAAGTTGTGCAGACAATCGCCAATTAGATTCATCATGCCTAGCGGATGAGGATGTGATTCAGAAGTTTGAACATGGCAATGACGCCAGAAAATTATTTTTTCTAAAACAAAAAAGATTAAGATACCGAAGAGTAGCCATATCCAAACCGTTAATCCTGTGCCGAGTTCATCAATAGCTTCTGGTAATAAATGTATAAAAGCGTCACCAAGTAGAGTACCAGCAGAAAAACTGACAAAAAACAGGGTTATACTTTTTAACCCTTTTTTACTTAAGAATAGGGATAGTATGCCGATTAAGGATATAAGTGAGACAATGACAACGCTTAAAATAGTATAGAAGTAAATTTGCCACATATTTTTTATTTTTAGAATTTTAACTATTTATATTGTAATACAATTTTTTCCTTTGACCTAATCTTTTTCTTAGATTATACTTATTTTATAGCATTAGAATGTCCAATATAATAATTATGAAGCTAATATTAGATAAAAATCAATTAGGTATGACGCCTGAACAATGGTTGAGGCGAGCTGGTTACGTCTATATTCGTGATCGAGAGAGAGATGTTGAAAGTTTTGTTAGACGTCTAGGCAATTACCATTATCCTAGGCTTCATATGTATGTTAATGAGAATAACGGTCAAATCGTTCTTAATCTTCATCTTGACCAAAAGCAAGCTAGTTATCAAGGTTCACATATGCATAATGCCGAATATGACGGCGAAGTAGTTGAAACAGAAATAGCTAGATTAAAAAAATTGGTACCTGATTGTTCAAAAACAACGAATAAAAATGAAACCAACGAAACCGATTTATTGAGTACTATTAACCAGGGCGAATATGAGGTTAGCAGAAAAAAAGAGAAAAAGAGTTGGTGGAAGAAAATGTTTAATTAATAGAATTTTAAATTAGCGTTGCCACTTGGGTTTATTATTTATTTTTTAATTTTAAAATTAATTTTTTATGCAGAATCCGTCTGATGAAATAAAAGCAAGACTAGATATTGTTGAGATTATTCGAGAATACTTGCCATTGAAACCGGCGGGTATTAATTTTCGTGCTAATTGTCCATTTCATCGAGAGAAATCTCCATCTTTTATGGTTTCTTCAGAAAAACAAATTTGGCATTGCTTTGGTTGTGGTAAAGGTGGCGATGTTTTTTCTTTTGTTATGGAAATGGAAGGCATTAGTTTTGTTGAAGTCTTAAGAATGCTAGCACCAAAAGCTGGCGTCACTTTGAAAAAAGCTGACCCAGCATTAGCAACACAAAGAAATCGATTATTAGACGCGATTGAATTAGCTGGGCAATATTATCATAAATTTTTATTAGAAAGTCCACAAGCAGAATGGGCGAGACAGTATTTAAAAAATAGGGGACTAACAGATGAAACGATAGAAAATTGGCAAATTGGTTATAGTCCAGACAGTTGGGACAGTCTAATGAAGTTTTTGACTAGTAAAGGTTTTAAGGAGAATGAAATATTTTTAGCTGGTTTGTCTATTAAAAGAGATAGTCAGCCAGGTTTTTACGATAGATTTCGTGATCGAATTATGTTTCCAATTAATGAAGTAAATGGTAATATTGTTGGATTTTCCGCTAGAATAAATCCCGAGAAAGAAGAAACGGAGAAAGTTGGTAAATATATCAATAGTCCTCAGAGCATGATTTACGACAAATCAAAAATATTATTCGGTTTAGATAAAGCGAAAATGCCAATTAAAAAAGAAGGTTATGTGGTATTAGTTGAAGGTCAGATGGACGTAATTACAGCCCATCAACATGGTTTTACTAATGTAGTGGCTTCTTCTGGCACGGCTTTAACTGTTGAACAAACAAACTTACTCAAACGTTATACAATAAATATTATTTTGTCTTTTGATATGGATAGTGCCGGTGATTTGGCAGCTGAAAGAGGAATTGATCAGGCTATGCGAGCAGAAATGAATATTAAGGTGGCGGAAATCCCAGCTGGTAAAGACCCCGATGAATTCATTAAACAAAATAGTGATGAATGGAAAAATGTAATAGCTACTGCTAAACCGATGATGCAATATTATTTTGATAAAACTTTTGCTGGTATTGATTTGGATAACTTTGAAGAAAAAAATCGGGCAATGAAAAAAGTTATGCCGATTTTAGCTAAACTAAAAAGTAAAATAGAACAGGGACATTGGTTAAAAAGATTGAGTCAAGCGATTGATGCTAATGAAATAGATTTAAAAGAAGAATTAAATAATATAATCACTAAAATAATTACTGATGACACAACTAGCTCTCAAAAACCAAGCGAAATAGTGGTTTTGAAAAAAAGTAGTCGAGAAGAGATGTTGGCTGAATTATTAGTAGCTTTGCTTATCAAATATCCTGCCTATATTGAATATACTGCTGGTCGATTAGCACCGAGTGAATTTAACGGAAAGCTAAATCAAGACATTTACAAAAATCTAATAATTTACTATAATAAGCTTATTGAAGTTTTGGCCTCAGAGGGGGGAAATACTGAATTAAAAATAGACTATCAAAATTTTAGACAGTATTTAGAAAAGATAGAACTCGGCGCAATTGACGAGGAAGTTTTTAATATTAATAGCCAACCAAGAACTTGCAAACTGGCCGAATATTTGGATCGGCTGGTTGTTTTAGCTGATAAGGAATTTTTTGAATTAAGCGAAGAAGATGCACGAGCTGAAGTTATTAATTTAATTAATTCTATTAGAAAAAATTATCTAAGTTGTCGATTAAAAGATATTGTTAAATTAATTTCTCGTTTAGAAAATAGCGCCAAAACAGGAGAACAAGACAATGAAGAGATAAAAGCATTAATGGAGGAGTTAAAAATAGTTGCCGAAGAGATAAAAGAATTGTAGTGTCTAATTTGTTTGAAAAATTATTTTTTAAAAAGTTAAATTTATATGGCCCAAGCCAAAATAATTAAAACTAAAAAGAAAGCCGCCAAAAAGCAGTCAACAAAGGCGGCTGTTAAAGTTAAAAAGAAAATAGTTGTGAAAAAAGTTGTTAAACCAAAGAAAAAGATAGTAGCTAAAAAAGTTGTAAAAAAGATAGTTAAACCAATTAAGTTAGTAAAGAAACGAACAGTTCCAAAGCAGAAAATTTTAGTTAAAAAATCAAAAAGCCGGCAAAAGCCGGCAGAAGTTGTTGAACCAACAAAGGAACGAATTGATATATTAATAACTAAAGGTAGATCACGTGGTTTTGTGACCGAGACAGAACTTTTGTATGTTTTTCCAGAAGTGGAAGAATATATTTTTTCTTATGAATTAACTTTGGAGAGACTACAAAGAAACGGTATTCAAATAATAGAAGATGGTGGTGGTTTTTTAAATATTGAAGATGAACAGGTTGACAAAAAAGAGACAAAAACTGACTTAGTTAAAAAAGGAATTAATGACAAAAAGAAATTTGATATTTCCGAATTAAGCTCTGATTCAATCCAAATGTATTTGCGTGAAATTGGTAAGGTGCCATTGCTTTCTGGTGCAGAAGAAGTTGAATTAGCTAAACGAAAAGAAAAAGGTGAAAAAGATGCGGAAAGAAAGATAATTGAAGCTAATTTACGTTTGGTTGTGTCTATTGCCAAGAAATTTACTGGCTCAAAAGGGTTGAGTTTATTGGATTTAATTCAAGAAGGCAATATTGGTTTATTCCGAGCAGTAGAAAAATTTGAATATCGAAAAGGTTATAAATTTTCTACATATGCTACTTGGTGGATTCGCCAGGCAATTACGAGAGCTTTAGCTGATCAATCTCGTACTATTAGAATTCCAGTTCATATGGTAGAAACAATCAATAAGTTTCAACAGATTCAGCGTCAGCTGATTCAAGATCTTGGGCGCGAGCCTTTACCAGAAGAAATTGCTGCGGAGATGGGCGAGGATATTGATAAAGTGAGGCACGTGATAAAAATATCTCAAGAAACGATTTCTTTGGAGACTTCTATTGGTGAAAGCGAAGAGGATTCTACCTTGGAAGATTTTATTGAAGATGTGAAAAATGTTACACCAGACAGAGCAGCTGCATTGCAATTACTCAAAGATTATGTCCATGATGTTATTTCTGAATTATCACCAAGAGAACAGAAGATTTTGGAAATGAGATTTGGTTTAATTGACGGAGCAGCACATACTCTAGAGGAAGTTGGACGTGAATTTGATGTTACTCGTGAACGTATTAGACAGATTGAAGCTAAGGCTTTAGAACGTATTAAAAGTCATGACGGTATAAAGAAGTTAAAAGACTACTAGGTCAATTAAGAATTACGAATTACGAATTAAGAATTGAAAATTAGTAATATTATTTGACAGTTATTTAATTTTAATTTAATATGTTTTTAGCAATAAAATTATTTTTATTGTTTATGACGAATTAATATCAATTAATTCGTAATTTTAAATTTTAAATTGATAATTGAATAATATTCCCGCCCGCCTTCGCTTTTAGCTTCGGACGGGCAAGGGTAGCTCTCTTGTACTAAAATTTAAGAGGGCAAGGTTTATCCTTTACTAAAGCTTTATATTTTATCATTCCGAAGTTTTAGCTAAGGATGATCCTAGGTAGCGCAGTTTCTGCCAAAGGCGGACCAGCCTCTGGCTGGGGCTGTATTAAGATAATTTTTGAGATAGATTATTCCCGGGTAGCGCAGCGGTAGCGCAGTTGGCTGTTAACCAATTGGTCGTCGGTTCGAATCCGACCCCGGGAGCCAAGAGAGATTAAGCGAGGTTAAAGCCTCGTTTTTTCTTTTATCTAAGGGAAAATTTAGCGGTTCTAACCTTGCCATTTTAGCGTTATGGATTTCAGCGTTCTCATAAATTGGTAAAAGCCATTTATTGACTTGTATTAGTATTATTTTGTCATTTATTTTTCGGTTCGAACCTAAGTCTGCCAGTATCTCTTTTTTCTTTGTTTTATCGCCCTCAATAAAGTTTTTCAAAGCATAAGCGGAAAAAATAAACTTTTCTTTTGTTAGCTCTATTATTTCATCCTCATTATTTTCTTTCTCATTAACTTTACTTAATTTTTTAATCACTTTTTCAAGAGTGTTTTTTTCTTTTGTAAACAGATCATCGTCAATTAATTTTTTAATTCTCATCATAGTCAATTCAGATAATTGAGCCTCTAACTCTTTTATTTTGTCGTCTTTGTTTTTCTCTATTATTTTGTTTTCTGTTTTCTCTATTCCTTTTTGAGTATCTAAATATTCCAAACTCCATTTAAGAAAAAGAGGGTGCATTTTAAGTTTTTTTAGCTTACTTGTGATATTCTCCGTTATTTCTTTTTCTTCAACTGAACCCTGTCGGCAATCAACATCTTTTTTCTTATGAGTGCAATGGTAATAATCATATCCTTTAACTTCTTTTTTGCTTTTAATATATTTTGTTTTGTGTTCGGCGGTAATACCGCAATCACAAGAACCGCATTTAAACATGCCTGCATAAGTAAAATTATGTCTTTTTGGTTTTCTTTTGCAACCTCTAAGTCCTAATATTTCTTGAATACAATTAAATTCGTCTAAGGTTATAAGTGGCTTGTGTTTTCCCTTGCTCTCTTTGCCGTTATATACGATTATGCCAGCGTAAAAGGGGTTAGATAGTATTTTATACCAACTAGAACGAGCAAGAGGCTTACCGCCTGATTTTCTCTTTTGCCTTGTTATATAATTCCAGTCATTATTTAAAGTATTAAAAACATCTTGAGCTGTGTAATTTCCTGTTAACATTAAGTCAAAAGCTTTTCTAAGTAAAATCGACCTTTTCTTATCTGTTATTATTGTTCTATTTCCTTTTTCCAGTCGCATATCATTAAGAT
>CAYXNZ010000013.1:0-29457 GCA_964467155.1 uncultured Gammaproteobacteria bacterium | reverse complement strand
GATATTATTATTGGTGTAGATTTAATGTCAAAAAGAAATATAACAATAACAAAAGCGCCAACAGTCGTTGACACTCTATTGCAATCTTATGAAATAATTAGAACTCAGGCGGTTAATTATAATGTTGGTAAAGTTAATGGCTCAGCTATTATGATAAAACCAGAAACAGGAGCAGTGTCTGGCAGTTTTAATTTTTCTAATATGGAAGCTTTCTGTGAATTAGGTGTTAAAGCAGCTGAGGAAAGAATTCCAGAAATTAAAAAAAGAATAGCAGAATTTAAAGGTTAATTATTCCGAGGTCGTCTAATGGTAGGACAGCTGGTTCTGGTCCAGCCGATCGGGGTTCGCCCCAACCATTCGGTGGGGCGCCATGTCGGATGACATGGCGAATCCAAAAAACAATGTACTATGTTTATATATTAAAATTAAACAATAATCAGCTATACACTGGCTTTACTTCAGATTTAAAACAAAGAATCAGGGAGCACAAATTGGGTAAAGTTAAATCTACCGCTAAAAGATCGCCTGTAAAGTTAGTTCATTTTGAAACATATTTATTAAAATCAGACGCAGAAAGAAGAGAAAGATTTTTGAAAACAACAGAAGGAAAGTATTTTTTAAGACAACAAATAAAAGATTTGTTAACGAAATTAAATATAATATAGTTGATAATTATTCGAGGATCGTCTAATGGTAGGACGACTGGTTCTGATCCAGTTAATCGGGGTTCGAATCCCTGTCCTCGAACATTGAGAAACAAAAATAATCTCGAAAAATTTATTATTGCTTTTTAATATTCCCGAAATTATATTGGGAAATTTTTTAAACTAAAGAAAATAAAACAATTTATGACAGTATTTAAAGAACTTGGATTAAAACCTGAAATAGTTGAAAGTATTAGTGAAATGGGATTTACTAAACCTTCACCTGTCCAAGAAAAAGTGATTCCATTTATATTAAATTCAAAAAAGGATTTAATTGCTTTGGCACAAACGGGTACAGGTAAAACAGCCGCCTATGGTTTGCCAATTTTGAATCAAATAAAATCAACTGATAGATTCTTGCAGGCAATAATCCTTTGCCCAACCAGAGAATTATGTATCCAGCTTTCAACAGACATAAAAAAATTTGCTAAACATTCAAAAGGTCTGGCAATTACTGCTGTTTATGGTGGAGAACGAATTGATTTGCAAATCAGATCAATAAAACAAGGTACTGATATAATAGTTGGCACCCCCGGTCGTGTGCACGATTTAATCAGAAGAAAAATTTTAAAATTACAATCTATCAAATGGTTAGTATTAGATGAGGCTGATGAGATGCTAGACATGGGTTTTAAAGATGATTTAGATGCCATCTTAGAACAAACTTCAAAAACCAGACGAACATTATTGTTTTCAGCTACGATGTCAAAAAGTGTGCATTCTATTGCTAAGCAATACATGACCGAAGCCGAAGAAATAAGTATTGGTGAAAAAAATATTGGAGCAGAAAATGTCACACACGAATACTATGTAGTACAAGTCAAAGATCGTTTTGAAGCTCTGAAAAGAATTTTGGATAATTTACCTGGTGTTTATGGCATTCTTTTTTGTCGAACAAGAAATGAGACTCAAACAGTTGCCAATAAATTAGAGCTATTAAATTACAATGTTGAAGCTTTGCATGGTGAAATTTCGCAAACTATTCGAACGAAAATTATGGCTAGATTCAAAAGAAAAGAAATCAGTTTGTTGGTGGCGACAGATGTAGCAGCTCGAGGAATAGACGTAAGCGATTTAACGCATGTGATAAATTACAATTTACCAGACCACGATGAAGCTTACACACATAGAAGTGGCCGAACTGGCAGAGCTCAAAGTAGTGGCATATCTATTTCTATTCTAGGACAAAGAGAGGTGAATCGAGTAAGCAAATTAGAAGCTATTATTGGTAAAAAATTTGAATATAAAAAAATTCCAAATGGGAAAGAGATTTGTTTAAAACAGATTGATAATTTTATTGAAGAAATAGAAAACGCCGACACCACAAGACTAGACAACAAACAACATCTTTTGGAAATAACGGAAAGACTTAAAAAGATCAATAAAGAAGATTTAATAAAACACGTAGTTGCTCACAAATTCGGCTATTTAATGGAAGCCTATAAAGACGCATTTGATATAAATACTAATGCCTTGGTAACTAGAGTAAGTAGAAAAGATGAAGAAAATTTTGTTAGTTTGAAAATCAATCTTGGCAGGAAAAATGGTTTTGATATTAAAAAACTTTTTTCATTAATTAATTCAAATGGGAAATTAAAAGGGATTGAAATTGGGCGAATAGGCTTGATGTCGGAATATTCAATTTTTTCAGTTGATCAACAAAGCGCTGACAGAGTAAAAAGGTATTTGCATGGAACTAATTACAGAGGTCAAGAGATTAAAATAAGTGAAGGTGGTAAAGCGACCACCTACCAAGGGAAAAGAACAAGTCGGACAGGTCGGTCTGACAGAAGAATGGTAGGCAAATCAAGTAAAACAAGAAATAAAAGCAATAGAATGTTTAGAAAAAGTAAATAAAAAAAGGGTATAAGGAGATTTTTGAATTATGGGAGAAAGGATAAGAATAGGTAAAGTTGTGAGAGTAAATTCGATTAGATGCGAAAGAACTGATTTTTTACTAAATCAAGTTGGATTTCCTTATAAATACGATCGTTCTTTAGACAAGAGGATGATAGTTTGTCAAGAAAGGATTCACTCTAAACATGTGGAGGTATGTCTATCTAAACATCTAGGGAAAAAATATAAATACAATCTTGAAGAATGGATTAAGAGGACAAAAGATGAAGATGTTTTGGCTTTTTTGAAAGATATAGTAAAAGCTGATGAATCAATTGTTTGGACTGGTTTCCGAGTTACAGGCTATATGTACGGCGGAACCAATCAAACGACTTTAACTTTCGATTTATTTGCCAAACATCCAACAAGTGATACAGAAGTCTATACTGGCTCAGATGCGCCAAACGTGCATCATCAATCTATGTCTTTAAAGCAACGAGAAATAATTGCTTCGCCAGAGACATATAGTTGTTAAGTACAATTCAGAAGGGTAATGGTTTACGGATCATTACCCTTTTTTAATTGAAAATAAAAAATAATTGATTTTTATTTGTAGTAATGGTAAGTTATAAATATAAAACAATAAGGAAGCGCAAGGAGTATCCTTGTGTTTTTTTAAGTTCTTTCCCAATTAATTCTAAATTTCTTTTTGCGATAAAAAAGGAGGATACCTATGGCTACAGTGATTGATAGATTTGAGCAAGATATAAATATTGTTCTGGATTTAAAAAATAGTGTAATTTTTTATTCACCAAAACTCGTAGGTTATTCTTTTGGATTAGATAATAAAAATTCTTATCCAATATTATCCCTAACTTTTTTCAGAGTTGAAGAAGATTGTCTTCTGTGGTTGCTGGAAAGACCAGCCAAGGACGATCTAAAAATAACCAGACAGATTTATGCGAAAAAAAAAGAGGGGATGTCTATCTTAGATATTTATATTGTTATCAGCGGTTTTGATTTAAATCGTTTAAAGTCAAAATTTCGCTTGAGATGTGCCAGTAAAAAGAAGGAGCAGGTAGATGTAATAATCATTCTCAATAATCTTATCGTGCCATCTTTACAGATAGGAATGTTTAATTATTACAGTGATAAAATATTAGGGTTAGATTTACCCAAAAATATTTTGTCCAGTTCTTTTTTGAACATACATTTAGACACTCATAATATGAATTTTAAGAAAGTTGAAACATTCAATCCAGCACCAGTCGTTAAAGGAATACAATAAAAAAGGAGAGATAAGAGAGACCCGTCTAACTCTAACTAAGTTGGCGGGCCTTTTTCTTTCTTATTAATTTTAGCTAAAAAGGTTGATTTTTGATATAATAATAATATAAAAAACAATAAGGTAATAGGGATAACAAGTTTTACTATAAAAACACCAGCTTAACGCTGGTTTTTTGTTAAAAAGCTATTTTCATTTTTGTCATGCCAGACTCCTGCCTGTTTTGCAAGCAAAGCGTTGCAGGCGGGTGATCCGGCATCCAGGTGCGAGCAGTAAAAACGTGCTTACTATTTACTCCTGGATTCCCGCTGGAGTTTATCCGCCTCTGGAGGGCGGGAATGACAAGGGGTGATTGATTTTAGGGGTACAGAGTAGTATGGTGGATATATGCTAATAATTTAAAAATATGAATAAAAATGAAACAATTAATTTTGGCGAATTAACAGCTAGTGAAATAGAAGCAAGGGGGCACGAGATAGCTGAAAAACTGGGCATTCAATTTAACGGCATTGAAGAACTTATTCCCGGTAAAAAAATTTATTTGTTTACCGACAATGAAACAGAAAGTAGTTTTGCTGTTAAATTATTAGATGAAGAAACTGTTAAAAAAGAATTAGAAATAACACGAGCAAAATTTAAAGAAAGTAATTAATTATGAAAAAGAGGATTAAACTTAATAATCAAGATATTGAATATCAGATTAAAAAAAGTAGTCGTGCTAGAAGATTGCGGATAGCTATACGTCACGACGCTAGCGTGATTGTTACTTTACCGAAATTGATACCCCAATTTTTAGTTGAAAGGTTTTTACGAGAAAAAGCTACTTGGATAGTAAAAAAGATTGAATATTTTAAAAATATCAAACAAGAACCAGCCAAAAAATATACCAGGAAAGATTATTTGCGAGATAAAGAAAAAGCTCGTGGAATAGTCAAAGAAAGGGTTGAATATTTTAACCAGGTATATAAATATAAATATCAACGAATATCTATAAAAAATCAAAAAACGATTTGGGGAAGTTGCTCTAAAAAAGGTAATTTGAATTTTAATTATAAAATTCTATATTTAGCCGACAAACAGATTGACTATATTATTGTTCATGAGCTATGCCATTTAAAAGAGCTTAATCATTCTAAAAAATTTTGGAGTTTAGTGGCTCAAGTAATTCCTGATTGTTTAAAGATTAGAAAAGAGTTGAGAAACAGGGGACTACGTTTGCAATAACACGTATACATTTTAATGTATATTTTTTGTATTGTTGACTTTCGTTTTTTGTTCGTGTATAATAAAGGTATGTGGAAAAGTGATTAATTTTTTAAAATAAAAAATAAATTTTTGTCATTCTGGAACGAAACGGAGTGGAGTGACAGAATCTAAATTATTTTTTAATAGTACATGAAACTGGAAAAATTTTATTATGTTTACATCGCAACCAACAAAAATAATAATGTTTTATATACTGGTGTCAGTAGTAATTTATTAGACAGAAGCAATAAACATAAAAATAAATTTTATAAAAATAGTTTTACTGATAAATATAATATAAACAAATTGGTTTATTACGAAATTTACAGTGATGTGTATATGGCACTCGGTAGAGAAAAACAAATTAAAAATTTAGTGCGAAGAAAAAAGATAGAATTAATAAAGACAAGTAATCCAGATTGGCAAGATTTGTTTTTCAATCTTATCAAAGAATAAAAAGAGATCCTATCGCTTCGCTCCAGGATGACAATGAAATTATAAAATTAAAATAAAAAATATGGGGGAACAATTAACAAAAAGACAAAGACAAATTTTAGATTTTATCACTGATTTTACTAATGACAATGGCTATGCGCCAAGTCTAAGAGAAATTGGTGATCATTTTGGCTTATCAAGTCCAGCAACCATCCATGCCCACATTGAAGCTTTGCAGAAGAAAGGTTTGCTAAAAAAATCTTTTAACGAAGCTCGTTCAATTGAAATTATACCAGCTGATGCAACTTGGGCAGTCGGATTAGAACTACCATTAGTTGGCGTTATTACTGCTGGTGAGCCGATTGAAGCGATTGAGAACAGGGAAACAATTGCTGTGCCAGTTGATTTTGTTAGTGATTCAGCTAATAGTTATGTTTTACGTGTTCGAGGTGAATCAATGATTGAGGACGGAATTTTGGATGGTGACTATGTTATTATCGAAAGAAACCCTTCACCAAAAAATGGTGACGTAGTTGTAGCTCTACTTAATAATGCTTATGCTACTTTGAAAAAGTTTTATCGTGAAAGTAAACGAATTAGACTTCAACCAGCTAATTCAAACATGAAACCAATATATGCTACTGATCCATTAATTCAGGGTGTCGTTAAGGGAGTAATTAGAAGATTTGCTTAAAATTTGCTATAATATAATTAGATTTAATATTAAATATTGGATCTATGGAAGGTTATTGCGTAAAGTGCAAAGCCAAGAGAGAGATTTCTCAAGGTGAAGAGGTAGAAATGAAAGGCAAGGGCGGTACGACTCGCCGGGCATTGAAGGGTAAATGTCCTGAATGTGGCACAACAATGTTTAGAATTTTAGGGAAATCTTAAGGCATTTGGGGTACAATTTAATATAATTGTAGGTATTTTTTATTATGTTTAAAAAAAATCGCGACATTTTATATGGTTGCGTTTTTTATTTTGTATAGATTATGAATTTGACAAATACATCTATTTATTGCAATTTAAAAATAAGTATAAAATACTGTAATTCCATAAGAGGATGTGGTATAATAAAACAATAGATAAATTAACAAAAAACATATGGCTAAAAAAATATTTATCGTTGAAGATGATGCTAATTTACTATACAGCTTACAGGCTAAGTTAAGAATTGAGGGTTTTGAAATTGAGATTGACGAAGGAGCAAACAAGCAAGAGATTATGAAAAAAATACAAAAAGCATCGCCAAACTATATTCTTTTGGATTTAGTATTACCTCAAATTGATGGTTTTGAAATTATAAAATTAATTAAAGCAGACGAATCTTTAAAGAATGTTCCAATATTTATTTTTAGTAATCTTAGCGATAACGACAGTAAAGCACGTTCAATGGAATTGGGCGCTGAACAATTTTTTATAAAAAGTGAATTTTCAGTTGATGAATCCGTAACAAAAATTAAAAATATTATTGTCAATAAAAACAAAATATGAAATTTATCAAAAATAAAAAATACATTATCGGCGTTGGCATATTGCTAGTTGTGATTATATTGTTTTTTTCTTTAAACAATTCTGAAAAAATAGAATATGTTACAGCTGAAATTGAGCAAGGACAAATTGTTCAAACTGTCAGCGAAACAGGTATGGTAAAAGCGGCCAATGAGATTGATTTAAGCTTTCTTAATGGTGGAAAATTGGCCAATATATTATTTCATATCGGTGACGTAGTTAAGAAAGATGATATTGTTGCCCTTTTAGACGATAGTGGTCTTTTGATAAGAAAGAGTGAATCAGAAGCTAATCTAGTAGTCGCTCAATCTAATTTAAGTAAACTTTTAAACGGTCCAACTAGTCATGAAAGAGCAGTTAGTAGGGCTAGTGTTGATCAATCAAAATCTGCTTACGATTCAGCTAAAAATGAATATTCTAATATAGAGAAATCAACTGCTGAAGCAATTGCTCAGGCAGAAAAAACTCTTTACGACCTTGAGTCTGATGGCGCGGACACTATCACTAGCTATGAACAAGCTGTTACTGTGGCTAATACCAATTTGACTAGCACAAAAAATACTTATCAACGTTCTATTGATAATTATGAATCAAATGCCATTACTACTATGGATACAAAAATTTCCATAGCAAAAACCGCCCTTGATAATATTTATACTATTTTACATGATCCTGACGCAGGCGATAATTTAGGTGCTAAAAACCAATCAGTTTTGGAAGCGACTAAATCAAGTTATTCCAATGCCGTCAATATGATTCCTGAAGTTGATTTAAAATTAGAACAAGCTAAGACAGAAAACGATACCGCTTTGATTAATTTGGCTTTATCAAAAACATCAGATTTTGTTAACGCTTCTTTCTCTGCTTTAAATTATTGTTATAGTGCTTTAGAAAATAGTGTTGTTTCCACTGCTTTTACTCAAACTGAGCTGGACGCCTACAAAGCTACTATTAATACTCAACAAACTTATGTTAGTACGGCCGTTGCTTCTGTCCAGTCTGCCCAACAAAATTTAAATGATGCCTTACTATCATATCAAACAAACGTAACTAGTGCGGAAGAAAATCTAATCCAAGCTCAAGCCAATCTTGATGATGCAACATTGGCAGCCCGGAATGCTTTGATGACGACTCAATTATCATCCAATCAACAACTAACAGCCGGGGAATCAAGAATAAATACAACTTATAATGCTTGGCAAGTAACTCAAGCTCAATACAATAATTTGGTCGCTCCAGCTAGATCGCAAGATATTAGCTTGGCTCAAGCCCAAGTCAGACAAGCTGAGGCCTCACTTAATCTGGTAAAAAATCAAATTGAAGACAGCGTGATTAAATCACCGATAGATGGAACAATTACCAAAAGTAATTATGAGATAGGTGAACAAATTAGTCTAGGCATGTCAGCTTTTTCTATTTTGGGTGAAAACGATTTTGAAATAGAAATAGATATTTCTGAGGCTGATATTTCCAAAATAGCGATTAACGATCCGGTTGAAATAACGCTTGATGCTTTTGGCGATGAAATTAAATTCACTGGTTACGTTTATTTTATTGAGCCAGCAGAAACTGTTATTCAAGATGTTATTTATTACAAAGTCAAAATAAACTTCGAGGCTGGTGATCATAATGTAAAATCAGGTATGACTGCCAACTCTGTTATTACAACTGCTCAAAAAGACAATGTTGTAATTGCACCAAGCCGAGCGATTGTAGAAAAAAATGGTGACGGAAAATTCATCAGAGTATTGAAAAATAATGAAGTGGAAGAGCGACCAGTTGAAGTTGGATTAAGAGGTGACGGAGGTATGGTAGAAATATTGTCAGGTGTACAGGTCGGTGAATCTGTCGTGACGTTTACAAAAACACCAAAATAAAAACATGCTTATTGAAATAGAAAATTTAAAAAAAGAATTTGAAGTTGGTGAGGTGGTAACCAAGGTTCTCCACGGATTAAATTTCACTATTGATAACGGTGAATTTGTATCAATCATGGGACCATCTGGCTCAGGTAAATCAACTTTAATGCATATATTAGGTTTATTGGACCGTCCGTCAAGTGGTTTATATAAATTAGAAGGACGAGACGTGATAAAACTTAATGATGACGAATTAGCCAAAGCAAGAAATGAAAAAATCGGTTTTGTTTTTCAAGCATTTAATTTACTACCAAGAACAACTGTTTTAGACAATGTTAAATTACCATTGACTTATTCTGTTCAAAAAAAAGATATAAATGAAGTCGCAACCAAAGTTTTGCAGGATGTTGGTTTAGGACATAGATTAAACTACTATACTAATCAAATTTCTGGTGGGGAAAAGCAAAGGGTAGCAATTGCTCGAGCTCTAGTAAATAATCCGTCGGTTCTTTTTGCCGATGAACCAACCGGTAATTTGGACTCAAAGTCTGGCACACAAATCATGGAAATCTTACAGCGATTAAATAATACCGGTCGAACAATCATTTTAGTCACTCATGAAACTTATACTTCCGAACACGCCAAAAGAATTGTAAAAATAAAAGATGGATTAATTGTTGGCGATTATCCTGTGCAAAACAGAAAAATCGCCAAGAACGGCGAATTATTAAAATAACTATGATTATTGATCTCTGTCGTCAATGCGTAAGCACCTCAACGAAAGCTCTTTTAGCCAATAAGGCCAGGAGCTTTTTAACAATGTTGGGGATTATTATTGGTGTTGGGGCAGTCATTATAATAATGGCTGTTGGTGAAGGTGCCCAAGGCTTGATTCTAGACCAAGTCCAATCGCTTGGAACAAATTTAGTCGGAGTTTTACCAGGTGGATCTGACGAGGAAGGCCCACCCGCTTCAATTATGGGTATTGTTATTACAACCTTGACCTACGAAGATGCCAAGGCAATTGGTGATAAAAAAAATGTACCAAATTTAACTGGTTTTGTTGCCTACACCAAGGGTACAGCCAACGTTACTTGGAAATCAAATTCCTACGATACAAACTTGAACGGTTGCACGGTTGGTTATTTAGCTGTTGAAGGTGGGGAAGTGAAAGATGGTAGATTCTTTTCTGAAGATGAAGAAACTAATTTATCAAAGATAGCTGTTTTGGGTAGTACTGTGGCAAAAGAATTGTTTGGTGAATCCGATCCAGTTGGGCAAAAAATTAAAATTAAAAAACACTCCTTTGAAGTAATTGGCGTCATGGAAGAGCGTGGCAAAGTAGCTTTGCAAGATTATGACGACCAAATATTTATCCCGCTAAAAACAATGCAAAAACTAATTGCTGGAGTAAATCATTTAGGTTTAATTCGAGCAAAAGTTGATTACGAAGAAAATACTGAAAGAGTAATTCATGATATAAAAATGACTTTGCGTGAACGCCATGACATAAAAGATCAAACAGGCATTAATGATGATTTCAGTGTTAGAAGTGCTGCTCAAGCACTTGAGATGATAACAACTGTTACTAATGCTTTAAGATTCTTTTTGGCAGCTATGGCCGCTATGTCATTAATCGTTGGTGGTATTGGTATTATGAATATCATGCTAGTTAGCGTAACTGAAAGAACCAGAGAAATCGGTTTACGCAAAGCAGTTGGGGCAAATAACTTTAATATTATGAGCCAATTCCTAGTTGAAGCGGTATTTATTACCTTGCTTGGTGGATCAATTGGCATCTTGGGCGGAATCGTCTTGTCTTTTCTGGTATCTGTTATAGCAAATTTTTTGGGTTATACTTGGGCACTGATTATTTCTCCAACGTCTATTATCTCAGCAATTGTCGTATCAGTTGGTGTTGGTGTATTATTTGGACTTTATCCTGCCCGCAAAGCCAGTAAACTTGAACCAGTTGAGGCATTGCGATACGAATAGGCTTAAAAATAATTTTATTTTAAAAAAAATGCTTGGCAGGCGGGCCTGCCCGCAAAGCCAGTAAACTTGAACCAGTTGAGGCTCTTCGTTATGAATAAATTGTCATCATGAAAATATTGTCTTTAGCAAAAATTTCATTAAAGTCTCTTCGGAGTAATAAAATCAGAACTGCTCTGACGATTTTAGGCGTGATGATTGGTATATCAAGCGTGATTGTAGTTTATTCGGCTGGTGCAGGTATTAGTGATTTAATAATTAGTCAGGTGGAATCATTTGGTGGCTCAGACATGATTGAAACTGAAATAAAAATCCCTAGCACAAAAAAGGGGAATTCTGGCGAAACTCAAAGCGCCGCTGCCCTAGCGCAAGGAGTTCAAGTGACATCGTTAACTCTAGATGATATGGATGATGTAACAAAATTATCAAGTGTCAAAAATTCTTATGCTGGGATAATGGGTCAAGAGCAAGTTAGCTATAGCAACGAAACCAAACGAGCTATGGTTATGGGTATGACAGCTAGCTATATCGATATGGACAAAAGCGAAATTGATTATGGTAGGTTTTTTTCTGATGCCGAAGATAAATCATTAGCCAAGGTGGTTGTGTTAGGCTATAAAATGAAAGAAAAATTATTCGGTGATTCAGACCCGATTGGTAAATTTATAAAAATACGGAAAGATAAATTTCGAGTAATTGGTGTTATGAAAGAACGTGGTGCTGTTATGACTCTTGATTTTGACGACATGGTTTATTTACCAGTCAGAACACTGCAAAAAAGAATAATGGGCATAGGTCACGTGCTTTATATGATGCATCAGGTATATAATCCTGAAGACGTCAAAGAAATAACTGAGGATATTCGTTCAGTCATTAGAGAAAATCACGATTTAGAAACAGTTAATATTGAGCCTGGTGGAGTGGTGGCTATTGGAGAATATCTAACAGATACTAGCAAAGATGATTTCAGAGTAGTCACTATGACTGAATCAATAGACATATTATCAACTATTACTGGTGCTATCACTCTACTTTTACTAGCTATTGTGGCGGTATCTTTAATTGTTGGTGGCGTAGGTATTTTAAATATTATGTATGTTGTCGTAACTGAAAGAACTTCAGAAATTGGCTTGCGCAAAGCAGTTGGGGCAAAATATTCGGACATAATGATTCAATTTTTAATTGAATCTATTTTAATAACGATCGCTGGCGGTATTGTCGGTATCATTATTGGTGTTTTAATATCCATTGCCATCGCTCTAGGTGCTCGATCCTATGGACTGGATTGGAAATTTACGATACCAATTAGAGCCTTTGTTGTTGCCTTAGGCTTTTCTACTTTTTTTGGAGTTGTCTTCGGCGTTTATCCGGCTCGTAAAGCTGCTCAAATGGATCCAATAACTGCCTTAAGAAACGAATAATATATGTCTCTATTTAAAAAAAATAATAAGATTGATTTTAGTCGAATTGAAGATAAGCTTGAACAGAGTTTTAATGATTTACCAATGGTGAAAGAAAGAAAAAGAATGAAATATTTTTATTCCATCACGAAATGGTTCGGTTTTTTTGTATTGTTTATTTTAACTATATTAATAGTTTTTATTGTTATTAATTTTTTTACATTCAAAAATATTTATGACGTGTCGATTAATGCCAAGGCTAATTTAAAAAATTCATTAGACTTATTGAAGATGCAAGAATTCAGTGAATCAATATCGTCAGCCAATCTAGCAAAGGCTAATTTCAATGAAGCAGTAGCTGAAATAGAAAAAATAAAGAATTCAACCTTTAATAAATATTTTAATCTTTTAGAAAATAGATTTAATGATTTGGAATATCTCTTTGTCACGGGTGATTTTGTTAGTCGCGCCTTGATTCAAGGTGCAGTCCTTGGACAAGAATTAGAAAATTTATTAGATAGTGAAAAAAAGATTACATATTCAAAATTTAATGAATTAGAAAAACGTCGTATACTAGAAAAATTATATCAATCAACTCCAGAATTAACTGGCATCAAGGCAAATCTTGAGTTAGCCCTAATTAATCTTAAAAAAGTTCAAACCAGCTTAATCTTTTTACCAATTAAACATAATATTGGCTTAGCTACCACCCAACTTAATTCAGCTCATAATTTATTATCTCAAGCTATCCCTTTCACTCAATTATTGCCAGAATTAGCTGGTTATCCTGAATTATCTAGATATTTAGTCGTTTTACAAAATAATGATGAGTTGCGACCAACTGGTGGCTTTATTGGTACTTACGGAATATTAGAGATAGAAAATGGTGATATTAGTAATTTCGAAACGCATGATGTCTATCATCTTGATATGCCAATTCAAAACAAACTAGATGTAAAACCACCTGAGCCATTAGTAAAATATCTTGGCGTTGATAAATGGTATATGCGAGATGCTAATTGGTCACCTGACTGGCCGAGGTCAGCCGAACAAATATTGTGGTTTTATGAAAAAGAATCAGTCTTAAATAACAACGAAATAAAACCAATTAACGGAGTAATTGCTATCACACCAGATTTTATTATGGATTTAATGAGATTCACTGGGCCAATTACGATTGATGACATAGAATTTAATGCTCAAAACTTCCAAGAATTATTACAATACCAAGTTGAACAAGGCTATACAAAAATAGGTGTACCAAAATGGCATAGAAAAGAAATAATTGGCGATATTGCCAGGAAATTAAAAATTAAACTTTTTGATTCAACACCTAACCAATGGAATGAACTCTTGAGTATTGCTGAAAAAAATATGATGGAAAAAAATGTAATTTTTTATTTAAAAAATTCTGACTCACAAGACATAATCAGAGAACAAGGTTGGGCTGGCGAAATCAAAAATACAACTGGTGATTACTTAATGGTAGTTGATGCCAATATGGCCGCTTTTAAAACTGATGCGGTAGTTGATAAAAATATAGATTATAAGATTAATCAAAAAACAGACGGCTTATATAGCGACTTAACAATACATTATTCGCACCAAGGTGGATTTGATTGGCGAACAACTAGATATAGAACCTATACGAGAATTTATGTTCCACTGGGTAGTCAATTAATAGACGTTGACGGTATAACTGACGGAGCAATTGAAGTTTATAACGAATTAGGAAAAACTTGTTTTGCTGGTTTTATATCAGTTGAGCCTGGAAAAATTGGACAATTACATTTTAACTATAAATTGCCTTATGATTTAACAAATATTAACCAATATAGTCTCTATATACAAAAACAACCAGGCAGTCGGATAAACGAGCTACTGGTTGACTTAAGCTTCTTAAATAGGGTAAAATCATATAGTCCAGCCACTCTTTCAACTAGCATGATTTCTGAAAAAGAGGTTAGTTGGCAGACTGACTTAACGACCGATAAATTATTTATAATCAATTTCTAATATATGTTAATAAAACGGATTGGAATAGACCTTGGTACTACTTATACTCTGGTTTATTTACCGCGACGGGGGATTGTTATTAACGAACCAAGTGTAGTGGCTATATCAATGATTAATAAAAAGATTTTAGCTGTTGGCACGGAAGCAAAAGACATGCTTGGACGAACACCAGATTCAATTTTGGCCTTAAAACCCTTGAAAGACGGCGTTATTGCTGATTATCATACAACTGAAGCCATGCTCCGTTATTTTATTAACAAAGCGCTGGGTGGCATGAGACTTTTTCGTCCAGAAGTTATGGTCGCTGTACCAGCTGGCATAACCTCGACTGAAAGACGAGCTGTTATTGACGCAACAATCGCGGCTGGTGCAAAAGCAGCTTATATTATATCCGAACCGATTGCTGCGGCAATTGGGGCTGATATCCCAATTGGATCAGCATCTGGACATATGATTGTTGATGTTGGTAGTGGTACAGCTGAAATGGCAGTGATATCATTAGGCGGAGTAGTCACATCTAATTCTGTTCGAGTCGGTGGAAATAAATTTGACGCTGCTATCCAAGATTTTATCAGAAGAAAATATAATTTAGCGATTGGTGAAAGAACAGCTGAAGATGTAAAAATAAAAATTGGTAGCGCGTTATTCCTTGAAGATAAATTAACAACCGAAATAAAAGGTCGAGATATGATAACTGGCCTACCGCGAAATATAACAATCTATTCAGACGATGTAACTGAAGCTATTCAAAATGAATTAGAATCAATAATCAATGCGACCAAAAAAGTCCTACAGAATACTCCACCAGAGTTAGCAGCTGATATAATGGATAAAGGCATGGTTCTGTCGGGCGGTAGCTCGCTCCTTCGCAATCTAGATCAATTACTAGCTAGAACAACCGATGTGCCAGCCTATGTAGCTGATGACGCTCAATCCTGCGTTGCTAAAGGCACCGGTATTGCACTAGACAACCTAGATTCTTATAAACGTTCAATTTTTGCCACCAAATAAATAATTTAAAATATGATTATTGGCATAGATGCCAGTCGAGCAAATAGAAAATATAAAACCGGTACAGAGTGGTATTCTTTTTATCTCATAAAAAAATTAGCTAAAATTGATTCAGAAAATACATACATTTTATACACTGATAAACCATTAACAGACGATTTATTAGATTTGACTGATACGGAAACAAAAAATACAGATAGTCAAACATCTCATCATAAAATTAAAAGTCCTCATAATAATTTCAAAGAAAAAGTCTTGACCTGGCCTTTTTCTTTTTTGTGGACTCAAATTCGCTTATCAATTGAGATGTTGCTATATAAACCTGACGTCCTGTTTATACCAGCTCATGTTTTACCGATAATCCATCCTCGAAAATCAGTAGTAACTATCCATGATATTGGTTTTGAAAAAATATGCGGACTTTATAGTTCTGATGAAGCTTATTCTGGTGGAAAATTAATATATAAAATATGGTGTAAATTTGTCCACTTTGTCAGTCGTAATAAATATACTGCTAATGCTTTGGGTTACAACAAATGGTCAACTAAATATGGCTTAAAACACGCCAAGGGAATTATCACTGTTTCAAATTTTTCAAAAAAGGAAATTATTGATTTTTACAAAACAGCCAAAGAAAAAATTAGCGTTATCTATCATGGTTACAATAACAAATTTTATAAAAAAATTGACGACAAAAATTTAGTCACCAGTAAGTTGAAAGAATATGGTGTAGAAGGGGACTACTTGCTTTATGTCGGCCGGCTGGAAAAGAAAAAAAATATCGCCAAGTTGATTTATGCCTATGCTATTATGCGTGAACAAAACAAAAACATTGCCCCAAAATTAGTTCTAGTCGGCAATGCTGGTTATGGTTTTGATGAAATAAAATATGCGATTAATGAATTTAATCTCTGGAATGATGTTATTATTACTGGTTGGATACCTGAAAATGATATGCAATATTTTTTCAATGGCGCAATTGCTTTTGTTTTTCCGTCGCTCTATGAAGGCTTTGGTATTCCTTTACTTCAATCAATGGCTTGTGGTACACCAATTATCGCTTCAAAAACTGCCTCAATCCCAGAAGTAGCTGGAGATAGCGCCTTGTATTTTAATCCTGAAGATGTAAATGATATGTCTCGCGCCTTGAACAAAATAGTTGTTGATCAAAATCTTAGAGAAGATTTAATCAAAAAAGGTTTTGAGAGAATAGAAAACTATAGTTGGGAAAAATGTGCCCAAGAAACATTAAATGTTTTAAAAAAAGTTTAAAACATACTCTACCGCGCTCGCTTTAACACTTTTAAGCGATCGAGCAGGTCGCTAACGCTCCAAAATGACAATTATTTTTCTGTCATTCTGGAAGGAAGAGCGATAGCGATGACCGATAGAATCTCTATCGACAACTAGAAAAAGCACACCAAACAAACCATAGAATATCTTCAAAATAAATAATAAATTAATACAAAAACATGACAGAACAAATAAAACTAACTGTTGAAAATCAACCAGAAGAATCTATAGAACAAATTTATCAAAAATTGAACAAAACTCATGATGAAATTAGGGGATTAATGGAACAAGTTCATCGTTTAAGAATGAAAACAGAAGAAGAAGGACTCTCAGAGGAAGAGTTTAATGCAATAATTAATGAACGAAATAATTTGACCGCCGAACTTAATAAAAAATGGGAAGCAGGAAGACAATTAGAAGAGCAGTGGCAACTAGCTGAAGAAAAAGAAATGAAAATATTAGAGGAAGAATGGAAAAAATCTTCACAAACGCTTGGATAAAAACAAACAATCTTTTCAAACTCTATTTTAGGGAAATGAAAGAAGCACAGAAGAAAATTGAAGAAGAATTAAAAGAGTAAAAAATAATATTGAATATTTTAATAAATAAAAATAATCGATGAACATACCATGGTATGTTCATGAGAAAAAGCGGAAATAAAATTATTATTGGAGATTGGAAATAAAGTTATCCACAACACAGTACTTGACAAATTAAATAAGTGTGGTAAAATAATACCACACTTATTTAATATTAAAATTATAAAAAGGAATGGGGGTGAACAAATGAAAAAAAATCTTAAAAAATTCGGGATGATTTTAAAAAATTTGAGAATAAAAAATGAATTAAGTCTAAGGGATATTTGTAAAAAAACAGAATATGATCCTAGCAATTGGAGCAAAATAGAGAGAGGATTGATTTCTCCTCCCGCTGATAAAAAAATACTTATCAAATGGGCAAAAATTTTAGGATTGTGCAGACAAAAAGAATCGCAAGAATTTATAGATAAAGCGCGAATAGCTCAAGGTATAATCCCTGGAGATATTATGACCTGTAAAAACGCGGTTAATGCTTTGCCAGCTTTTTTCCGCACATTAAGGAATGAAAAGCCTACCAAAGCAGAAATTGATAATTTAATTGAATTAATAAAAAATCCTTAACCAAATGGAATTTAAAGATTTTAAAACACCCTTCATATCAGACAGAGATATAAAAGGTAAAGCTAATTTTTTTAGAAAAGAACATTGGGGTGAGGTTATTCCTGTCGATATTGAAAATATAATAGAAAAAAGTATAGCTATAAATATTATTCCTATGCCGGGCTTAACGCAACAATGTAGTACGGACGCTTTTATATCTTCTGACTGGCAAAGTATTTTTGTAGATAACGATAAATACATGGATGATAGTTATTATAACCGTTTAAAATTCTCAGTCGCCCATGAAATTGGACATTTGGTATTACATAAAGAATTATATGAAAATTTAGAAATAATAAACGAAGAAGATTTTAAGAAATTTTTAACAGAAGTGGACGGTAAACAATATGGTTATATTGAAACTCAAGCCAATAAATTTGCCAGTTATTTTTTGATCCCCAGGCATATTTTAATCAATGAACGAAAAAGAATATTACATGATTACAAAGACCTTGTTAATAATATAGATGCCAAACAATTAAACAGCTACATCGCAACTCCGTTAAGTAAAATATTCGTGGTTTCCGCAGAAGCCATGGAAATTGCTTTAAATACCGAATTTTAATTTTTAAATAAAAATAAAAACTGGTTGTTATCTTTTTGCAGATAATTTAATAAAATGTTATAATTTTAGATGTTATGAATAAACAATTAACATCTTTTTTTGTTATTTCAACTGCTGTTTTGCTAATTGCAACAGCTTGTTTTGCTTTTGATTCTAAACCAGAAAAACCGTTTATGGCAGAGAGGGTGGCTGATGAAATTTTGGTAAAATTTGTTAATTCAACTGAGATAGTTGTAATGAAAATCGCTCAAACAGATGATATTGATAAAATAATTAAAGAGTTGACTGAGAATCCAGAAATTGAATATGCTGAGTCTAATTTTTTATACCAAGCTTCAATTATTCCGTCTGATACCTATTATAAAAATCAATGGTATTTACAAAAAATTAAAGCGACGGAGGCTTGGAATGATACCAGGCTAAGTCCAAATGTAATAATTGCCGTAATTGATTCAGGCGTACAAATAAATCATCCTGATTTAAAAAGTAATATTTGGAAAAACTATTCAGAGATTCCAGAGAATGGTATTGATGATGATAGAAATGGCTTTATTGATGATTATAATGGTTGGGATTTTGTAAATAATACTTACGACCCTAGTCCAAAATTTGAAAGTGGCTATACTGAATCAGGTATTCTACACGGCACAATTATTGCTGGTATTGTCGCCGGTTCTGGTAATAACGCGACTGGTATCACTGGTGTTACTTGGCAGGCACAAATTATGTCTCTCAAAGTATTGAACGACAGGGGAGAGGGGAATACTTCTACGGTTGTGAAAGCTATAGATTATGCTATTGCTAATGGCGTTGATATTATCAATCTGAGTTTTGTTGGCTTTGGCTATAGCAATAGCTTAAATAGTGCAATTGAACGTGCTCATAATGCTGGTATGTTAATTGTCGCAGCTGGTGGTAATGAGCAAGATCAAGGTGATGGTTATCAACTAGACCATACTCCGATGTATCCTGTTTGCTATGATGGACCAAGTGGCGAGAATTGGGTTATTGGTGTAGCTGCCACAGACACGTTAGATCAAAAGGCTAGCTTCTCAAGTTATGGTTTCAAATGTATAGATATCGCCGCTCCAGGAGTAAGCATTTTTAGCACATCTGTTTATTCACCAACTAATCATATTGGTAACAAATCTTTTAATACTTATTACGACGGCTATTGGTCAGGTACTTCTGTAGCTGTGCCGATGGTGACTGGTGCATTAGCCCTAGTCCAAGCAGCGAATCCTCAGTTGAATGGACAGGAAATAGCTGATATCGTATTCAAAACAGTTGATAATCTCAATAAACTAAACCCAAATTATTTAAATATGTTAGGTGCTGGACGTTTAAATATTAAACAAGCAATTAGTACAGTTACTAATGAATTAAAAAATACTACTTATAAATTTTTAATCGCTCCACAATCAAACCATATCAGTCAAACAAGGATTGTTAATACTGACGGAGTTCTGGAAAAAGAATTCAATTCATATGGCGAAAATTTTACTGGTGGAGTAAACCTAGCAACGGGTGATGTAAATGGTGATGGCATTGAAGAAATAATAACTGGAGCAGGCGAGACTGGTGGTCCACATGTCAGAATCTTTAACCAAAACGGTGATTTACTTGGTCAATTCTTTGCTTATGACAAAACCTTTCGTGGTGGCGTTCGTATTGCTTGTTCAGATGTTGATGGTGACGGTAAGGCTGAAATTATCACTGGTCCAGGTCAAGGCTACCAACCATTAGTCCGAATATTTAATTGGACAGGAGATGTCCAGAAACAATTCTATGCCTACAATAAAAATTTCCGCGGTGGTGTCTATCTGGCAGCTGGTGACATAGACGGTGATGGTCAAAATGAAATAGTAACTGGGGCAGGCGAGACTGGTGGTCCACAAGTAAGAATTTTTGATTCAATGGGTGAAGTACAAGGTCAGTTCTTTGCCTATGACCAAAATTTCCGTGGTGGCGTTCGTGTCGCTATTGCTGATTTGGATGGTGGTATAAATGGTAATAAATCTGAAATTATAACTGCACCTGGAAAATCAGGTGGTCCGCATATTAGAATATTTGATAATCATAGCAAAGTCCTTGGTCAATTCTTTGCCTATGACAAGAATTTTCGTGGTGGCGTAAATATTACTGCTGGTGATATGGACAATGATGGTCTAGCTGAAATAGTAACTGGGGCAGGTGAAACTGGTGGCCCACATGTTCGAGTATTTGAAATCAATAGTAAATTAATTAATTCTTTTTATGCCTTTGATACCGATTTTACTGGTGGCGTAAATATTGCTATTATTAAACAATAAAGAATAATTTTAAACATATGGCTAAACATGCAATTTTTGATAAAAAAAATGTTTTAGTAGCTGGTGGAGCTGGCTTCATTGGTTCTCATCTCTGTGATGAATTAGTTAAAGAGAATAAAGTAATCTGTGTAGATAATTTTTCAACTGGCGATGAAAAAAATATTGACCATCTGCTAGCTGATCCAAACTTTTCTTTTATTAAGCACGACATAACTGAACCGATTGAATTAGAAAAGCTACCAGAACTTAAAAAATTCAAAATTGAATTTCAAGGCATTCAAGATATTTATAATTTAGCCTGCCCAACCTCGCCAGTAAATTTTAACAAAAATAAATTAGCCAGTGTATTAGCCTTGTCTTATGGTACAAAAAATATAATGGACATGGCTTTGAAATACCAAGCTAAGGTAGTCCATTTTTCGTCTTCAGTTGTTTATGGTCCACGCCTTGCTGACAATGAAAAAGTTAATGAAGACAAACTTGGACAACTAGATATGAATTCACCAAGAGCATCATATGACGAAGGCAAAAGATTCTCAGAAACAATCGCTTCTACCTACAAAGACGTTCATAATTTAAATATCAAAATTATGCGTCTCTTTCGTGTCTATGGTCCAAGGATGAAACTAAATGACGGACGATTAATACCTGATTTTATTTTTAATGCTCTAGACAATGATGATGTTGAGATACCTGGTGACAAAAATTTTTCATCTGCCTTTTGCTATGTTAGCGACGTAATTGATGCGGCTATAAAATTAATGGAAACTGAGACACCATTAATTATGAATATCGGCTCAGACATTGATGTTAATCTAACTGATTTAGCACAAAAAATTATTGATATAATTAGCTCAAAATCAAAAATAAGATATGGTAATGACGAGATCTTTATAACTCCGCTTAATTTACCAGACATCAGTCGAGCTCGTGAAGAATTAAGCTGGATGCCAATCATTACCTTAGAGAAAGGCTTAGAAAAGACAATTCACGATTTACGAGCCAGTAAGGGTCTAAAGACAATGAAACAAGCCATATGAAAACCGTTTGCGTCGTCCCAGCCCACAATGAAGAAGCTGAAATCTCTGAAGTTATCAGAGGATTGAAAGAGCAGGTTGATGAAATCGTGGTTGTTGATGACGGTTCATCGGATAATACAAAAAAATTAGCTCATAACGCTGATGCGATAGTTTTATCGCATCTAATCAATCGCGGACAAGGTGCAGCCTTAAAAACTGGTACTGAATATGCGTTAAAGATAGGTGCTGATATTATTATCCATTTTGATGGAGACGGACAATTTCTAGCATCAGATATCCCAAGTTTTATCAAAGCAATCAACCAAGAAGGTTGTGATATTGTTTTTGGCTCTCGTTTTATAGCGACTGATATTAAAACTGAAATTCCTAAATTCAAAAAATATTTTATCATCCCTTTGGCTAGATTAATTAACAGGTTATTTCTAAATATAAAATTAACTGATCCACAAAGTGGTTTCCGCGCTATGACGAGAGAAGTCGCTCAATTGATTGATTGGCAACAAGACGACATGGCTCATTGTTCAGAAATTTTATTTTTAACAAATAAACATAAACTGAAATTTCAAGAAGTACCAATAACAGTTATTTATAAAAATTTTGGGCAACGCCTATCTGGCGGTTTCAAGATACTTAAAGATTTAATTATTGCTCGTGTAATAAATTGATTATGATTCAACAAACAATAGCTTTAATTTTTATCGCTTTCTTTCTTTCTAGATTGTATTGGCAAAAAAGGAAAAATGAAATAAGTTCTAGTGAATTTATTTTTTGGTTAATCTTTTGGCTAATTGCCGCTATCTCAATTATTAGTTTAAAATGGATTGACATATTAGTTGCTAGGCTAGGCTTCTCTGGCTCAGGTATTGATGTTTTACTCTATGTTGGCATTGCTATTTTGTTTTATTTTATATTCAAACTCAGATTACGTTTGGCCAAAATGGAAAAAAATATTACAAAAATCATTAAACACATTGCTCTAAAAAATAAATAAAATATGAAAATTGCACAAGTTGTTTGTACTTTTCCGCCATATGCTGGTGGAATGGGAAATAGCGTTTACAATATGTCAGAGGCATTAGCTAAGAATGGTCACCAAGTGACTGTTTTTACTATAAATTATGACAATAACCCAACTGATTATTCAGAAAAGACGCCTAAATTTGCCATAAAACGCCTTGATTCAATAATTAAAATAGGCAACGCAGCTGTTCTACCACAATTATTTTGGCGACTTAGAAATTTTGATATAATTCACCTTCATTATCCTTTCTATGGGGCTATCTTGCCGATTATTCTTAGAAAAATATTTTTTCCAACCTCCACTAATTTAGTCCTACATTATCATATGGACACTCGAGCTTCTGGGGTAAAAGCTTTTATCTTTAAAATTTACCAATTTATATTATTGCCGGCATTGATTAAGCTTTCTTCTTGTGTGACTTGTGCTTCATTGGATTATTTAAAACATTCTTATATTGCTAAATACCAGAAAAAACATCCTGAAAAATTTAAAAGAGTTTCATTTGGTGTCAATCTTGAACAATTCGTTAGTTATAAAGATCATGTTAATAAATTTCGTCGCGAAAAAGTAGTTTTGTTTGTCGGCGGACTAGATAAAGCTCATTATTTCAAGGGCGTACATAATTTAATAAAAGCCGTAGCTATTCTAAAAAAAGAAATTGATAATATCAAACTCAGTATTGTTGGGCGAGGGGAGTTGATAAAATATTATAAAAAAATGGTTCATGATTTAAGAATAGAAAAAACCGTTCGGTTTTTTGATATGATTGATGATGCTGATTTAGTTGATTACTATAACTATTGTGATGTCTGTGTCCTGCCTTCAACAGATCAATCAGAGGCATTTGGCTTGGTTCTGCTAGAAGCCATGGCCTGCGGTAAGCCAGTCATTGCTTCCAATCTACCTGGTGTAAGAAGTGTTTTTAAAAACAACGAACAAGGGTTATTAGTTAAGCCTAATGATGTAAAAGATTTAACCGAAAAGCTACAAATTATTTTAACCGATAACGCTATGGCAAAAAGAATGGGGGAGAGTGCCAAAGTACTAGTCAAAAGTAAATACACTTGGGAAAAAGTTGCTGAGAAACTAAACGTTATTTATCACCGAATAAAATATAGTCCAAAAAAATTATGAAGATTTGTTTAATTAATAATTTATATTTTCCCTACAATCGTGGTGGTGCAGAAAAAGTAGTTAAACAAATGGCGGAAAATTTTATCCAAGACGGCCAAGATGTTTTTATTATTTCCACAAAACCATATTTTTCAAAAAAGAATACTCAACAAAACCTTGAAGATAATATTTATTATCTTCGTTCTTTTTTTAGCTATTTAAAATATTATCCAAAATTTTTGCGTGCCTTCTATCATTTTTGGAATTTATTCAATCCTATAAATTATAGTCACGTTAAATCAATTCTGAAACGTGAAAAACCAGATATGGTAATAACACATAATTTATTAGGCGTTGGTTTTTCAATAACCATTTTAATAAAAAAATTAGACATCAAACATACCCACTATCTGCATGATATTCAAATCATACATCCATCTGGCTTGTTAATCTTTGGACAAGAACAAAAAATTAACAGCATCTTTTGCAAAAGATATATCAGTCTGACAAAAAAAATGTTTTCACAAGTCAATCAAGTAATCTCGCCATCAAAATGGCTCTTGAATCTCCATCTTGAAAAAGGTTTTTTTAATAAAGCTGAAAAAAAGATAGATCAAACTGTTGAGTATAATAATCAAGTAGAAAAAACTGGCAAAAAATTCAATAAATTTGTTTATGTCGGCCAAATAGAAAAACACAAAGGTATATTATTTTTAATTGAACTTTTCAATGATTTACTTAAAAATCAAACTAAAAAATATCAACTTGATATAATTGGCGACGGCACAGAGCTAGAAAATGCCCAAACATTAGCCGGAAAAAATAGCCGAATTAATTTTCTCGGCCATTTAGACAATGAAACTGTTTGCGATAAATTGGCGTCTTATGACGCATTGATTGTCCCATCACTATGTTATGAAAATTCACCAGCAGTGATACACGAAGCAAATCGTCGTGATTTATTAGTCATCGCTTCTGATATCGGTGGTATTCCAGAAATAATAAACCCAAACAATAGTTATTTATTTGAGCCTAATAATAAAAAAGAGTTAATCGAAATTATTAAAAAATTATCCTAGTTTGTATATTTAAAAATATAAACTTTTCCGTTATCAATCTCTTGCCAAGCATCAGCCTCCATTTTGGCCTCTTCTAAAATCTTATCAAAACCCCACCAATAATTATTTAGCACAAAATAGCCTTCATTTACACTGACGGTATCCATTGCTTTTTGAACAGTTTCTTTCGTTGGATTATTATAAACCATATCTAAATAATATTGGTACAACACGCCACCAGTTGGAATAGAATAATAAAAAATATCATCGTTATAATATTTATAAAAACCATATTCTTGCAAGGCAGCTGCACTCACTTGTTGATTAGCTAAAACAATAAAATCTTCTAATGCATCTTCTGCTATCCATTCAACTGTTTTTATATCAGACAGGGAAGTGGAGTAACCACGAGAATTAAAATAATTATCAAATCTTGGATAAGAAAAATAAAGAGAAGTAGTTAGCGTAGCTATCAATAGCAATGTAAAAGAAAATTTGATAAATCTGTTTTCTTTTGAAATTTGTCGAATTAACCAATAGAAAAGTATAACTATAAATGGAATTAAGAAAAAAGCTGCCATTAATAGCATCCGATCTGTGTAATAAGCTCTCTCATAATTTATTAAAAAATTAAATGGAATAAATCTGGTGATACAATATGAAACTAGTAAAACGAGACTGGATAATAAATATAAATAAGCTTTATTTCTAATTTCTTTGTACCTCAAAGTAATAATCAATCCGCCAATAAAAAATGCCAATAATATATATTTCAAATTAAAACCGTAAAGATAGAGAAAATTCAAAATAAAATCTTCTTCAAATGGCACAAATAATTTATTTAATTTATCTGGAATAGTAGTGACACTTGTACTTAACCCTCCATTTTTCTGGTTAATAAACCAAAAAATAAAAGGCAAAGAAACAGCCATGATAAAATAAGTTACACCGTAAGCAATCTTTTTAATTTTTTTTCTATCAGAATGATAGATTGTTAACACTACCGCGAATAAACAAGCGGGGATGCCAGCGATTGGATGTATTAATAAAGTGGCTATGGCTAAGATATAAATAAAAATTAAATCAAAATAACTAGCACAAACAAAACCAATTAAGATTTCAATTACTAGGAATAAATAAGCTAAATTTTGCGGAGTTGTCATGGTAAAATATGTGATCGGCAAGATTAATACTGTAACCATCAAAATAGCTATATTTTTTTTATCAGTAAACAATTTGTTCAAAAAATTTAATAATGCCCAAGGTATAAAAATAGCAGACATCACTGGTACCAAAAATTTATCTATGTAAAAAATCGCGTCCTTAAAAAGTTTAGACAAAATAACAACTAAGCTATATTGGCCAAGATAATAAAATGGTTTTGGCTCCACATTACCAATTTTACTTATTAAATTCTCGGTTGCTTGATGAATAAAAGGGTCAAAACCATAATTAAATTTATATACGATTGCTGTAATTGAAAAAAATAAAAAATAATATAGAAAAATTAAAGGTAATACGAGTCGATTATTTCTAGCAGCTAACCATAAGAAAACAGCTGTGATTAATGCGAATAGAATAAAAAAATAAGTTGGTAAAATCTCCCAAGGTGAAATAATCGCTTCGTTAGTTCGACTGGTATACAAAATATACAAGAGTAAACCGTACAATATAAAATAAGCAACAAAAAGAACAACGTCAAAATTAGTTATTTTAGCCTTTGACCAATTATCAATATTGCGGTTGAAAGGCTTGAAAAAAAGATGTATAATAAGAAAAGAAATAATAGCTAACATTACCGCCGAAATACAAAAAAAGTTATTCAGTCCAAAAAGATAATACAACAAAGCACCCCAAGCAGAAATAAGACTGATTAACATTAAACATGACCTAGTAATAACATCACTGTTGATAAGTTTGAATATTTTCATATCTTAAATATAACATATTGTATGTTTAATTTCAGCCCATCGCCAAAAGTGAATAATTTCCAACCAGCTGATTCTTTGTATTGGCATGATAAAATATTAGCAAAAACAATATTAAAACTAATTCCAGTTGGAATTTTACCAAATCATATAACAGTATTTCGCTTTTTAACTACGCCCGCTGTTGTTCTTTTGATGCTTTATGGGCGATACTACACGGGCTTAGTTGCTTTTTTATTAGTTGCTTTCACTGATATGATAGACGGATCACTTGCTAGAACTCGTAATCAAATCACGGATTGGGGAAAGATTTATGATCCATTGGCCGACAAAATACTTATTGGCAGTATGGTTTTTATTATCGTTCTCCGTTATATAGATTTTTGGACATCAATTATCATCATAGGTATTGAAATAATTATTATAATTGTGGCTTGGATTAGAAAAATGAAGGGTAGGGAAGTGCAAGCCAATCTGTGGGGTAAAATTAAAATGATGCTACAGGTTATGGGTGTAACGATTCTACTTCTTTCAATTATTTTTAATTGGGCTGCTCTTCTACCTTTTGCCTCTGGCATTTTATATTTAGCCATTGCTTTTGCTATTGTGAGCCTTTTAACTTATGGAATTTAAATTCAAACATATTCAAAACTTTTTTATAAAAAATTGGCGATTAGCCACCTTGGTTGTAGTGGCTATTATTTTTTTCACTGGCACATCGTTTTATAATTACACTGTCCAACAAGAAGACTATGTTAAATGGCTCTCGCCAGACGAAACTGCCAACTATACTTTTGCCAAACTCTATGGGCAAGAAAATACTTTAACAATTTTTGAAAAATATAATTTAACAGTTAATAACTTAATCGCACCAAGAAGTTTTCGCTCAGATAATGGTTGGCTCAAACCAGTCAGTTTCTTGGGGATTATTCTCATCTATGGCAAAATAGCCAGTTTTTTTTCTTACAAATTAATACCTTATCTAACCCCAATCTTTGCTTCAATTGGTATTATCTATTTTTATTTATTAATAAAAAATTTCTTCGGCAGACGTAACGCTTATTATTCAGCCTTACTGCTATCTGTATTTCCGGTTTATATCTATTATTCAGTCAGAAGTATGTTTCACAATGTTCTATTTACAGTATTAATAATAGCTGGTTTGTTTCACTTATCAAAAGCTTTATCGCGGAGTAAAAATAAATACCTAAGTTTAATCAATTATTCTATATCTGGTTTATTTCTGGGTTTAGCAACAATGACCAGAACCTCTGAATTAATATGGCTAGCGCCGATTGTATTAATTATTTTTTTGTCTAATATAAAACATTTAAGTTTGCTAAAAATTACTCTCTTTCTCTCTACTTTTTTCATAGCCCTGATGCCCATGCTTCACTATAATCAAATTCTTTATGGTTCACCATTAAATGGTGGGTATCCAGAAATGAATCAATCTGTACAAAACATCTATCAAGCTAGTGGCGATTTAGCCGTCAGCTCAATCTCGGCTAATTTTGCCAATGTTAAATCAAATTTTCAAATCATCAGTCAAAACATATTTCATTTTGGTTTTAAATTAAAACAAAGCTTAAAAGTTTTTTACTACTATTTACCGCATATGTTTCCATGGCTGTTTATGTTTGGCTCCTTTGGTTTTATTTTATTTTTTAAAAAAATATCAAAATGGAAAAAGAAACATTATCTTTTTATAATTAATTACGTTTTTTTATCAATAGTTCTCGTGTTCTATTATGGCAGCTGGCAATTTCATGACAATCCAGATCCAAACAGCTTCACTATCGGTAATTCATATACTAGGTATTGGTTGCCTATTTATCTCGGACTTTTACCTTTTACCAGCATGACCATTATTAAATTAGCTAAATTTTTTAGAAATAAAAAGATAGTTCTTGGCTTAAAAATAACTGCTTTTTTATTAATCGCAAGTTTTTCAATCTCATTTGTAATTTTTAGCTCTGAAGAAGGTTTGGCAACTTCAAGAAAAAATCAAATCAATCAAAGAAATGAATTAACTAAAGTACTGAGTCTAACTGAAAATAATTCAGTTATTATTACTCAATACCACGACAAATTATTATTTCCAGAAAGAAAAATTATTGTTGGACTTTTTAATGATAAACATTTAGTAAAACAATACAGTATTTTAGCTATGCAAGTGCCTGTTTATTATTATAATTTTACTTTTCCACAAAAAGATATTGATTATCTTAATTCAAAGAGATTGGCTGAATTTGACTTAGCAATCAATCCAGTTGAAACAATCACGGATTCTTTTACTTTATATAAACTTGAGTTGAAATAGACTGAAACAATAATAAAAACAGGGGGTATTATCAAAAATACGTCCTTATTTACGTCTTAATGCTATAATTAACGTATGCCAAAAGATGAATTAAAAAACATAGGTATTGATGCTCGCTTTTATGGCCCAGTCGGCAAAGGCCTAGGCAGATATGCTCAAGAAATAATAGATAATATTATAAAGATAGATTCTCAAAATAGATACACAATATTTCTAAGTAAAGAAAATTTTAACCACTTCAAAACTAATAATAAAAATGTTAAAAAAATATTAATTAACATACCTTGGTATAGTCTTAAAGAGCAAT
>CAYXNZ010000012.1:0-32300 GCA_964467155.1 uncultured Gammaproteobacteria bacterium | reverse complement strand
GCTTCTCATGCTTCTCATGGTTCTCACGGTTCTCATGCTTCTCATGCTTCTCATGCTTCTCATGGTAGCTATTGATACTTAAATATTTATTTAAATTTTGTATCACATGGCTGAATTGTTGTTAGTTTAATAAATTAATAGGTTTATGAAAAATGTTTAAGTTTGTATTAAATGAGCTAAACTATAAATCATTATTGACGCTAGTCAAAACAATAAAAAAAAGTGGAGTTGATAAATTAGAAATAGAAGTAACAAAAAATCAAGATAATTTACCGCATTTTTTCAAAATTATTCCGTTCATTTATGAAATTTTGGATTATGAAAAATTTTTTGAAATTTGGCTAAAAGATTTTCCTTATTGCGTGATTAATGAATTTAGTCGTGACCATATCTTGCCAGTAAATACAAACAACAGTATAGAAAAAATTGATACATGCAGTAAATGTAAATTCTATACAATTTGTTCAGGTTTTCCTCAAGGTTATTTTGATAAATATGGTGCGAATGAAATATGTTTAATTGCAGATTCTCCAACTGAGATTATGGTTGAAGTGGAATCTAGATGTAATTTTAATTGTCAATTTTGTTTTAATAAAAATTCTTTTGCCAAAAAATTTAGAGAAAAAAATGAATTAAACGGGAGGTATATAAAAAAAATAATAGACAATGTTCGTAAATTAAATATTGGAATAATAAGATTTACTGGCGGGGAACCATTATTAAGAAAAGATATTTTTGATTTATTAAAATATGCTAAAGATAAAAATTTAGAGGTTCGTCTTAACACTAACGGTTCTCTGGTGGATTTAAAAGTTGCAAAAAAATTAGCTGGTATTGTGGATAATATTTTAATACCAATTGATAGTTGGGACAAAGAAATGGAGTCAGAAATAACAGGATTTAAAAATGCTTTAGAAAGAAAAATTAAAGCAATAAAATTATTAAAAAAATATAAAATTCCTGTAGTTCGAGTAGGTACCGTTGCTCTAAAAAAGAATATTATTAATTTTGACAAACTTTCTAAATTTATTCTAAGTTTACCTTTTGATGAATGGGAGTTTTATCGTCCAATAGGTCAAGGGAAAAATTTTAAAGATTTGTCAAAAAACAGTATTAATATTTTAACAAATAAAATTTTTAATTTAAAACAAAAGACTGGAAGAAATATAATAATTGCAAATGCTATACCTTTTTGTGCGGTGGAGGAATCTTATAAATTAAACGTTATTAGTGCTGGTGCACTTTTTGATGATGGACATAATCGTTTAGTAGTTGATCCCAGAGGCTTTATGAAGCCTCATTATTTTATAGAAAAAAACATAGGAAATCCTTTGAATATCCTGGAAGCTTGGAACCATTCTTTTATAAAAAAAGTAAGAAGTTTGGCATATTTGCCGATAAAATGTAAAAAATGTAGATTCAAATATAAATGTCGTGGTGGTAGTAGATATTTTGCAAAAGTTGAAAATGATAATTGGTTTGCCAATGATCCATTAATTCCTAATTAATTTAAAATTATCATAAATAACATATATGCATGAAGAACTTTTTAAAAAAATAAAAAAAATAAAAAGAATAGATCCGTTTTTAATAACCATTACTACCTTTAGTAATGGAAAAAACAAAAAAGATAAATTAGATACATTTTTACTGATGAACAATTTTGAATTTAGTGAATTTAATGGAACAAAGAAAATGATTTGTAAATTAATTGATGAGGCAAAAAAATCAAAGAAATAAAATATTTTTAGCATGGAAAGAGTTGATATAAAAGTTGGTTTTTATTGTAACAACAGATGCGCTTTTTGCGTACAAGGCAGGAAGCGTGATTTTTTGCCGGCAAAAAATATTAAAGAGATAAAAAAATCTTTACAAGAAGCTTTTGGCGAAGGGAAGAGGGAAGTTGTTTTTACGGGAGGAGAGCCTTGCCTACATCCTGATTTTTTTGAATTGATAAAAATTGCTAAAAAGATAGGCTACAAGGAAATACAAATTCAGACTAACGGTAGAATGTTTGCTTATCCTGAGTTTTGTATCAAAACAATTAAAGCTGGTGCTACTCAATTTGGACCATCGTTACATGGACACAATGTAGAGACTCATGATTCTTTGACGGGAGCTAAAGGCAGTTTTGACCAAACAGTTCAGGGAATTAAAAATTTAAAAAAATTAAAACAATTTATTCTAACAAATAGTGTTATTACGTCTACGAATTATAAATTTTTACCAGAATTAGCTAAACTGCTGGTTGATTTAGAGGTAAATCAATTTCAATTTGCCTTCATTCACATAGCAGGGACTGCTTTGGAAAATCAAAAATGGATAGTACCACAGAAAAGTAAGATTATGCCTTATGTGAAAGATGGTCTTGATATTGGATTAAATGCTGGTAAAAAAGTTATGACAGAGGCAATACCGTATTGTTTAATGGAGGGTTATGAAAATTGTATTGCTGAAGAAATTATGCCAGAAACAAGTATCTATGATGCTAATTTTGTAGTAGAAGATTACGGTAAATATCGAAGAGAGAGCGGAAAAGGAAAAGTAAAAAGTAAAGAATGTCAAAAATGTAAATATTACAATATTTGCGAAGGTCCTTGGAAAGAATATGTTGATATTTTTGGGTGGGGAGAGTTTAAGCCAAAAGTATAAAATATTATGGAACTAAATAATACTAAAAGTGTAAATAATTCTTATAATAATGATTATGTTTTGTCATCAGCTGACTTAATGGCTGTAAAACATGGTATTAAAAAAGTCACCAGGATAGGATGCAACACCGTTAAAGAATTCAAGCAAATACAACTCGATTTTGAAAAACATAATTTAAAGACAGTCATTAGTGATAAAAAACTTTTTGGTAAATATAATATTTATATATCCAGGCATAATAAATATGCTCAAATTGCTAAAAAAGTTGATCCATCATATAGAATTATAGATCAAAAAATGTCATTCAATGATTCAGTAGAATATGTTAAGGAATTTAGTAAGTTGCTTAGTTATCCAAAATGTTGTTATGAAGGTCATATCGATAATATTTTAAAAAATGTCAATATCAAAGAGGCAAAAATTTTTACTGAAGTGCCATCAAAAATTGATTTTGTTTATAACAATTGTTTAAATGGTTTTTCTAATTTATACATATCTTTTCATTTACCCTGCAGTTTTAAATGTAAAAATTCTGTTAAATACGAAAAAGAGATTTATAAGGTTGTTAAAAAAGAATCGCCTAGTTTTGCTAAAATACTACAATATTATTTAAAGAGACCATATTTGATTTTTATGGATTCTTCGCTAGGTAATATGTATGTATCGTGGGATAATAGAAGTGGCTTCTTTTTTGATGGTAAGATTATAAAAAATACATTATTTTATTTAAAATTTTATTATTTTAAAACTAATTATCCAGATTATGCAAAAATATCTAAAAAAAATAATGTAAAAATAATAGCAAAATATTTAAATCAAGGTAATACAATAAAATTTATGAAAGATGGTTTTAAGATTCTGAATAATAATAAAATATTATATTATTTTAAAGATACAAAAAATTTAATATCAAAATTCTTAAATTTTATTTAAAAAGTGTTATTAAATTTTATTTTATGCAATTTGGTTTTATATAAATAGATGTTGTTATCAATTATAGTGCCAATATATAATAGTCAACAGACAATAGAAAAATGTTTATCGTCCATATTTTATTCAGCGTTTGGCGATTTTGAAGTGATTGTCGTAGATGACTGTTCGTCGGACGATGGTATTAGTTTGGCTAAAAAATTTAAAATAAAAACAGTAATCCGTAAGCGCAGGGGAGGACCGTCAATAGCTAGAAATACTGGTGCTAAATATGCTCAAGGCAAAATATTGGTATTTATTGATTCTGATGTAATAATATTTTCAGATACATTAAGCAAAATCGTTAATTTTTTGAATATAAATCGAGATTACGTGGCTGTTAGTGGATTTATATCACCACAAATTGATATGTCTGATACTTTAAGCAGATATAAGAACTTATATATGCATTATTCATACAGAGATGAACCGAAGACAGTACAATGGACATTTACTTCAATTTTTGCAATTCATAAGAAAATATTTGACAGAACAGAAGGTTTTGACGTTAGCATAAAGGTAATTGAAGATACTCTATTTGGGGTAATTTTGGTTCAATCAGGTTATAAAGTTGGTTTTGCAAAAGAGATATAAGTTAAACATTTGCACCAATATAATTTTAAAATGTTTGTAAGAGAAGAGTTTAGAAGAAGTTGTAATTTAATTATTCATAAATTAACCAATATTTTTTATAGAAATATGGCAAAAAATAAAAATATTGCAATTAATTTTGTTATTTCGATAATTTTATTACCCTTTTTATTGTTATCGTTATTAGGAGCAATAATTAATTCGTGGATTTTTATTATTTTATTTTTAATTTTGATTTTAATAAATTTGAATTTTTTATTGTATTTAAGAAGTTATTACGGCATAGCTTTTGCTTTCAAGTCATTTTTTATTTTTATTCTAGATATTTTTATTTGTGATGTAGCGATAGCAGTTGGGTTACTAAAATTTTTAACAGGAAAAAGGATATGAATTATTTTAGAATTGCTAGCAAATTATTTTTTAGAAAAAATTCTCTACCCGTTTATCTTATATTGTTTGTAACTAATCAATGCAATGCAAGATGCTCTCATTGTTTTTATTTAAAGAAAATTAATCAGCCGAGCCAAGAGTTAAAATTAGACGAATTGATTAAGATTTCTAAAAATTTAAAAAGTGTTGAGCATTTGTCAATTACGGGAGGGGAGCCATTTATTCGTGAAGATTTGTTTGCAATTATCCAGACTTTTTACGAGTGTAGTAAAATTAGATCAATAAATTTATCAACCAATGGACTATTGTCTGATAAAATATTTACGATAGTCAGAAGAGTATTAGAAGCGTGTCCTGAATTAAATTTGCAAGTAACTATTTCAATTGATGGAATCGGTGCACAGCATGATGAAATCAGAGGTGTGGCTGGCGTATTTAGTAAAGCTACGGAAACTATTGAAAAACTTAAGATTATTATTAATAAAAATTTACAAATAGCAGTTAACACCACTTTAACAGAAAAGAATTATAAAAATATACAAAAAACATATTTTTATATCAGGGATGTGATTCAACCAGATAGTTTTTTCCCTTTGTTAATCAGGGGTGATGTAAAAAAAGCTGAAAGTGAAAAAAATATTCATGATGCGTATAAAAAATTAGTTTTTTTGTGGGAACAAGACATGAAAACAGGTCATGGTCTAGGTTATAAAAAACGTTTATTTTCGTCTTATCTCAATGCTCGTGATATGTTGTCTAGAAAATTAGTATTAGATATAATAGGCGGTAAAAATAAGCAGCATATTAATTGTTTGGCTGGCAATTTGACTGGAGTTATGTATGAAAACGGAGATGTGTCTGCCTGTGAAGTCAAAGATCTTAAAATGGGTAATATTAGAGAGGCTGATTATCAGTTGGAAAAAGTTTGGTTTTCTCAAGAGGCTGTACAAATAAAGAAATGGATCAAACAGAATAAGTGTTTTTGTACACATGAAGGTTTTTTAAATCTCAATATTGTGTTTAATCCACAAGTAGTATTTAGACTACTAAAAGAGTGGCTAAAATTAATTTATTGATTTTGAAGACTATATTTCAATCAATTTAATGCTTAAATAATTTTTATGCCTCAAATATTTTATAGTTGGTTATTTTATTTTATGTTGGCTCATTTGATTCTGCTAGTTTATTTATTCTGGGCTAATATCAAATATCTATATCAAGAAGTGAAAAGAATTGACAAAAAGATTTGGATAATATTATTATTAGTTTTTTTGTTTGGTTTTTATTTAAGAAATTCCGAATATTGGTTGGGTCCACATACAGATGGTTATGTTGCTCAGGAATCTGCACATATGTGGGTTTTACATGGGGAATTTGTGAAGTCTTGCGCATTGGGTAATCATGAAGATTGTAAAATATATGAACAAGTTTTGGCTCCGCCAGGATTTCCGTTTATTATTTCCTTATCTCATTTAATTTTTGGTATTCATAGCTTGAATGCTTCTGTTATTTCGGCTATTTTAAGTAGCCTAACAATATTATTAACATTTTTGATAGCATATTTAGTATCCAAAAAAGAAGAAATTGGTTTATATGCGGCTTTAATTTTTTCTTTGATCCCTATCAATATTGTTAATTCCCAAACAGGTCTTTCTAGGCCAACCGGGTTATTTTTTACCGGGTTAACAATTTTATTTTATTATTTGGCTATAAAAAATAATAAAATAATAACCTGGCTATTAGCAGCAGTCTGTTTGTCATATGCAATATATGTCAGGCAAGAAAGTTATATACTTTTGCCATTTTTGATTTTATTTACGATTTTATATAAGTGGAAGCATATAAAAAATTTTTTTATAGAGTTGTTTATTAATGGAAAGATAAATTTTAGATTAATTTTATGCTTTTTATTAACATGCTTTATTTTCTTAATTTTACAAATACCTGTTTTAAGTTGGTTATTATTTGATAATCCGTACAACTCTTATCAGGGGGGAGGTTTTTTTGCACTGCACTACAAAGGTGTTTTAATTCAAGGACAAGCAATTTTAATGCAGTTTTTTAATCATTCTCCTGTTGGTTACGACATATTCCACTATAACATTGTATCTTCTGTTTTATTTTTTCTTGGATTATTAATTGTATTTATTTTTCCAAATAAAAATAAATTTTTTATTTTTGGTTTATTTTTTTCTTATTTTATTGTCTATAGTTTTATGTTTGACGGTAATGTTTACGGAACAGGAGGATTAACTGGAGATTATTTTAGAAGAAGTTTGATGTTTTGTTTACCGTATTCTATTATCGCCGGTTGTGGTATTTACATCTTAAATCCATTTAAAAATAAAAAATATTTGCCATTTAGTTTGGTTTTATGTTTTTTATTGATTATTTTTTTTATAATTATTAACGTGAATATTTCCCTTAATCATAGCTGGGAATCAAGTAATTTTAGATCCTTTACTCAAAATTATAATTTTTATTTCCCCAAATCTTTTTTAAAAGATACCAGAGAAACAAAGAGCGGAGACAGAACATTGATTTATCCAGGGGCAGAATATTGGTCAGCGACAAGCAAAACGCCGAACGATTGTCTTATTATAACTAGCCAACACATGATAATAACCAATGATTATTTTGAAAACAATAACAGAAAAACTGCCTTAATTGATTTAATAAATTACAATAATCCGAATTTATTTCTTGAAGAATTTGCGGATAATAATTGTGTAATTTATTTTGAAGATTATCGTTGCGATAATAATTATCAAGACGGGAATGATTATGCTTGTCAATTTTTGATAGAAAATTTAGAGAAAGAATTTCTATTCCAAGAAGGAGAGATTAAAGTTTATTCAGCTAAATTAAAAAATAATATTTATGAAATTTAAATTATTAAGAATAGCTAAAAAAATAAAATTAGTATTCTTTATTTTTAGCTCTTTTATAAATACTATAATAAATTTTATATTGCTATCATTTGTTTATATTTTTGGCGTGGGAATAACCTCGTTATTTGCTAAAATATTTAATAAAAAATTTTTAGATATTAAAATTAACAAAGAAGCTAAAACCTATTGGACTAATTCTGTACCTGCTAAAAAATCTACACATGATCATTATAGACAATTTTAATTTTGCGTTTAGCAATGGCAATGCGAATTATTAAATATTAAGTAAATTAATGAACAATCGAAATAAAATATTATGTATATATTAAGTATAAGCTGTTTTTATCATGATTCTTCAGCCACGCTTTTAAAAGATGGTCAAATTGTTGCAGCAGCAGCTGAAGAAAGATTTAGCCGAAAGAAACACGATTCGTCTTTTCCAAATAAAGCGATTAAATACTGTTTGGATAGCCAAAAAATCAATATTGACGATATTGATTATATTAGTTTTTACGAAAAACCATTGTTGAAATTTGAAAGAGTTTTGTATCAATTTTTGGAAACATTTCCATGGGGTTTCAAAATGTTTGTTACGACATTACCTTTATGGCTTAAAGAAAAAATAAGAATACCTAAAATAATAAAAAAGAAATTAAAATACAAGAAAGACATTTTTTTTATTGAACATCATTTAGCCCATGCGGACAGTTCTTTTTTAGCAAGTCCCTTTGAAAAATCAGCGATTTTGGTTGTTGATGGGGTGGGCGAGTGGGCAACAACTTCTTTTGGAGTAGGTGAAGGAAATAATATTAAACTAATTAAAGAATTGAACTTTCCTCATTCACTGGGTTTATTGTATTCGACGATTACTGCTTACCTAGGCTTTAGTGTTAACAATTCAGAATATAAAGTAATGGGACTGAGCGCTTACGGGGAAATGGATAAAAATAAAAATGAATATTATAAAAAAATAAAAAATGTTATTGATATAAAAGAAGATGGTAGCTTTAGACTTGATATGAATTATTTTATTTATCATTATTCCGACAGAATGCCGTCATCCAAACTGTGTGAGTTACTTGGTGGCCCAATAAGGATAAAGGAATCAGAAATAACCCAAAGGCATAAAGATATTGCCACAGCCTTACAATTAGTTACAGAAGAGGTAATGACAAAAATATTACATTACATTTATAAAAAGACAAAATGTAAAAACATAGTTTTGGCTGGCGGAGTTGCTCTCAACAGTTTGTTTAATGGTAAAATAATAAAAAATACACCTTTTAAAAATATATGGATTCAGCCAGATTCTGGCGATGGCGGAACTAGTATTGGCACAGCTCTGTATGTTTATAACACGATCCTTGGAAATAAAAGAAATTATGAATTTAAAAATGTTTATTTGGGGCCGGAATACACAATTGAAGAAATAGAATTATATTTAAAGAAAAATAATATCAAATATGATAAAATTAATAATATAGATAAATTGATAAGAAAAACTGCTCAATTAATTTATCAAGATAAAATTGTCGGTTGGTTTCAAGGTAGAATGGAGTGGGGACCAAGAGCATTAGGCAATAGAAGTATTTTAGCCAATCCATTAAATCCAGACATGAAAAATATTTTGAATTTGAAAGTTAAACATAGAGAGAATTTTAGACCATTTGCTCCCGCGGTTTGCGAAGATGATGCACTAAAATATTTTGAATGTAAAGAGTATTTAAGTAATATTGCCAAATATATGTTAGCAGTATGCCCCGTAAGAGCAGAATGGAAAAATAAATTATCTTCCGTAACTCATATTGATGGTACTGCTAGAGTACAAATAGTAAACAGAGATGACAATCCTATTTTTTTTCATTTAATAAAAGAATTTGGTAAGCTGTCGGGTATTCCTGTTGTAATTAATACTTCATTTAATGTGAGAGGTGAACCAATAGTTTGTACTCCAGGGGATGCTTATAATTGTATAGTAGGTACGGAGATTGATTATCTGGTGATGGGTAGATTTTTAATTAACAAGAAAGATAATTTACACCATGTTTTTAAAAAGGAATAAAACAACTAATATTTTAATAAATATATTATTATTAATTTTCCACCTGCATCGTTGGAAGAGGATTATTGCGGTGAACAAGTTGGAGGTTATGGAGGCGTAGAATTGCATAAAAAATTAAGAGTATTAACAGAAAAAATAAATGTGCTTTTTTATAATATGTGTGATTACGTTAAAGATATTCATGATATTAAGTCTGAGATTGAACCAGAAAATGGTTGTCATTACAACAAAGAAGGTTATTTTATCGCAGCTAGCATTTTAAAGGATGCTGTTTTAAAATACGTAAATAAAGATTAGTTAAAAATTTATGTCAAAAAATAAAATTTTATTTATAAATTTTTTATTGGTAGTGGGGTCAATTATTTTATGTTGTATTTTTTGTGAATCATTTATATATTTTACAGATTTAGATATTAAGAGTTTGAAGGCAACATTATTTTTTGATTGTGCTGACAGAGAAAATCAAAAGACTTCAAGTAATCCAAACAGATTGTATGAATTAAATCCTAAATCAAATTTTATTTATACTCAAATCCATTCTAAGGAAATAAAATACGAGACAGAAAAAAGAGATGTAAAAGTAAATAGCTTAGGTTTTAGAGATCGAGAGAGGGATGTTTCTAAGCCAGATGGAGTATCTAGAATAATAGTATTGGGTGGATCTAATACCTATGGAGCTCTTGTAAATAATGAAGATACTTTTCCAGCGGTAATGGAAAAAAAACTTAATATAGAATATCCTGGAGAATATGAGGTTTGGAATGCTGGGATACATGGCTACGTAACGTCTCAAAAGGTGGCTTATGCTAAAGAGATTATTAAAAAATATAACCCTGATTTATTGATTTTTCAATTAAGCAATTGGGGAAGAAGAGGTTTTGTATGCACAGAAGATTACGAAGAATTATTTAAAGAAAATAAAGAATTATTTAAAGAAAATATCCCGTTTGTTTTTTCAAACAACAAAAAAATAACATCAATACATTATTTTTTGATAGAAAAATCGAGATTTTATAGATTCATTATGGCAAATGTTAATAATATATTCGTCAAATTCGTTGTTAGTGATGAGCAAAAAGGCAATTATCAACAAGACAAAAGATTATTAATTTTTCATGATTATGGCGAGAGCGTTAATTATAGAGATTTTTATAATTTTGTTAAAGAAAATAAAAATCTAAAAATTATTTTATTTGACCCTGTTTTCAGTAGAATGTCTGAAGAATACCAATCTTTTACAAAATTTAATAATGTAGAAAAATTTTATTTAGACAATGCTTCTATGTCAGAAGAATATTGTGATATTCATCCCCCGACATACGTATATAATTATTACGCAGATGAATTAATTAATTTTTTACATAATAATGATTATTTATTTAATAACTAATAATTTTAATTATACTATATGTCTCAAAACAAAAGTTTATTTTTAGAATTATGGTATTTTTTACGAAAAAGAAAAGCTTGGTGGCTTTTTCCTATAATTTTAATGCTTATCGTGGTTGGATTTTTAATTATTTTTGTGCAGGAGAGTGCTGTTTCGCCATTTATTTATACTATTTTATAATGGATTAATATGTATAAAAATAAAAAAATATCTTTAATTATTCCTTGTCACAACGAAGAACGTGGGCTGTCTAAAATATTAATCGAAGTTCCGAAGTTTATTGACGAGGTAATTGTTGTTGATAACGATTCAACTGATAAGACGGCCGTAGTGGCAAAGAATTTTGGCGCAAAAGTTGTTTTTGAGAAAAAAAAAGGTTATGGTAATGCTTATTTAGCTGGGTTTAAACACTCTGCAGGAGATATTATTGTAACGATGGATGGTGATAATTCTTATCCAGTCGGAGAAATAGTTGGTTTATTAAATATTTTAGTTAATAAAAATTTGGATTTTATCTCCGGCTGTCGTTTTCCGCTTCAACGGGAGCGGTCCATGAATTATATAAATAAGCTGGGAAATTTTGTTTTAACTTTGTTCTTTAAAATTTTAGTTTTTGAAAATGTTAAAGACTCTCAGTCGGGTATGTGGGTTTTTAAAAGAGAAGTTTTATTAAAAATGAATTTGAAGAGTAATGGTATGTCTTTTTCAGAAGAAATTAAAATGGAAGCAATATTAAATAAAAAAATAAATTTTAGAGAAGTTAATATATCCTATAAAGAAAGAATAGGTCAAGTAAAATTAAAAATGTGGCAAGATGGTTTTTTGAATTTGATATTTTTATTTAAAAAGAGGTTAGAAATATTTTTAAAAATTTAATAGAGTATAGTTAATCGAATTTATTAATCTTATGTTATTAATGAAAATTCAAGCCATTGTTTATATAATTTCCCTAACAGTGTATGTTATCTTTTTATTATTTAATTGTAGGCAAATATGGTATTTACTAAAAAAAATTCCAATTTGGCTTTACTGTTTCAATATTTTTTTATTAATTTATAAATTATTTTTTATTCCCCGCGTTTATTCCATAACTGGTGATTTCGGAATTTGGACGTTATATATTATAAAAAGTTTTTCTTTTGAAGAAATATTTTTATCAGGACGATCGTCTTTTATTTCTCCGATTTATTTTTTCATAATAAAATTATTTTCGTCATTGTTTAATGGTGTAACCCTTGATTTCGTAGTTAATTTTAATATATTTTTATCATTTATAAATATTTTTTCAATATTTTTGTTTGTATGGTTTTTATTTAAAGATAAAATTATTGCCAATATTGCTTCACTCTTTTTTGCCATATCACCGATAATGATAATCATGTCCTTAACTGACTATTTTACTAATCCAGCAATATTTTTTTCGATTCAATCACTGCTATTTTTATCAATTTTTAACAAAAAAAGTAAAATAAATTTTTTAATAATAGCAACTACAGCCTCTATACTGGCAATTGGCTTAAGGCCGGAATATATCGTTTTTATGCCGATATTTATTTTGTTATTATATTATCTTTCGGCTGGTAAAAATATTAAATATTTATTAAGATATATTGTTTGTTATATTATTATTTTGTTGCCGAATATTATATTAACATTTTTATTTTTTTACAAAGGTTGGATTTTCGGAAATACCGGTACTCATAAAATTGATACTTCCGGTCATGGTTTATTTCCCGATTTTTTTTATATCCATGTAAAGATTTTTATAAATAATTTGTTAGATAATTTTAAGGCGATTTTCAATCTAGCTACTTTAATGGGGATATTTTTTGCCTTGGCGTCATTAGTATTATGTTTTAAAAATAAATTCACAAAATATAAAAAGATAATTTTGTTTTTTATTTTTTACTACTGTCTTTTTTTCTTATATTATGCCATTCTTCATAATGATGGATTGTACGTAAACTATAAATACATAACGTCTCTTGTCGCGCCAATTACTATCTTGGCCGCCATTGGAATGAGATTGTTATTTAATATTTGTAGAAAATTAAGCATTTTATTATTATTAGTTATGATAATGTTTTCCCTCTATGCAGTCTCGAGTAAGGCAAATAATAAATTTAATTTTAAACATTATCACAATGGTTATTATAACAACGCAATTATTGATATTGATGCCGGTCTTGAAGAATATTTAGCATGACAATTAAGTAAAGATAAAATTGATTTAAACAATGAAAATATTTTAATAACTAATGGTTGGTATTCTTATGCATATTCAACATTATCTCAAAAAGGAGAAAAAATTTACCCAATATCCACAGGACAAGAATTTGAAAATGTAATCAATCATATTAATCCTGGAGATACGGTTTATATATCTCAAGGAGTGTGGGGTTTTGGTAAAAGAATAGGTGATTATTACAAAACGATACCTTCTATTAAATTTGAAAAAATGATAACGGGGTTATTAGATATAGAAGAAGTAATATTTTCCTATTTTTTACAAGGGACACCTAGTCATCATGTATTTTTATATAAAATGTCGAAGAAATAAAATTAAGTAACAGGGAGCAAAACAGATGAATATAAAAAAGATAATTAATAAAAATCCAGAACTATTGAATTTGTCAAAAATTTTTGGTGAATATGCAATTCAACCGTTTTTTTTATTAATACATCTAACTTTAGATTGTAATTGTCGTTGCAGTTTTTGTTATCAAAAAAATGATAATTTTTATTCATCAAGAAAAGGATTGATTATGCCAGAAGATTTTGAAAAGATTTTAAGAGATGCAAAAAAGAGTTTTTTTATAAAACCATTGATTCATTTTTTTGGCGGAGAACCATTGTTAAATCCTTACTTTGAAGAAATATTAAAAATATCAGATAATTATGGTTTTAAATCTTCTATAACTACCAATGGAATATTATTGGGCAAATATATAAAAAGTATTTGTGATAGTAAATTGTATCAATTCAATATTTCTATTGATGATATCGGGAAGAAACATGATCAGCTAAGAGGAGCACCAGGTTGTTTTAATAAGATCATGGCTAATATAAAAGAAATAAGACAGAAAGAACTTTTAATAAAAAATAAGAAAAAAATTATAAATATTAACTGTCTAGTGGGAGAAGAAAATTATAGTTATTTATTTGACTTAGCTTGTTATTTTAGAGATAATAACGTTGGTATAGATACGTTGTCATTTCAGCATCAATATGTTAATTCAGCTAATTTTAAACAAAAAATAGATTTAGATATATTAAAATCACAATTGGAAAAAATTAGTAGTTTAAAATTAAATTTTAAAATTTATTTTTTGCCTAATATAAATATAAAAGATATTAAAGCATTTTATTGTGGTGATAACAGTAGTTCTAAAAATAGTTGTAATATTCCCTGGATTGGTTTAAATATTTTGCCAAACATGGAAGTAACTCCAGGAGGTGGAGTATTGGGTTGTAATCAGATAATCGGAAACCTCAAAGAAAAGAGAATGAAAAAGATTTGGAATAACTCTTTTATGAGAAAATTTAGAAAAAATATTGTAAAGAATGGTTTACCAGTGATTTGCCACAGATGTTGCCACAGACAATGTAAATAAAACAAAATAGATTCATTATGAATAATAAAAATTTATTAGTTTTGACTGGTTTTTCTTGCAACAATAATTGTATCATTTGTTCAGTAAAAGGCAGAGAACTAGATTACCCTGATAGAAGTTTTGAAGATTTATGCAATGAACTTAAAAAAGGTAGAAAAAATGGTTTTGATTGGGTAGAATTTACAGGAGGAGAGCCAACTATCAGAAAGGATATAGTTGAATTAGTGAGTGTAGCTAAAAAGTGTGGTTATCAAAAGATATCTTTTAGTACAAACGGACGACTTTTTTCTTACAAAGAATTTTGTCGAAAAATAATTGATGCTGGTCTGAATAAAATTACTTTTTCATTATTGGGGCCAAATAAAAAAATACACGATTCAATATCCAGAACACCTGGATCTTTTGATGAAATAATAAAAGGTATAAAAAATGTTCAAAATTTTTCAGGAATTCATATAAATATTAGTACAGTTGTCTCAAGATTAAATTATGAAAATTTACAAAAATTTGGTAAATTTATTATTGGTTTAGGTGTGAACAATTGGTATCTCTTGGATTTAATACCAGATGGTAACGCCAAGATTTTTTATAATAATTTAGTTGTTAAATTAAATGATTTATCTAAGGAAGTAAACGGTTTAATGAAAATCAGTGACGGTTTCAATGAATTTGGATTTTTTGATTTTCCTTTATGCATTTTTTCTTCAAAATTAAGAAAAAAAACAAATGCTTGTTTTGTGAATGCAAAAATGAGATTAGAAACCAGTGAGCAAGTAGGATATAATCCGAAGAGAATTAAAAAAAACGATAAAGGTATTTATTGTGATGTTTATCGAAACAATATTGAAATTTGTAGTCAATGCAGGTACTATAAAGATTGTGGTGGTATTTGGAAAGATTATATAAATTTATACGGGAATAAAGATTTAATAAAATTAGCTAAAAAAAATAATTGTTTATAATATGATCAAAAAAGAAAAAGATAGTTCACAAAAAGAAACAGGCAAAATCGAAAGTTTAATTATTTTTAGATGTAATTGTAATTGTATTATGTGTTCTACGGGATTACAAATCAAAAGAAGTCAAGGAAGTTCCGATTATCATGCCATTAGACCAGCCGAAGATGTAAAAAAAGATATTGATAAAGCAAAAAAAATGAATGCTAGAGGTTTTGCTTTCTCGGGTGGTGAACCAACTCTACGTAAAGATTTACCAGAATTAGTAAAATATGCTAAAAAAGTTGGCTTAGAGCATATTGAGGTTCAATCAAACGGAAGAATCTATGCTTATAAAGAATATTGTAAAACATTAATAGATAGTGGAGTTAATAATTTTGTGATTTCTTTTCATTCTCCTTATGAAAAGGTTCATGATAAAATGATGGGTGTTAAAGGCACTTACAAACAAGTCGTTCGGGGTATAAAAAATTTGAATGATTTGGGACAGAAGGTGAAAATAAATATAGTTCTTACAAGACTTAATTATCAACACCTGGAAGAACATGTAGAATTTTTATTAAAATTTAAAGTTGAAGAATTTCGCTTTACTATGGCCATGATTGAAGGCAACGTTATTGATAATCCTAGGAGTATTATGGCTACAATGAGTGAAGTCGGACCGCATATTTGTCGAGCTATTGACTTAGCCACAGAAAAAGAAGTTGGTTCTTATGTTTATAATATGGTTCCCTGTCTTTTACCGGGACATGAAGGATATGTAAATGATTTAGGTCAATTGGATACAATTTTGATTGGTCCTGAATTTGAAACATCACTTGATGAATCAAGAAAAGGCAAAAAAATAAAATCAGAAGTATGTAAAAAGTGTAAATACAATAGTAAATGTTATGGCGTTTGGAAAAATTACGCGGAAGTTTTTGGCTTAGATGAATTAAAACCTGTAAAATAGTTATGACTGAGCAGATGATAAAAAGAGAACACTATCAAAATCCAGTTGGGATAAGTCCGTTCATTTATATTGGGCACACTTGCAATAATAATTGTATTTTTTGTTTTGAGAAAGATTTAATTTTTACTGACAAAGGGGTAAAAAATTTAGAAAAGGAAATAAAAGCAGTTCGTGAGAAGTTTGATTTTATAAATTTCATGGGTAAAGAACCCACACTGAGAGAAGATATATTTGATTTAGTAAAATATGCAAAAAAATTAAAATTTAAACAAATAGGAGTGACAACAAACGGCAGAATGTTTTCTTATGTTGATTTTACAAAAAAAATATTGCAAAATGGTTTAAATCAAATAGTAGTAACGGTTGCTGGGCATACGGAAAAAATGCATGAATTTCACACTTTAGCGAAAGGTAGTTTCGGGCAAACATTAGAAGGGATTAAAAATATAATATTTTATAAGAATAATAGTACAAGTTTGGTTTTAAATGTAATGATTACTCAAAAGAATTATAAATTATTACTAGTTATAGTAAAATATTATATTGATTTAGGCGTAAAAGAAATTAATATAGGACATATTTTGCCTTTTAATAAAAATATTAAAAAGTCAAAAGAAATTATTGCAAAAATGATTGACGTGGTTCCTTATTTAATAAAGATACAAAATAAATATGGTGAACTGGTAAAATTTTTATTTGTTGAATATCCGCCATGTGTTTTTTCTGAAGAATATCGTTATTTATCGTTTCCTTGTCTTGAAGAAAGTCCGCAAAAAATTCATTTTTCTTTATGTAAAAAATGTCAGTTTAAAAAACAATGTGATGGAGTGCATAAATATTATATTGATTTATATGGAGAAAAAGAATTTAAACTCTAATGGTTAAAAAAACAAAGATAATTAAAAAAACAGTGATTTTTGCTGGCTATGAATGCAATAATCAGTGTGTTTTTTGTATTAATTACGAAAAAAGAAATTTGCCTCCACGCACCACAGAAGAAATAAAAAATGAATTAATTGATGCTAGAAAAAGAGGGTCAATTTATGCTGAATTTATTGGCGGGGAGTTTACCATAAGACAAGATGCTTTGCAGCTGATAAAATTTGCTAAAACAATTGGTTTTAAAACTATAAACATGGCAACCAATGGTCGCGTGCCTTCCTACAGAGAGTATGCCAAAAACATAATTGATGCTGGTTTAACTGATATTATTTTTTCAATACATGGCCATAATTCAAAATTGCACGATGAATTGACTCAAGCGCCAGGAAGTTTTAATCAATTAATGAAAGGTTTAGATAATTTCAAGAAATTAAAATTTAAAAACATAGGAGCAAATACTACGATAGTTAAGCAAAATTATAAATTTTTGCCAAAAATTGGACAGTTAATTTCTGATTTAGGAATAAGAAATACAGAATTTATTTTTGTTGATCCAAATTATGGTGGAGCTAAAGTTAACTTTAACGAATTAGTCCCTCGAATTTCTAAAATTGCTCCTTATGTCAGAAAATGTTTAGATATAGGCAGAGAATATCCACATTGGCATATTAGATATGTTCCGTTGTGTTATTTTAAGGAATATTTAAATCAAGTAAGCGAAATAGATGAAGTTAAAAAATTTAAAACAGAGCACATAGCGGCTGATTTCAAAAATTATTCGGTTGAAACTTCTAGAGCTGAAGTTGGCAGGATAAAAACAAGGAAATGTGATAAATGCAGATTGAAAGATGTGTGCGAGGGTATTTGGAAGGAGTATGTTAAACATTATGGCGATGACGAATTAAAATCAGTTTTAAAAATATGAGTATAGATTTATGTATTTACGATAAATGCAATAACAGATGTTTAATGTGCACCAATCCTGATGGACCATGGCCAGCGTGGGATGGTAGTTTTGATTATGATTACAAATCTATTATTGACAGATTAAATAACGCAAAAGACAGAGTGAAATCCTCTGATTCAATTTACATAACGGGCGGTGAGCCGACCTTGCATCCTGATTTTTTGGAAATATTAGAATATTTGAAGCAACATTTTTCTAGACAACGAATAAAACTTTTGACCAATGGTAGAAGATTTTCTTATCAAGATTTTGCCAAGGACGTTTTAAATATAAATCAAAATTTTGAAATAGATTTATCAATATATGGACCAAATAGCGAAATACACGACAATGTAACTAGATCAAAAAACAGTTTTAATCAAACTTGCGCAGGCTTAGGCAACTTATTGAGTCAGAAAAAAATAGGACAAATAGTGGGTGTGCGAATTGTTTTAACTAAAATATCTTACAGACACATTGATCAAATGATTGATTTAATAAAAAATAAATTTAATCAAGTTGACAGAGTTGTTATAATTTTTCCCGAAATAGAAGCTCAAGCTGTTAAAAATTTAAGAAAAGTAAAAATAACTTATCAAGATGTTAAGCCTTATATTGAAAGTATTTTTTCTAAAATAAAATATTTTAAAGAAATCAGATTTTATCATTTTCCTTTGTGCACATTAGATAATAAATTTTGGCCATTTATATGGAGAACTGTACCAGAGAATGAATTGATTTTCTTGAAAGAGTGTCAAAAATGTAATTATAAAGAATACTGTCATGGTATTCAAAAAGAATATTTAAAACATGTTAGTAGAAGAGATTTTTTCCCAATTAAGGAGAATATAAAAATAAGAAAAACTAACGATTTTCATCGTCCAATTGAAGCAATTTAAATGTAATTTTAATATGAATAATTTTTTTGATAAAAAAAATAATAATGAAAAAAATTTATGTATCATTATTTTTTTAATAATTCTAGGAATAGCATGTTGTTTTATTCTAAAATATAATAATATAGCTTGGAATAATCAAAACATAGGTTATTTGTCTAGTAATGATGTTCGAAAAATGTCTGATTTTAAATTGTGCACAAAAGAAGTAAAACAAGCAGATTGTTACATAGATAATTCTGAAGAAATTATTTTTTATTGGGAATTTAATTCACTGAGTGTAGTTTCAGAACAAGAAGTTTTTGAGATTCAAGTAGCCGACAATATAGAATTTGAAATTCCAACAATAAATTCAGGTGAAATAATAAGTAAAAATGATTATTTTATAATTCAAAATGATAATTTGGAATACAGCAAAGAGTATTTTTGGAGAATAAGAGTTAAAGATAGTAAAGGATATTGGAGCGAATGGGTTGTGGATGAAAATTTGGTTAAATTGTCTCCGTTTTGTTTAAATAATTAAAAAAATGATATTAAATATTATATTTTTACCTTTATTATTTTTCATAGGCTTAGTTACTAGCTATGAGGATTTTCGATATGGTTTAATTAGAAACAAGTGGATTAAGTTAGGCGTTTACGGAGGTTCATTAATTTTATTATTACTTTTTGTTTGGAATTTTTTCGCCTCACAAATAACCGAGTTTTATTTTTTTAATATTTTAGACCTACCTCCTAATTCGCCAGCGCCTGTTTTTACGGTACACCTTTCTTTTTTTAAAGATACAATAATTAATGTTTTTTTAGCCACATTGGTAAGCTTTACTATGTGGCGTTTTAAGTCATGGGCGGCTGGTGATGCTAAATTATTTATTGTATATTCTCTGCTTATACCAATTTCAAATTATTGGAAATCTTTTATGCCTCTTTTTCCAGCTCTTGCTCTGTTGGTTAATATTTTTATTATTATTTTGTTTTATGTTTTATTTAGAGCATTTTATTTATGCATATTATCAACTTATCACAATCTTTTTTTAAGATCAGAAGATATTAATACAGAGAGAGGTTATCAAAAGAAATTTAAAAATTTTTTATTATCTAATGTAAAAAATTTGAAAAATACAAAAGGGATATTTTTAGTTGTCTTTTTAATTATTTTTTCTTTCTCGATATTTCAATCTACAATACAGCCATACGTAATGTTTGACATTTTTTATTTACAAGTTGCCATTTTTGCTACCATAATTATATTCAGTGACTTCTTTAACGATATTTTTAAAAATAAGATATTTATGAGAAGCGTGGCAATATTATTTGTGTTAATCGGTGGTTCTAGTCTAATAAATAATTTTAGCTACACATTTTTTATGTTTGTAAATACTTCGATTGCCATGATTGTATTTATGTTTATTTTTAGTTTTTTTCAGGGTACAATAAATTTTTATGCAGATAAAACATCTGTTAAAAATATAAATATTAACGAACTTACTCTAAAAACTTTATTAACAAGAGAACAGTTGATTACTTTAAAAATAAATGATTTAGGAGAGATTAGTCCGCGAGGTTTAAGTAGTGAACAATTAAATAAAATAAAAAAAGTAGCTCTAGATAATAATATAGAAACAGTGCAAGTCTACAGATTTATGTCTTTTGCTGTGTGGATGTTCGCAGGAGTGATTTTAACTTTACTGCTAAAGGGTTCTTTATTAAATTTAATAAATAATTTTATTGTGGGCATGATGTCTCAGGGTAATTAAATGGGAAAAAATATAGAAAAATGATATAATAAATATTATATAGCATATGGTCGCAATAAAAGATAATAAATATTTATTATGTCATTAAAAATGTTAAAAATAGCATATGTATTAATTATTTTTATTATAATTTTTGTATTATTTTATTCATATGTTTTAGCTAATCCAGATAATCCTGTGAAAAATCCTGGTACAGACATTAAGATTTGTACAGAATTAATAAGTGATTGTTGCGCTGAATCTTCTAGACCAAGATTGGAATGGAGTATTATTTCAGAGAGTGGACAATCTTATCAGATAGCTTATTGGGTACAGATTGATGACAATAGTGATTTTTCTTCACCCGTCGTTAATACTGGTGGTATAACATCTTATGCGACTTTCTATATTCCACCAAACGATAGTCTAGATGACAATATTTTATACTATTGGAAAGTTGGCGTAAAAGACAATTTTGATTCATGGACTGGTTGGACTGGAAGTGAATCTTTTCAACTACCAATTATTGGTTGTGGTTGTAGCGATGGTTATCCTGATACCGATAGTTATCCTGGTTCTGATTTTCAAGTTTGTACGGTACCTGTTGGTGAAAATAGTTGTTGTAGTGGCTCTACGTTAACGCCAACATTAAGGTGGAATGTTATTTCAGTAAGTGGCGATTCTTTCCAGACAGCTTATTGGATAAAAGTTGATGACAATAGTGATTTTTCTTCACCTATTATTGATACAGGACAGGTAATTTCAACTGTTCTCTCATATACTACCGCAGAAGAAATATTCGATAGTTATACTACTTACTATTGGAAGGTTGGTGCAAGAGATAATTTTAATTCATGGACTGATTGGATTACAGGAGAATCTTTTCAAGGATCAATAGGGTGTGAGTATAACCCGGGTACACCCCCTAATATTTTTCCAACTGATTTTCCATGGTCTGAATTTCAAATTTGTACAGATTCAGTTACTCAGCCAGAATGTTATAATGGTTATTTTCCAACACCAACCCTTAACTGGACTTTTTTTTCATCAAACGGTGAATCATCTCAAATAGCTTATTGGGTACAAATTGATAATGATAGTGATTTTTTATCTCCAGAATTTGATTCTGGAGAAATTTCTTCTTCTGCAAATTCTCATCAAATTTGTGTAGATTCATTAGAATTTAGTAGCTCTTATTATTGGAGATTAGCAGCAAAAGATAGTAAAGGTACCTGGTTAGACTGGACTTCTCCTGGGGAAATTTTTGTTGTAGCTCCGTCATGTGCTCCTAATATGCCAATCATAGGAGATGTTAGTAAGCTTACCAATTTATGTTATGGCATAAAGGTAGAATGGGTTGATAATTCAGATAATGAATTAGGTTTTAATGTCCAGGTAAAATCAGATACATATGACTGGCAAGATTTTTGTAATGTTAATCCTAATATTATAAATTGTTCAGCAATACTTGGTCCCAATACAACTTATTATTTTAGAGTAAAATCTCTAGGAGAATACATTGATTCAAATTGGTCTCCTGGAGATTTAGGAGTGGATTACAATACAAGTTATTGTACCCCTAGCCTAAATTTAGGTCAGTACAATTGTGATGAAGTTAATTTAACTTGGAGTCAAGTTGGTTCAGGAGTTGATTATTATGAAATTTGGCGTAAAACAAACAATGAAGACTGGTTATTGATAGCAGGCAATATTTCAAATACGCAGTTTAATTATACAGATAATGACATCTTGTCAGGAGTTAGTTATCAGTATAGAATTAAAGCAGAAGATCAGGACTTGGACTCGAACATTGAAGTTGTTCAACCTTGTCCAGATTTACCTCTTTGGAAAGAAGTAAGAGTAAGAAACAGAGAAAATTAAGATTATTAAATTAATCTAATAAAATTATGTCAGAAGACATAGCCATTGAAGGTGAAAAAATTGGAGTAATTTCTCATTTTTTTGGTCAAATTGGAGTAGCAGCTATTGAATTATCTGGTAAATTGAAAGTAGGGGACAAAGTGAAGTTTAAAGGAGTAACGACTGACTTTGATCAAGAAATTAATTCAATGCAAATTGAGAATCAGTCAGTAAATGAAGCAAATATGGGTGATTCAATTGGCGTTAAGATTGGTGAAAAAGTTAGAGTAGGAGATTTCGTTTTTAAAATTAAATAAATAACGACTTAGTAAAAATAATAAACAATTTTGTCGTTAATTTTTTTGTGTAATAAAAAATAAAAAACTAGAAAAATATCAAATGATAGTAAAACTGAGTTGAGAAAAAATTTTCATTAAGTTACATTTTAAATTCTATGAAGAAAAAAAGTAAAATTTTAGAAAAAGAAAAAAATAGATTAGGCTTTGACAACGAGAAATATCTAACGGAACAGTCTAGGGAAATTTTAAAAAGAGTAAAACAATTTAATAATAAGTTATATTTAGAATTCGGCGGTAAATTAGGTTACGATTATCATGCCGAAAGGGTACTTCCTGGTTATGACCGACATGTTAAACTAAAATTATTACAGAAGCTGAAGGATAAGGTGGAAATTATTTTATGTATTTATGCAGATGATATTGTTCAAGGCAAAGTAAGGGGTGATTTTGCAATAACTTATGATTTTGCAACCCTGAAATTGGTAGATGATTTAAAAAAATGGGGTTTAGATAAAGTAACTTTAGTAATAACGCGTTTCAAGGATGAACCTCTGGTCATTAAATTTATTGATAAATTAAAAAAGAGAGGTGTTAAAATTTATACCCACAAAGAAATTGACAACTATCCCAATGATGTTGATTATGTTGTTAGTAAAAATGGACTTGGCAAGAATACTTATATTCCTACCACAAGACCAATAGTGGTTGTTAATGGACCAGGAGCTAATAGCGGGAAAATGGCTACGTGTTTGTCGCAGCTTTACCATGATCACAAAAAGGGTAAAAAATCAGGATATGCAAAGTTTGAAACTTTTCCCATTTGGAATTTACCCATAAGGCATTTAATAAATGTTGCTTATGAGGTAGCTACTGCGGATATAGGTGATTATAATGTTGTCGATCCTTTTCATTTGAGGGCTTACAATAAGGTGGCAATAAATTATAATCGCGATGTTGAAAATTTCCCTATTTTAAAAAGAATTCTAGAGAGAATTGTTGGTAGAGATAAAAAATCACCTTATCAGTCACCAACAGATATGGGTGTTAATAGGGCTGGTTTTGCTATTACAAACGACAAGATTGTTCAACTTGCTTGTCGTCAGGAATTAATTAGGAGGTTTTTTCGTTATAATTGTGAATATGCCGTTGGTATATGCAAGAAAGAAGTCGTTACTAGAACTGAAAAATTAATGGAAGAAAATGAGGTGAAAATTGAAGAAAGAAAAGTGGTTGAGTCGGCAAGAAAAATCGGTAAAACTGCCTTTGCTAAAGGGTTAAGTTTTAAAGGTGTGTCATGCGGAGCAGCCATAGAATTAAAAAACGGTAAAATTATAACTGCTGTTAATTCTGAATTAATGCATGCAGCATCGGCTTTAATAATTAAAACTTTAGAATCAATTATTAAGATTCCAAAAGGAGCTACTTTTATTTCTGATGAATTTTTAAAAAATGTTTCAATTTCAAAAAAAGAAATTTTGAATTCTAATTCAAGAAGTCTAGAGTTGAATGAAGTTTTGATGGTCTTAATTATTTTTTCAAATTCTAAGCAAGCGATTAATTCATCATTAAATAAATTAAAAGAATTAAAAGGATGTGAAATGCACATGACTCATATACCCACACCAGGAGATGAAAGAGCTTTAAAAAAGATGGGAATAAATTTAACATGTGATCCTCATTTTTCTTCAAGTAATTTATTTGTGGCCTAGTATTTTAAATATAAAAAAACATCTGCATAAAGCCGATGTTTTTTTATATAAAATTATAATATTTATAAAGATTATTTCTTTTCTGGAATAATATTTATTATTTTAGATGTTTTTAATTGATTATTAAATTTTTTTATTTTTTTGGTAGTAAATTTAACAAAACCTGAAATAACCGCAAATAAGGTGTCATCTTTACCTTTTTTAACATTTTTGCCTGGGTTATATTTTGTACCTCTTTGTCGGATAATAATAGATCCAGCCTTAGCGTATTGTCCATCTTGGAGTTTAACGCCCAGTCTTTTACTTTTTGAATCGCGACCAAGGGCTGTTGATCCACCCGCTTTTTTATGCGCCATATAATATAATTAATTAAAAATAAAACAAAAATTGCTCAAAGGCAACTAAAATTGAGTATAAAACATTGATTGACGGTTGTCAAGCTATTGAAGTTGTTGACAACAAAATTATATATGATATAGTATTAAAACCAACCAATTAAGTAGGATATTATGAAATTTTCAACGAAGACTACATATGGCTTGCGATCAATGATAAACTTAGCAAAAAAGTTTGGTCAAGGTAGTGTACCGTTATCAATGATAGCTAGAGAGGAAGACATTTCACAAAAATATTTAGAAAGACTTTTTTCCAAGTTAAAAAAGTCAAATTTGATTTTTGCAGAAAAAGGCACAAATGGAGGTTATACTCTAGCTCAAAAACCTGAAAAAATTAGCATATTAGAGATTGTTAACGCATTGGAAGGTAAATTGTCATTATTTCATTGTTTAAGTGAAAATGAAGATGTAGCTTGTAATTTAAAATGTAATTGTGGCGCGACAGAAGTTTTACTAAAAGTACAACAAGCTATAAATGACACGCTTAAAAAAACAAAGTTAAGTGATTTAGTATGAGAAAAATATTATTATTTTTAATCATTCTTTTAATACCTTTCTTTAGTTTAGGTGCTAATGGTTTAGTAGATACTGATTTTGATGGCGTGCCAGATACAGATGAATTGGATATTTATCACACGAATGTAAATAACAGAGATACTGATGGCGACGGCTATGGCGATTGGGAAGAACTTATTAGTGGTTTTTCTCCCCATAACGCATTGCCTATTAAAATGGAGGACAATGATTTAGATGGAGATGGATTGTCTGACAGAATGGAATTAGACTTTCATACGAATTTAACTGAAGCAGATACTGACGGTGATGGTTATAGTGACGGGATTGAGATAGAGAATGGTTTTGATCCGCTTGATATAGGAAAAAATAAGCTAGAGAAAAGAATTGAAATAAATCTAGCACAACAAGAATTAAGTTATTTTTTAGGAGGAGTTAGGATGGGTACTTTTATGGTATCTTCTGGAAAAGCAGGTATGTATACGCCAACAGGTTATTACGAGATAGATGGTAAAAATGAACGCGCTTGGTCTAGCTATGGGCTATGGATGCCCTATTGGATGAGTTTACAAAATGGATATTTTGGTATACACGAATTACCTGAATGGCCAGACGGAACTAAAGAAGGCGAAGATCATCTAGGAATACCTGTATCTCATGGATGTATTCGGTTAGGCGTTGGACCAGCTGAATTTTTATACAATTGGTCTCCTACTGGTACAAAAGTGTTTATTTATTAAATTGTTTTATATGGCATATTCTAAAAAAGTATTAGAGCATTTTAAAAACCCTAAAAATCAAGGAGTAATTAAAAATGCTGATGCAATTGGTAAGGTAGGCAATCCAGTTTGTGGCGATGTGATGAAGATATACTTAAAGATAGGGAGTAAAAATATTAAGCACGGCAAAGAGACAGAAAAAGTTGGGTACATAAAGGATGTAAAATTTGAAACTTTAGGATGTGCAGCAGCTATTTCAGTTTCTTCTATTTTAACAGAGATGGTGAAGGGTAAAACTATTGATGAAGCACTAGAAGTTAACAATAGCGACATTGTAAAAAAACTAGGCGGATTACCAGCACCTAAAATACATTGTTCAATGCTAGGCACAAAGGCTTTAGCCAAGGCAATTAAGAATTATAAAAAATAATTAAATAATACAATAAATATGGAAGAAAAATCTCTCTCCATCAAGACCATGGAGGATAAAATAAAAAAAGCTTTAGGTAAGATTCGACCGAGCTTACAAGCTGATGGAGGTGATGTTAAATTTGTTAGTTGGAATGAAAAATTAGGTGTAGTAAAAGTTCAATTACAGGGCATGTGTACGGGATGTCCGATGGCGCAAATAACTTTGAAACAAGGAATCGAAGCTGAAATTAAAAAGCAAATACCTGAAGTGAAAACAGTTGAAAATGTTAATTAGAAATATAATTTTTTAATGTATGAAAATATATTTTGACCACAGTGCCACCACTCCAATGGATAAAAAAGTTTTAGAATCAATGCTACCATATTTTGTAAATAAATTTGGTAATCCATCCTCTTTGCATGATTTTGGACAACAGGCGATAGCTGGAGTGGATAAATCCAGACAAGTTATCGCTGATTTTTTAAATTGTGATTCAAATGAGTTAGTATTCACTTCTGGAGCCACAGAATCAGATAATTTAGCCATTTTTGGTACATACAAGGCGGCTCGTGAAAAAAAGGATAAATTACACATAATTACTTCAGAAATTGAACACTCGGCTGTTTTAGAGCCAATAAAAGAGTTAGAAAAATCTGGAGTAAAAGTGACTTATTTACCTACTAAAAAAAACGGTATAGTTGATATATCGAAATTGAAGAATAGCATCCAAGATAATACTTTTCTAGTTTCAATAATGTATGTGAATAGCGAAGTTGGTTCTATCCAGCCAATTCGAGAAATTGGTAAAATTATCAAAAAAGTTAATGAAGACAGGTTAAAGAGCTGGCAAAAGCAAGGCGCTAAACTGGGACAACAGAAACCGCTAGCTACGATTTTCCATACTGATGCAACGCAAGCAGTTAATTTTTTGAATTGTGATACAAAATATTTACATGTTGATTTGATGTCGATATCTGGACATAAAATATACGGACCGAAGGGTGTTGGTGCATTATTTGTTGATACGAAGGTTTTAATTAAAGGTGTACAGTTGGGTGGTCATCATGAAAATAATTTAAGAAGTGGAACATTAAATGTTCCAAGTTTAGTTGGACTTGGGCAAGCAATCGCATTAGTAGAAGAGGGAAAAGAAACAAATAATAAACAAATAAAAATTATTAGAGATAAATTAGTAAAAGAAATATTAAAAAATATTCCTGATACATTTTTAAACACTGATATTGATAATGCAACACCAGCTCACGCTCACTTCACTTTCGGTGGGGTCGAAGGTGAAGCAATATTAATTAGTCTTGATTTAGCAGGTATAGCTGTCTCTACTGGATCAGCCTGTGCTTCTGGAGATTTAAAACCATCACACGTTTTAGTTGCTATGGGTATTACTCCTGAATTATCACATAACTCTATTCGTTTCACTTTAGGAAAAAACAACACAATCAAAGATGTAGACGCTGTTGCAAAAATATTACCAAATATTATAAAAAAATTACGTAAAATAGCACCAAGCGATTTATAATTTTTAAAAAATTATAAATAAAAAACAGTCCCGAGTACTCGGGACTGTTTTTTATATTAAAAATCTCGATAAATTTATTTGTTAATCAAATAAACTTTTAGTACTGAAAGTTTTTTTGAATTTAGTTTTTTCTTCTATTTTTTTTATAACATCTTCAAACATGTCCATGTCAACTGTTTCGATGATAACCCTTTGTCTCAACAATAGAATTTCTTCTGACTGAGTAATTATTTGATAAAAATTTTTATACAAAAAGATGCTGATACAAACAAGAAATACAAAGGTTATGACTGATATACAAACGTAGAACCATGCCATTATTTTTTTTGGGCTATATTTTATTTTTTTTATTTGATTTTTCATTTTAATTATTTCCAAAATGTTTCAGTTAAGAGAAACATATTAATTACAGCGCCTTGAGGTGTATCTAATGTTTGTTTTAATGAACCTATTGTTAATTCAATATTTTTTACATTAACATAATATTCCAACGATTCTAATCCGATTAGATAGTTCATGATATTAGTAAAATTACCCTGTAAAAGTAATTGAAGAGTCATTTTTTTATAATCATAGCCAGGCATATCTTCTTGAACCCCCAAATTAATTTTTTGATTAACCGAATTTTTATTTGCTACACCCTCAAGAGTTGTTATAAATTCTAATTCTCTATTTTCACTTATGAAAATTTGTTCTAGTTTCGAAAGTTGAGAGTTTATTTTATTTAAATTAGTAGTTAATTGACGTAAGTTTTGTCCTTTGATGTATTTTTTTTCAAGATCAATCCTTTGCTCTTCAATTTTTTGTCCCATGTCTAATATGTCATGTATTGTTGGTATGACAATAAAAAATAATATTAATGCAAATAAAGTTAAAAATCCAATAATCATAATGATTATTCTATTTTTTAAATTAATTTTAACGATATTACTGACAGAGAATTTCATAAAATTATTTTGTTGTTTTCAGATTAAGAGTTGTGTTAATCTCAAAATCTATATTTTCTTTTTCCAGTATGTTTTTAAGAGGAAAATTAATGGCGCTACAATAAGGAGAATTTTCTAAATTAGTTTTAAAATTTAGTAAATCAGCTCTATTTTTGGCTATTCCTTTTATACTAATGGCTTGATTTTCAGAATTTAATTTAAGTGAATATAATTTAATTCCATCAGGCGTAGCAATTGAGAGATTCTCGAATAAATTAGTCCAAGAGATATAGCCAGTTTGAATCATGGATACAAAATTAAGTTTATCATTAATTTCTCTAACTTTTACATTATAAGTTTGATTGCTTTTAGTAATCAATGTTGTTTGAGAAACGATTTCATTAAAACTATTTTGCAAAATTATTTTAGCGACCAAAAGAATTGAAACTAGAAAGATAGTAACAATAAGAATAATACCACTAATTTTTCTGACTAAAAAATAGAGATGCCTTAGTTTTATTTCTTTTTTTAATTCGTCTGATACTAAATTGAGATAAAGCATAATTTACTTTGTTTTATCAATAAAAATTCCGCGTAAGGCTAAACCAATAACTGTCGCAAAACCAGAATGAATATCTAGCGACAAAGAATTACTATCACCTTTTTTCTTATTTTTAGTTAAGTTTGTTTTGTTTAAAATATTCGAAAAGCCATCTTTTGTTTCTGAAATATTATTAAATGAATCAGCAATTTCGGTATTAATAGATATGTTTGTTTTAATAATATTGGTAATATTGCGAATGTTACTACCACCGCCACTTATTAGTATTTTTTCGATTGGTCCAAAATCAGAAAATTGACTATTATAATATTCAATTGAATGCTTAATTTTATCAAGCAAATCTTTTATTGTTTGAGAAAGTATTTTTTTAACAATACCATCAGCTTTACTTTCATCTAAACCACAAATTATTTTAGCTTTTTCAGCTTGTGCTTCAGTGATTTTCAAAGTATCGGAAATTTCTTTAGTTATTTCTGCACCAGACAAGGGTAGACTGACTGTAAAAATGATTGTATCTTTAGCATAAAATATCATACTAGTATGACTAGCTCCTATATCTAAAACAGCATAATTTTTACTTTCTGGAAAATTAAAGTTAGGTACTTCTTCTTGTAAAACACTGCGGCATATGGCGATTGGTTCAATTTCTAAGGCAGATATAGCTAATTTTGCTTCATCTATTAGTTCAGTGTATTGGTTAACTGTTTCTTTTGGCGCAGCACCAATCAAAACGTATTGTTTGTCTTTTCGGCTGTCAATTGTTTGCCAATCAAAATACATTTGATTAATTGACATAGGTATGTGTTTTTCTATTTCTGTTTCGATGATATTTTTGACAGGATTTGGTGTCGGTTCTAATTCTATTAATTTGATAAAAGTTTTTGATTCAGGTAGGCAGGCGATAATCTCTTCGGAAGTTACTTTGCCATAAGTTGGCTCAGTCATTATTTTTTTAATTGCTGAGATAAGTTTTTGTTTATTTTTGATTTCACCTTTCTCAATAATTCCTTTTTCAATATTAATACGCCCAATCGCTTGGATTTTTAATTTCCCTCTAGTTTTATTGAGTTGGGCTAATTTTATAGACAAATCAGATATATCTAGCCCAACAGGATAAGCTTTTTTAGCAGCGAATATCATTATAATCGAATTAATTTATTATATTTATTATAGCAAGAAAAAATCTTTACGGCTAATAATATTTAGTTAATATTCTTCTTCCCAATGTTCAACAGTTATAACCGGTGAAAGTTCAAAAACACCTATAGTTGACGATACTATTTCTTCATTTCTAGTAATGTCTATTGGAGTCCAAATACTAGTAGCAGTTAGTTTTCGTGCAATTAATCCGCCACTAACTTCAAAATTATGACCAAGTGGAAAGTTCATTAAATAGAGTTGATTACCTGCATAAACAACACCGTTAATGTCAATATTGCCAGCGAAAAATTCAAAATATACCTTTCTTTTAGCAAAAATACCAGATGGTTGTCCTTCGGTATGATTAATGGTTATTGAGCTTAACCCGCAACAGCGATGACCTATTTTAATATCACGATCAACTACCAAGAGACCATTGATAGTAAGTGTTCGATTACCTTCAAGTATTATATCACCATCAACGTATGTGATTGGACCAGTCAATACTAGATCATCATTATCGTTTAGCATATCTTCAAATTCATTCTCAGTATAAACATTATCGGCTATATTTTTATATGAAGATGGATCATCTGAATCAAAATCAATCGCTGGCATTTCAATTTCTTCGGCTGGTCCATTAGGTTCATTAGCGGCATAAATTTCTCCACCGACATTGACAGTCGATAGCCATGATTCGTTAAAATTATTTGCTGTCTTGAGATCGGTATCAACATTAACTGTACTCCAACCATTAACAATGAAATTATTATTTGAGTGAGCACTGCCGTTGTGAAAATTTACATTACTAAATGAGATATCAATATTGCCGTCAGCATAACCACAATTATCACCGATTTCTGAGGAACCTTGTCCCATTGCTCGATAAACATAAGTTTTAACTATTCTTTGTGTATTATTTTCACCATTGATATTAATTAATCCAGTAGCTGTTATTTCTCCATGTGCAATAGAACTATTAGTAATACTTACAGTATATGAGCCACTGTCTGGCCCAAAAGGATTATTGCGCGTAAATTGTGTTGTCCACGCCGGATTAGTTTCAAAATTTGTTTTATAATCTTCGTCATTTCTCAGTTTCCAAACTATTTCTGCTATTCCGGCTTCAGCTAAATAATAAGTTTTTGCTCCCCAAACTTGGCTTTGAGATATTTTATATTCATTTAATGAAAAAGTTAAAACATACATGCCTAAGAGTAGAATCAAAGACATCAAGAGAAGTGTCATAACTAGAGCCACACCTTTATTGTTAAAATAAATTTTTGAAAAATATTTTGACA
>CAYXNZ010000011.1:0-33074 GCA_964467155.1 uncultured Gammaproteobacteria bacterium | reverse complement strand
TGCCTCCTTTCTTAAAAAACTGTCAGCGAATTAGTTGACATCTACAGGAATGACAGAAAAAAACAAATAAAAATTTCTCCGCGAGGAAAAATTTAGCAATAAAAAAATTGGCTAATTTATCTTTCCCCGATATCTCGGGACTGGAATTAGCACCTTTTCTAAGCAGCCGGCTTAAAAGGTTGCTGACGGATTATTGAGCCAGTCTCTCCCCGTCGTCTTGATAAACGTTATTTAATTGTCTTAATATATTATAACGCAAAAATAAATTATTAGCAATTTTATTTAACTTTAGCTTATTTTTACCTGCCTACTTGACAAATAATAAAAAATGTGCTATATTAATATATTAATTAAAAATCAAAGTCAATCGTCTTGCATAGAGCGTAATGAGAGGAGGACAATAATTATAAAAAATATTTTACACCTTTATCTCTCGTGCGTTCTATATAGGACAATTTAAACAAAAAAAACACTTGCCGATTTGGCAAGTGTTTTTTTTATTTAAAAATTTTTTTATTTAGGTAAATTTGTAAAAACAAAATAGGTAATTGCATAAGCCGATATAACAATAATTATCCCAATCACCGCTCGCATAATACCATCCCTAGCTTCTCTAACTTTTTCCTCTTCACCTCTTGCCATCATCCATTTATAACCCTCTAAGACTAAAAGAAACACAAAAAGTATTCCCAAAAGCATTATAAACGCTTTAATCACATATCCCATAACATTTCCTATAGTGTTATTTGCGTCTGTAGAAAAACCGGATTTTTCAGCCAGCTTAAATTGCTGCACAGATATATCTCCCACACTGTCTGCATCTAACATACTTGCTTGTGCCAAAAAACCTCCAAAAAAAATAACACCAATAATAGAGAGGGTTATTATTATTTTATTTCTATTTAAAAACATGTTTATTGAATATTAATAAAATTAGAAAATATAAAATTCCAAATTGCGTAAGAACTTACTGTGATCACTAATCCAATGATCGCTCTCTTGATTGTGTCCTTAGCAATTGTTACTTTTTCTTCTTCGCCTCTGGCTACCATCCAGTTATAACCAGCATAAACCATCAAACCAACGAAGATCACTCCCATAAGAGACAAAAACATATTTATAATCAAACCGACTGTTTCAGCTAAACTAGTCTCGCTGGCTGTTGCATATGGACCATTGTCAGAGCCAACTTTTTCTAAATTACTTAAAGCTGATTCAGCAAAAACAAAATAAGGTAAAACAAGTAATGTCAAAATAAAAATAAACGTTAAAAATTTTTTGATTATTTTCATATTTTATAAATTACTATAGGTTAAAATCATCCTGAAAAACTTCTACGTCTTTAGTGTTAAAAATTAGGATCATCCAAAACAGTAGAAAATGGCTGACCCCCTAAAGCCCCTTCGCTTAATTTAGATATTATAAAGTAACTAGCCGCATAAGCAACTAGTACAATAACTAAACCAATAAGGGCGGTATTGATAGTACTTTTAGCTTTTTCTACTTGTTGTTCATTACCCCTAGCTGTCATCCAGGTGTATCCACCATAAATCAATAAAACTAAAAAAACTACACCTAACATTGACAAAGCAATTGTGATAATAGTACCAATTGTTGACATTATGTCTGGGTCACCACCATAACCTGCTCCTTGAGCTACTGTATCAGCTTTAGTAAAAGCATCTCCTAAGCCTTCAGCTTGAATTACAGAAGATAGACAAACACAAAAACTAAATATTATTAAAATGCTTATTATGTATTTTATAAATTTCATATTCTATATTAATTTTATTTAAGGTGTTGGACTTAACGCGTTACCAACAAAAGCAGTAATCGCATAAGCAGCTACTACTATTACTAAACCAATAATTGCATTTATTATTATGCTTTTTGCTTTTTCTACTGCTTGTTCGTTACCCCGAGCAATCATCCACGTATAGCCACCATAAATTAATAAAGCTAGAAATATTACGCCGATAAAAGAAAGTGCAATACTAATGATTTTCCCAATTGTCTCAGGTAATCTTTCTGCGTTAAAAAACGAAATACTTGTATGTCCAGTACCTACAGCAGTTTCGTCTAATCCCCCTAAATTACTGACTGCACCCGCGGTATTAAAAACAAAACTTAAATTAACAAAAATGAAAAAAACTATTGTTAAAAAAGAAAATGATCTTTTATGCTTATTTAAAAAAATCATAAGACTAACTTAAAATACTACCGACAAAAGCAGTGATAGCGTAAGCAGCTAAAACGATTATCAAACCAATCACGGCTGAATAAATTAAGTCTTTAGCTTTATCAACCTCTTGCTGGTTACCTCTTGCCATCATCCAAGTAAATCCACCATAAATCATTAAAACTAAAAATATTACTCCAATAAAAGATAATCCAACACCGACTATTTTTCCAATTGTACCAGCAATACTATCTCCTTTGAAAGGTACTCCCGATAAATCTGTTGCACTATTGCCCATCCCAACCCCAGCAGTTTCGTTTAACCCCGTACTCCCAGCGTCAATTGCCATTGCTGTAGTATTAATCATTGTAACACCAATACAAACAATTGAAATTATAAAAAATAATCTTTTTATTTTTAACATAATGATTTAATAAAAAATTTTAATTCTTCCGCCTCGGTTAGCCGAAGGCGAGACAAATAATTCTAAATTTTTCCACTACTCTCGGTATAAAACGTATTATGCCGAGGGCAGTGGACTCTCCAAAACGAAGAGAGAATCCACTATTCTTAAGACCGGTTTTAAGAATACTATTCAGCGCCAGTCGCTGTTAGTAATTGCTCTAAAACAAATTTAGCAATAGCAAAGGCTGCTAAGATAATCACCAAACCAATAATACCGGCGATAATCAAGTTCTTAGCTTCTTGAACCTTATCTTCATTACCACTAGCTGTCATCCATTTAAATCCGCCAATCAAAATAATAATTACTGCCACGATACCTAGAAAGCCCATAATCACATTTATTACACCAGCTGCAATTTCTCTTGGGTCATTTTCTCCTAGCCCGGTGATTGCTTGAATTTCGTCTTGTTTATCTCCCCAAGGATCTAGGTCTGCCGCTTGACTAGGCAAAGCCATAGTAAAAATTGGGCAGGCGACTATCAAAAACATCGCTGTTACAACCAAATTTTTAAATAATCGTTTTTTCATTCTCCACCCCCTTTCCAAAGTTACAAAAAAGTTTTTAACTTATTCGTAAATTTAAATATTATTTTTTAATATAAATAACTGTTAATATTTTAACATAAAATAACAAAAATTGATAGCTAGACTTAAAACTGTTATAATTCTAATATTATTAACAAAACAACTTAAAATACTATGGCTTCCCCTTCATTATCACGCCGAACCAAATCACCACAAACTTGGCGTAAAAAAAATAAAAAATATTATATCAAAAAAAATCCTCGTAAAAAATCTTCCGGAAGGGTTTTTAGTTCAGGTCTAATTAATTGGTCAGCTGTAAAAAAACTTTTTTTTAATGCTTCAATGGGTCGGTTTGTTGGCTTTGTTTTGATTATTATTATTCTTTTTGTCTTTGCCTCGGTGGCTTGGCTATCTCGCGGTTTACCAGACCCAAATAGATTAATGGAAAGACAAATTGCTCAGAGTACAAAAATTTATGATCGAACAGGCAAAACGGTTCTCTATGAAATCCATGGCAATGAAAAACGAACTCTAATTAATTTTGACGAGATACCAGATTTTATAAAACAAGCAACCATAGCTATTGAAGACAAAAATTTTTATAAACATGGTGGTTTCAGTCTCTGGGCAATGTTCAGAACAGCCGTCACAAATGTTTTATTTAATAAAAAAGCTGGCGGTTCAACTTTGACGCAACAATTTATTAAAAATGCTGTTTTAACTCGTGAAAAAACTTATACTAGAAAAATTAAAGAATTAATTTTAGCTTATCAAGTAGAAAAGAAGTTTAGTAAAGACGAAATTCTACAAATGTATTTAAATGAAATTCCTTATGGCTCAACTGCTTATGGCATCGAAGCAGCCAGTCAACGTTATTTTGGTAAAAGCGTCCGTGATGTAAATATAGCCGAAGCAGCTATCTTAGCGGCTCTACCTCAAGCACCTAGTCGCTATTCTCCCTATGGACCGAATAAAGACCTTCTGCTTGCCCGTCAACAATACATACTAGATCAAATGGTCAAACAAAAATATATAGAAGAAGAAGAAGCGATGGTCGCCAAACAAGTAACTATAAATTTTAAAGAACAAACAAACAATATTCTTGCTCCACATTTTGTGATGTATGTTAAAGAGCTCCTATCTGAAAAGTACGGTGAAAAAATGATTGAACAAGACGGTTTGAAAATTTACACCACTCTTGATTTATACAAGCAAGAAGTAGCCGAAGAAGTTATGGCTGAAAAAACACCATCTAATGAAGAAAATTATAATGCTACCAATGCCTCACTTGTTTCGCTTGATCCTAAAACTGGCCAAATATTAGCTATGCTTGGCTCACGTGATTATTTTAATGATGACATTGACGGTCAAGTAAATGTCTCCCTACAACCCAGACAACCTGGTTCCTCTTTTAAGCCAATGGTTTATACAGCTTCTTTTATAAAAGGCTACACCCCAAACACTATTCTTTATGACGTGGTAACCAATTTTTCGCTTGACAAAGATGAGCCCTATGAACCTCACAATTATGATAACGAAGAACATGGTCCAGTAACCATCAGAAAAGCTTTACAAGGCTCTCTAAATATCCCCGCTGTTAAAACTATTTATTTAACTGGTATAGATAATGTCTTGGACTTAGCTGAAGATTTAGGTTATTCAACTCTTAACGATCGCGATAGATTTGGATTATCATTGGTCTTGGGCGGAGGAGAGGTTAAACTGCTAGAGCATACCAATGCTTACGGCGCCTTAGCTCGAGAAGGCTTAATTCATCCCATCACAGCTATTCTAAAGATAGAAGACAAAGATGGTAATTTAATTGAAGAATTTAAACAAGAAGAAACTAGAGTTTTAGATGAAGAAATAGCTCGATTAACCAATAATATTTTATCAGATAATGCGGCTCGCGTTTACGCCTTTGGCAAAAATAATTATTTAAATTTAGGTGAAAGACCAGTCGCTGCCAAAACTGGGACAACTAATGATTATCGAGATGCTTGGACTATCGGCTACACCCCATCCATTGTAACTGGTGTATGGGTTGGTAATAATGATAATTCAGAAATGAAGCGTGGCGCTAGCGGCTCAACTGTGGCTGCGCCAATTTGGCACGATTACATGAAAAAAATTCTGGGTGACACGCCAATTGAATATTTCAAAGAACCTGAAAAAATCACAACAGACAAACCCGTACTAAATGGGGAAATTGGTCGCGTCAAAACAAAGATTGATAAATTTTCTGGCTTACTGGCGACTGAACATACACCAACCAGTGCTGTGGAAATTAAAACTTTTGAACAAGCACATTCAATTCTTTATTACGTCGACAAAGACAATCCTCGAGACAAGCAACCCTCTAAACCAGAAAAAGATTCACAATTTAATCTATGGGAAGACCGAGTTATTGCTTGGGCAGAAAAAGAAGGTTTAACCAACGAAGCCCCACCTACCAAAACAGATAATATTCATTTACCAGAGTATCGACCGTCCCTTGAAATCAAATCACCAACGAACAATCAAACAATCATGAGTAATACCCTACCAATTGATATAAAAACATCTGCCCCGCGAGGAATCAATCGTGTTGAATACTATATTAATGGTGCTCTGTTTGATATGGTAATTAATTATCCGTTTGTCTCAAATAAATCACTGATTTTTTTAAATAATGGCTTCTACAATTTAACCATCAAGGCTTGTGATAATGTCGATAATTGTTCGGCTAAGCATATTGAATTTAATCTCATTTTAGATGAAACAAAAAAAGATGAAACTCTTGGAATAAGTTGGAATAATTTTAACAACGAAGCTACTTTTCCCAAAAATAATTTTCCTCTAGAATTAAGAGTAAACTTAACTAACCCAACTCAAACTGCTAAAATTATTTTTTATTTAAAAGATGCTAACAATAATATATCTGTTATTACCTCCTCTCAATTGTTTGACAACACGCTTGGTTTGGCTGTTTGGCAAACACCAATTGAAACTGGTGAGTATCAATTATGGGCTGAGGCTATTGGTTGGAATAAGCAAACCGTCAAGAGTAGTGAAATAAAAATAATCATTACTGACCCACCAGAAGAAACCACTGGAGAATAATTTTCTTTTTTTAGCATAAAAAAACACCCTGAGCTTGGGTGTTTTTTTGTAACTTTATTTTAAACTAAACTATTGTTTGATTGGCATTATAACGTATAAATAACCATTATCTTTTTCTGGGCGAATAACACATGGTGTATTATTATCAACCACTTCTATTTTCACCATCTCACAATCCAAAGTATTTAAACCATCTAACAAATATCTATAATTAACCACCACACCATTGTCTACCCCACTGGTTTTTGCTTCTATTTCAGTTGTGCTTTCCCCTGTCTGTCCCGACACAGCTGATACCACCACGCTATTTTTACCAGCTGGAAAATCTAAATTAACATCATTAATACCTGTCTTTGAAAAAAGAGATGACATTTTGACTGCACGAATTAACTCAGCTCTTTCAACTAAAACATTTGTCTTGCTAGTAGTTGGGACAATCTGCTGATAGTCTGGATATTGTCCCTCGATTAATCTTGAAATTAATTCCGTGTTACCACAACTAAACATTACTTGATTTTCTGATAAATATATTTTTAATTCACCATCCTCTTCACTGCCAGCCGACAAAATTCTCATTAATTCTTGCAATGTTTTAGCTGGAACAATTATTTTTTCTTCACTCTGCCCACCCCCGCCTACGGCAACACTCTTTTCTGCTAAACGATAACTATCAGTCGCCGCCAAGATCAATTTATCTTTTACAAAACTAAACAAGACACCAGATAACTCTAACCGAGACTCACTAACAGAAGCTGCAAACAAAACACGCCCAATTGCTTTTTTAAAATCTTCTATTTTGGCGCTATAATATTTTTCTCGATCAACTGTCGGGATTAATGGAAATTCTTCAGCTGATTGACCCTTAATTTTAGTTTTATAATTACCGCTGCTTATAACCAAACTGTCGTCAACCAATTTTATTTCAACTTTTTTATTTGGCAATAGATTTATGTAGTCAGAAATTATTTTAGAGTCGACCGTAAAAGACCCCTCAACTTCAATCTTACCTCTAACATTATTTACAATACCCATTTCTAGATTAGTGGAAATTATTTTAACATTTCCATTATCAGCCTTAATCAACACATTATTCAAAATAGGTAGATTAATATTTTTTATTGCAATATGACTAGCAACAAATAATCCATGCTTTAAATTTTCCTGAAGACTAATTATTTTCATGCCTTTATTAGTTTATTAAATAATATAATTAAATAGTAATAATAATAATAAGGGTGTTGATATGTGGATGATTTTTTAAAAGCGTTTGTTTGTGGTGTTTTTTTGTTTTGTGTTTGGTTTTTTCTTGTTGATAATTGGTGTTGATAATTGTGGGTAATTTTGAATTCTGTGGATACAGCTGAAAGTTAAAAAATAAATGTTAACAAGTCAAACAATTATCAACCGAGATATTAACAGCTATTGTAGATAAGTTGAGTAATAGAACTAATGTTCTGTTTTAGGCGTTCGTCTTCTTCTATTTCTCTTTTTATTTTATTAAAAGCATGCATAGCGGTGGTGTGGTCTCTTCCTCCTAGCTCTTGCCCGATAGCTGGGTAAGAAGAGTTTATTTCTTTGCGCATCAGAAACATAACTATTTGTCTAGGTACAACTAATTCTTTTTTTCTGCTGGTGCCCGTTATGTCTTTAATATTAATATCAAAAAACTTTGAAACAGAATCAAGGATTATTTTGGGCGTAGCAGACTTTGTTTGGAAACTTGAAACAATACCAGACAAGACTTGTCTGGTGGTCTCAATAGTAGGCTGAGTGTTATTAAATTCGTAATAAGCAATTAAACGGGTTAGGGCGCCTTCTAATTCACGAATATTACTTTCTATATTATTAGCGATATAAGATAATATTTCTTGTTCCAGCAAATAGTTTTTTTCTTTACATTTAGCTTCTAAAATAGCCATTCGAGTTTCTGTATCAGGCAAACCAACGTCAGCAATCATTCCCCACTCGAAGCGGGAGAGGAGTCTTTTTTCTAAAGCTGGTATAGCCTTGGGTGGTCTATCTGAAGAAATAACTATTTGTTTGTTTGATTGATGAAGTTCGTTAAAAGTATGAAAAAATTCTTCTTGAGTACCGTCTTTGCCACCCATAAAATGAATATCATCAACTAATAATAAATCAACATTCCGATACATGTCTTTAAAATCTTTTCCTTTGCCACTTCGAACAGCTTGGATATAGTCGTTGGTAAATTTTTCGCAGGAGACATAAAGGACTCGAGTACTTCTTTTTGCTAATTCATGTCCAATCGCTTGTAGTAAATGGGTTTTACCTAGACCGACACCACCGTAAATAAAAAGAGGGTTGTAGGCTTGTCCAGGATTAGCAGCTACAGCTTGCGAAGCTGCGTGGGCTAGTTCATTATTTTTACCAACAATAAAATTATCAAAAGTATAACGTGAGTTTAGACCAAACCTATTTATAGTGGCTGGTTTTTCTTCTGAGTCGTTTTCTTTTTTTACGCGGATTTTTTTCAACAGGTCATCAATCGCACCAGTTTTTTTTGTTTCAACCTTGTAAAGAATTTCTTTGATTTTTTCTTGCCCAATATTTTTAAAAGCTTTAGCAATTTCTTGATGATATTTTTTTTCTAACCAAGCTTTAGTAAAAGTGTTAGGCACACAGACGATTACTTTGTCGTTTTCGCAAGAGGATATAAAAGTGTTTTTAAACCACGTAGTAAAGTTAGCTTTAGATAAATTTAGTTCGACTTCACCTAAAACTGCTTGCCAGAGTTGATCATTATTCATAGTACGAGGCAATTAAAAATTAAAGTATATAAAAAGTAAAAAGCTTAGGTATTTAAAGTATAAAGAAATAAAAAAAATGTCAAAAAAAAGTACTCTCCAAGTATAACAATTAATTTCAATCAGTAAAATAGCTGTTAATGTTTATAAAGTGTTGATAACAAGTGGAAGAAAAAATAAATATATTTTTTAGAGATGGTTTGACTTCTGCCTCGATAAATGTTAGTGTCTGGAAGTAGTCAATGACGAAGATTGACTTTTCTTTTTTAATAAATTTATAATTATATAGTTATGCCGAAGAGAACTTTTCAGCCTAATAATAGGCGCGCCAAAAAGAAGCATGGCTTTAGACAAAGAATGTCAACGAAAGCTGGCCGTAATGTTCTAAAAAGCCGTGCCAATAAAGGACGGACAACACTAAGCAAATAATAAGGTAATATATGTTAGCTAAAGCAAACCGTCTAACAAAAGATAAAGAATTTACAAAAACTTTTCGTAAAGGACGCTCTAGCTACGATTCAATAGTGGGTGTAAAAATAATTAAAAATAATTTGCAAATAAATCGATTTGGTATAATAGTTGGACGTAAAATTAGTAAAAAAGCAGTTGAAAGAAACAGAATAAAAAGACAGATTAGAGCTATCATTAGACAAAAAATAGAGTTAATGAAGGTTGGAAACGATGTTTTATTAATTATTACACCAGAAGCTTTAACAGTGTCATTTCGTGATTTGGAAAAATCGGTTTATCTTAATTTTAAAAAATTAGAAATATTATAATATTTATAGCCAAGTGTTTTTGTATTTACCTCGTCATATTGCTATTAAAATTATCAAAATATATCAAAAAACCCTGTCTTTTGATCATGGTTTGTTGAAAATATTTTTTCCTTATGGTTATTGTCGTTTTAGGCCGACTTGTAGCGAGTATGCTATTCAAGCTATCTCTAAATATGGCTTCTTCAAGGGAGGATTAAAAGCGTTATGGAGAGTTATTCGTTGTAATCCATTTAATCAAGGCGGTTGGGATCCGTTAAAATAATATTATGTCACACTTATTTGAAGCTTTTTTTTATCAACCAATTTTGAATTTACTGGTTTATCTTTATAATGTTATTCCTGGGAATGATATTGGTTTAGCTATTATAGCAATGACAGTTATTATTCGTTTAATTCTATTGCCTTTATCGAAACAATCAATCAAATCCCAGAAAGCAATGCAAGATATTCAACCCAAGGTTAATGAAGTAAAGAAAAAATACGCTAAGAATAAAGAAGAAATGGGCCGAGCAATGATGGCTTTATATAAAGAAGAAAAAGTAAGCCCTTTCTCTTCTTGTTTTCCCTTGTTGATTCAATTACCTTTTTTGTGGGCAGTCTTTAGAGTATTTAGAGATGGATTAAATGGTGGTTCCTTGGCTCTCGTTTATAGTTTTATTGATAAGCCCGAGCTAATCAATTCAATTTCACTAGGCATTATTGATTTATCCAAACCGAATGTTTATTTAGCTGTACTCGCTGGTTTAGCGCAATTTTGGCAAGTAAAAACATTGTCACACAATAAGCCACAAGTAAAGGCAGATGCTTCTAAAAATGGAGATATGATGGCCATTATGAATAAACAAATGTTGTATTTTATGCCGGCAATGACAGTTTTTATTGGTTTAACTTTCCCAGGAGGTTTAGCATTATATTGGTTAATCACTACCCTGCTCACAACTGTTCAACAACTATATCTATTTAAACAAAAAGAAAAGACAGAAAAAATTGTTGAACAAAAAACAGAGAATTAGTTTTTACTATTAATTTTGATTTAAAGCGTCCGTTGTTGAGCGGGCGTTTGTGTTTTATGATAAAGTTTTTAGAACAGTCTATTGATGAGATTAAAGATTTAATTGTAAGCGTGCTGTTGTGTTGACCTACTTTTTGTAACTCCGCCAGTATAGGCGGACAGGTGCCAAGTAGCAAACCTTTCTGTTCCTCCACTTCGGTGTGCAAGCGATAGGTAGGAAGCCTTGGGGCGCTTTATTCGCTATTATATTGTTTTATCTTTGTTGGGCTTTGTCTTGGCTCTCAGGATGCACCCCAACTTCCATGGTGATTTTAAATTGTTACAACACTTATGTTTTAAATTAATATTTTAAAATAAAAAAACTAGTCGTCTGACTAGTTTTTTATAAAAAGGAAATAATATATTTTAAAAATTTCTTTCTCGGCCAACAATTATTTTTAACTTTTGTTTTAAAACACTTATTTCAGTAGGTGTTTTTATTTTTATTAAACCATCAACAATTAATCCTTGTTTGTTGTTACTAATAGAAATATTTTTTACTGGAAAAACTGAAATATTTTTTTTGGTTGAGTTATAAAAATTTTTATTATCAGTATTAATTAATAATTCCAAAACACCGTCTTGCGGATTAAATTTGCCATGTTTAGATAGATTTTCGTCAATATTAGATAAATTTTTTACAATAATCTGTCCCCTCTTTTGTATTTCAATTGAATAATCTTTACTTACTTCAACAATTGTTCCGGTAGCTTCAATAGCTACTGAGGAAAGAAAAAAAGTATTATTAGCTACACCTAAATCAAGCAACGTTATTCTTCTGGCTGACAAGACATTGCAAGCACTTTCCATGTCAAGGATACCTAGAGACAGAGCAATGTCGTTGTTTTTTTCTTCTATGGGAATTATACCAAGAGGTACATTTCTTCCAGCAGTAACATTCAGGACTTGATTAACGGTTTGGTCGTTACCAACAGCGATGATGGTTTTTGCGCCATGTTTAATTTCATGATCAACAATGTCGTGAATATTAGTTATGGTACCTAGTCTAGATATTTTGCCGTTTAAGCCCAGATCAGTAATTCTAGTTTCTAAACGTGCTAAAATACGGTCATATTTTTTTTGATTCAAAAATGAATCATAGATATAGACGTGCATTTGCAAAAGATTAATTATTCAGCTTTTTTTGTTGATTCTGTTTTACCAACGTCACCAACATTCATAATACATTTACCATTGATTAGTGCCCCTTTTTCGATTGAAAGAATTGATGCTTCAACATCACCGAATATTTTAGCTGAAGCAGTTATTTCTAGATAACCCCTAGTTTTAATATTGCCTTTGATTTCACCGGCAATAGTGGCTTCTTTTGCTTCTATACTAGCAGTTACTTTAGCTTTTTCACCAATAGTTAGGTTACCACTGGTTTTCAGAGTACCACTGAGCATACCTTCAACAATAATATTGCCCATACCATGGAAATCACCCTTTACTTTAACTGAGGGGCCGATAACTGTTTCAAAACCTTTAAATTCTCCTCCTTGCATCTGTTTGTTAAACATAGTTTTTATTTAAATATAATTAATATCTAATAAGCATGATTATTAATAGTGTTCTAATCTTAATGTAATTCATACTAGTTTGTCAAAAAAAATATTATGTTGTAATATATGAAATATCAACCGCTTTTTATGGTATGATTTTTTATTTGAAAATAATAGATAATTTATCTATACGGCTAGTGAAAAATAAAACAAGAAAATCTGTTGGGCTCTCGTAGTTCAGCTGGATAGAACGAGGGCCTCCTAAGCCTTAAACAGAGGTTCGAATCCTCTCGAGAGCACAATTGCTAATATTAGCTAATTTTAATGGTTCCATATAGAACTATGGAAAATACATAATATAAAAATAACGGGCCATTAGCTCAGTTGGCTAGAGTGCTTCCATGGCATGGAAGAGGTCAAGGGTTCGAGTCCCTTATGGTCCACCAAGACAATTAAAAATTTACAATTACGAATTTTAAATATAAAAGTTTAACAGAAAATTATATTTTGGAATTTATTAAAACTTTGTGGATTACTGATCACTTGCCTAGCGAAAGTGCAAGCGTCAAAAATGACGGAAAACATGAAAGCTCTGCTTTAACAAATAGAATAATTCTATTAAGGTTAAGTCGTTCTATCTGGAACATCGTTTAAAAAATAATAATTTATTTATTATAGATTCCTGATATTTTTATTATTGTTGACGCTTAAATAAAAATTCTTGAATTACAGCTTGTAGCAGAAGGTATTTTAATATAAATTGCTAAAATTAAATAAACTTTAATTATTAAGTTATATATAGAACATATGGATTTTAACAAAGAAAATTTTAAATCCGAGGTTGAAGAAAATAAAAAGCTAGTTTTAGTTGATTTTTTCGCCCCTTGGTGTGGTCCTTGCAAATTAATGCATCCAGTAATAGAGGAATTAATGGAGGTTTACAAAGATAAGAATATAATAATTGGTGAGGTAAATGTTGATGAAAATTCTGAATTAGCAGAGAAATATGGAATAATGGGAATACCAACCTTTATTTTTTTTAAAGAAGGTAAAGAGATAGATCAATTCAGCGGATACAGAAGTAAAGATGAAATTAGTAGTTTAATAGATAAACATTTGGCAGAATAATTTAAGTCCAGAGTAATGTGGACTTAAAAATAGTTACTAGTGGATAAGTCCACAAATTCCTAGACTTTTCTTTTTTAATTGGCTAACGTTAGCTAAAATAATATTGGTGGATAACCTGTGAAAAGGGTATGGTTTTGTGGACTAAAGTCTAGAAATAAAAAATAAATTAAAAATATGTATGATGTAATTATTATTGGTGCTGGACCAGCTGGTCTTACTTCAGCTATTTATGCGGTTAGACGAGAAATGAAAGTTTTAGTAATCGGCGAAGTTGTTGGTGGACAAATGATTTGGGCCTCTGAATTTGAGAATTATCCCGGATATAAATCAATTAGTGCTGTTGATTTAATCAATAATATGGCTGAACAGGTTAAAGATTTGGGTGTTGAGATTGTTAATAAAAAAGTTTCAGAAATAATTAAAGATAAAGATAATTTTAAAATAGTTATTGGTGAGAGTGAATATTTAGCAAAAACTATTATTCTAAATACAGGTTTGGATTCAAGAAAACTTAATGTACCAGGCGAAAAAGAATTAACTGGCAGGGGAGTGTCTTATTGTGCTAACTGTGATGGACAGTTTTTCAGAAATAAAAATGTCGCTGTAATTGGTGGAGGAAATTCAGCCATTGATGCGGCTGAGGTGATGTCAAAAATTGCTAATCAAGTTTATCTTGTGAACAATGAAAAAGAATTTACTGGCTTTGAGGCTTTGGTTGATAAAATTACAAATATTAAAAACATTGAAATCACACATGGTTCAGAAGTAAGTGAAATTATCGGAGAAACAAAAGTGGAAAAAATAAAAATTCGTAATATAAAATCAGGTGAAGAAAAAGAATTAGTGCTTGACGGCATTTTTGTTGAAATTGGTTATGAAGCCAAGACTTCTTGGTTGGGTGATTTAGTTAAGCTAGATCAAAGAAAGCAAATTGTGATTGATACCAAAGGACAAACTAGTTGCCCTGGCATTTTTGCGGCTGGCGATGTGACAGATGTTCCATATAAACAAATTGTTATTGCTTGCGGACAAGGTGCTATTGCTGCTTTGTCAGCTTATGAATATTTACAGTTAAAATAAAATTGATTATTTTTTTATAAAACGTCTACTGATTTAGTAGGCGTTTTTGTTTTTTTAAAGTTATGGATTCCGGGTCACCCGCCTGCAACGCTTCGCTTGCGAAACGGGCGGGAGCCTGGAATGACAGAAAGGGGCGCTTAGTTCGACCCCCAAACCCCCGAGTTATTTTTGCACCAAAACAACTATGTAATTAAAAAAATTGTCATTACGATCCGCCAGTTGGCGGATTCGTTCCAGAATGACAAGGGCGTTTGTGGTATAATGGAAATATGTTTAATTTTGCTGAAGAAATAAAAATTTTTAAAAATGGCTATGACTCTATTGGTGCCATTGATGAAGCTGGACGCGGACCTTTAGCTGGTCCAGTCGTAGCTGCTTGTGTTGTAGCAAAAAATGATTATCGTCCAAGTGATAAATTAAAAGCTGTTAATGATTCTAAAAAACTAAGTGTTAAAAAAAGAAAAGAATTATATACAGTTATTCTTGAAGAATTTTTTGAAGTAGGTGTTGGTATCTGTGATTGTCATGTAGTTGATAAAATAAATGTACTGCAAGCAACCTTTTTAGCTATGAAAAAAGCTATTGGACAATTAAAAAGTAAACCAGCCTATATTATTGTAGATGGTGGATTTGAAATACCAAATTTTTCTACTAAGCAACGAGCAATCAAGAAAGGCGATTCAATTGTTTTTAGTATTGCGGCTGCTTCTATCATAGCCAAAGAAACTAGAGACAATATTATGCTAAAAATGAACGAATTATACCCAAATTATGCCTTTGATCAACATAAAGGGTATGGCACAAAAAAACATTTAGAATTATTAAGACAATATGGTCCTTGTCCAATTCATCGAAAAACTTTTGCTGGTGTGAAAGAATTAATATAAGTTTGCTTGTGAAGATTGTCTAAATAAATTATAATTAAAACAGAAATAAAATAAAATTATGGCAACAATAATAGGAGGCAACGCTCTGCTGGATGCAGATTTAATATTGGAAAAAGTCCAAATAGGCGACAAACTTCGAATAGCTGATTTTGGTTGTGGCGCTTCAGGACATTTTATTTTTGCGGCAGCCAGAATAGTTGGCAAAAAAGGAAAAGTCTATGCGGTGGACATTTTAAAAACTGTTTTGGAAACTATAAATAAACGAGCCAAGGTTGAAAATTTGGAAAACCTAGAAACTGTTTGGACTAATCTAGAAATCTTTGGGGCGACTAAAATAGAGGCTGGTAGTCTAGACATTGGATTATTGATTAATACTTTGTACCAGTCACATAAAAGAGCAGAAATTTTGAGAGAGACAATCAGAATGATAAAGTCTGGCGGAAAGATAGAAGTAGTTGAATGGAAAAACGTGGCCGCGCCGTTTGGGCCACCAGCGGAAGAAAAAGTAAAAAAAGATTTATTGATTCAGGCAGCTAAAAAATTAGGTCTGTCTTTAGAGGAGGAGTTTGAAGCTGGCCAATATCATTTTGGTTTAGTATTTACAAAATTGTAATTAATTTTAAATAAAAATGGAAAATTTATTAACTTTGGATTTTTGGTTTAATTTAAGACCAGGTGTATTTGTAGAAATGACGCAAAGGTTTTTTATTGCGTTTGTAGTATCTTTATTTATCCTTGCCTTTGTCTCATCTTTTATGAAGAAAAAAGATAGACAAGGTATTTATAAAAAAATTTGGCAAGGTTTATATTATTTTTCTATCACTAATGTTTTTATCGGTTCAGTCTTGATGTTTTTTACTTATGAAATGGTGCCATTGTTGTCAGCTCGATTTTGGTTTTTGATTTGGGGTGCTGGTATGGTAGTCTGGCTTTATTTCATAATAAGGAAAGCTCGGGATATACCGAAGAAGAAAGAAGAGAGAGAAAAAGAAAAAGAGTTTAAGAAATATATTCCATAAAGAACAATACAAAATATAAAAAAAACAGCACTCGTCATTTTGACGAGTGTTTGTATTTTAAAGATATTAGTTTTTTTAAAGCTGCCACTTGGGCGTTACTTTTGTAACCAAAAGTAACCAAAAGTTTTGGGGGCCTCAATGCGCTATCACGTTGATTAAAATTATTTTTTTTATTCCATCGGCCAGCTTTCTGTAAAAGCCTCAGCAACTATTTTATTTTCGATATCTTCTGTAATTCCATATTCATTTCTCACTCCCGCCTTATATTTATCCATTAGCTCACGATTTTTGTCGATATTTTTCATGATATTTTCTTGTTTATAGTTTGGATCAGAAATATCAATCGGATATATTTTGTCGGCTTCTATTCTAGCCCTATCTTCGGCTACAACAATTTCTTTAAAAATTCCGCGTCTTTGTTCTTCGCTGAATCCAAATTTGTCTTCTGACTTTCCTCTCTTTTGTAAATATTCCTCAAGATTTTCTTTGATTTGGATTGTAGTTTTATAATTATTTCTATTATTGCTTCGTGCAATTTCTGGTGTGATATTTCCAAGGTTACCGTTTGGTGCCCAAGTAGCCGTTGCTACATCATACATACCGTTTGCAAGTTCTTTGTCGCTATACAAAAGTAAACTGATTTCATCAATATCATTATCTTTTGAAGTAATATCAGAAATAATTTTTTCAACAGTTGGTTTCACCTGATTTTCTTTTATTTCTGGAGAGACAACAATTCTGTAAGCCATTTTTTTGTCGGTTGGCAGATTAGCAATTTCTTGTGTCGTATAAGATGAAAGAACTCTATTGCCTAGTGCTTTATGGCTTTGATCTTCGGTTTCAACAATTTCATAATTGACGGGTGAAATTTGGACTACTTCTCTTTTATCATCTACTTTTTGTTCTTGTTTCTGATTACTAATATTATTCTGTGTGTCTTTGGTTGGAGTAGATTCTGTTGTTATGCCGAACAAAACAAAGAAAATCAGTGTTGCTACTCCAAAAATTATAGCGGAATTTTTACGCGTTGCCTTTTTCTTCAAAAATCGAGAAAGCGAGGACGGTTTTATTAAGCCGACAATTAGACCGACTAATGATATTAAGAATAGGATGAGAAATAAATTGTCCATAGTTTTTAAGTTAATTGTTAAAATAGTTATAAAAAAGTGCCAAAATTATCCTTTATTTTTATTTTTTTACAAAAGAGAATTTCATACAATGTTTTGGTATCATACGAAGTTTTTTGTAGACGAAGTAGGAAAAAATTTTGTATATACCGTGTTAGACGTCCCGTTAGGGTCGAAGCGAAGCGAAGAAGTTAAGAATGAGAATTACAACAGAGATGACAAGACTTTATTTTTTATTTATTAAAATATCAAGCTCCTTAAAACATGAAGTCAAATATTTAGGCAACCCACCATTGTATACAGCTTTTAGATTATTATAATGTTGTTTGTAACATTCAAATTCTTTTTTTATAATAATCTTATCTTCTTTTTTTGAACTATTATGTAAAAATTTTAAATTATAGAATACTTCAGCTAATCTTTTTATATAATTATTCCTAAATAATTTTACAGAGGTTGGGCCTGCATATATATCAATCATCGGTGGGCTACTTAATCGATTAAAAATATATTCATTGCTTTTTCTGGCAGAAATGTTGGATTGTATTAAACTACAAATTTGAAATAGTACTTCTAGACCTTTTGTGTTATTAGCGTAATCTAAATTTGCATCTAGCTCGAGAATTTTTGGAAATTTCAAAATGTAATTATTTTCTTCAAGGATATGCAGGGGAAAACTTCTTTCATTGGTTAATTCAATAAAGATCTTATTGGTATCTGATGGATTACCCTTTAAAGAGAAGAAGTTGCTTAACCACTCCCCAGAATAAATAGTTATATTTAATAATTCTTTGTTAATCACACCAACAAAAAACGGTATTTCTAGATTGTCTAAATATTGAGCTTTATTTGTTATTTCGAATTTATTATCTTTACTCTTTATTTGGATAGCAAATGAATTTTGTGGTAATAGTTCATCTTCTTTTACAATATTAAATATAGTACAAAAGAAATCCGATCCTAAATCATCTGAGACTGTAGATGGCTCCGCTACAAATGAAAATTTAGATAAAATGTATTTTGCCAAGTGTTCACTTTGCCAACCTTTTCTAAATCTATAAAGATGCCCCATGTTATTTTTAATATTTATTTATAATTCTCATTCTTAATTTCATACAACAAGTTATATCTGAACTTTAAATTTTTTTTCTAAAATTAGGGAATGTTTGGTAAAATAAATACTTTTAGGAGAAGGAAAGGCCACTTTGTGTCTTTCCTTCAGAGTGAAGAATTTTAAAAAGGTTGGTTCAATCGGCAGCTTGTGAGATTTTTTTTACAAGATCCATTGTTTCTGATCCGATAATTTGTTCAACCTTTTCTATTTGCGCGCTAATATCTGATGCCCTAGTTTGCCTAACGACTTTCTCCATGTAAGCCACTGCTTGTTCTGAAGTGTTGAATGTGGGGTTAGAGGAAATCAACGTAGTATGAAAGAATCCCTCTTTATAAAGATTGATAGCTCCAGCCCATTTTTCTGTTTCTTTGTCTTGTCCATAGACTTCGCAAACAATGTTGTCGCCTTGGCTTTGAATAATCATTTTAGATCTTAAGTTAACGCCCATTTCTGACCCTCCTTTGTTTTTAGTTTGTATTCTCCTAAAAATATTTATTTTTGAAGAGCAATTTCTTGTTTAATAAGTCATATGCGAATTTGTTATTTTTTTCTAAAATTAGGGAATGTTTGGTAAAATAAGGAAAGATGTGGTTAATTTAAGCATAGCAGATGTTTTTTGGTTTTTGCAAGGATATAACGTTGGCCACTGGGGCGAAGCGACCCGCCCGACCGCTTAACAACGTTAAGGCGGGTGCGGTAGAGCCTCATGAGATTCTATCGGTCCCCGCCGATTTAGCGGGTCCCTCCAGAATGACAAAAAGAAGGTATAAAAAAGAAAATTAACCTCCCTAGCCCCTCCTTTAAAAGGAGGGTAATATAATAATATATGAATTATAATCAAAAAATTGGGCAATTTGGCGAAGAAATTGCCTGTAATTACCTAAAAAACAAGGGATATTTGATAATTGCTCAAAATATCAAACTTAGTTTTAAGGAAATAGATATTGTGGCTAAAATTGGCGATTTATTGGTGTTTATTGAGGTAAAAACACGTTTATCTAATAAGTATGGAGAAGCTGACGAAGCCATGACAATACAGAAAACAAATAATTTTCGGCAGGCAATTGAATTATATTTAGAAAATAATAAAAAAGCCTATTTTGAGGAGTTTCGGGCCGACCTAATAGCGATTGATATTGATAAAGTAAGAAAAACCGCTAAGATTAAACATTATAAGGATGTAATTTAGATGTATTTTGGAGGTTTTTTGGCAAAAAATTGATGAGTTGTCCCTTGTTTAAACACAAGTCTTTCCACAGATTAATCCACTAAAAATGGCTAATTATCAACAAAATTTACACTTGACGGTTGTATCTTCGTGCATATAAACTAGAAATATCTGCATATTGTAGATATTGATTTATTTTCATTTTTTTTGAAAATGGTATAGGGCTGAATGGAAAAGTTGGCGCAAGCTGAGTTTATCCCTTTAGCCCATATACTGATTTTTATCAGTATATACTTAAAGGAGGCGAGAAAATATAGTTAGTTTCTTTTTAATAAACGAATTATATTTTTTCGCCTTATTTTTTTATCAATGGTTATTGTCACTCTGGAGTTCCGAGAAATCGGAACGACTCGCCCGACCGCTTAATAGCGTTAAAGCGGGCGTGGTAGGGTCCCTAATATTTTGTGAGATTCTATCGCTTCGCTCCAGAATGACAAAGCAGGGGGGAGGCAGGAATCTTGTGCGATATTTACGAGATCCTTCGTCAGCCCGACTTAATAGCGGGTTTCCTCAGGATGACAAAACCTCCCCTAGCCCCCTCCAATTCGGCGGGCAAGCCTCCTTATTAAGGAGGGGAATTAATTCGACCCCCGAACCCCGGGTGATTTAAAAATTTTTAACCAATTAATTTTAAATATTTAGCATGAAGCAAGTCTTTTTTAAGTTTATTTTTAGTATTAGTTGTTTGGTTTTTGTTTTTTTTGCTTTTCAGGTACATGCACAAACCGAAGAGGCTCCAAAAATTTTAAAAATTGATGGTCAAGAATTCTCTGTCAGCGGAACAACGCCAAAAGGTGAAGAGGTTTTGATTTATATTGATGACAAATGGGTTGGCATGGCAGAAAAAGAACCACTAGATGATATCTCTGAGAATTTTTCTCTGACATTAAAAGATTTTTTATCAGTCGGTGTACATAATATTATAGCTGTCGCTAAGGATCCGACTTCATTGGTCTTGTCACCACCATCAACTGAAATGATTTTTGAAACAAAGACTTCGTTACCGTCAACCCTAGAGGTAGCAGAAGAAGAAATATTTACAGAACCACCGCTACCAGCACCAACACTATTTCAACCGGTTGTTAATAGTCAAACATCAGCTAAACAACCATTCATTGTTGGCTTGGCTAAAAATAATTCCAACATCAAAGTTTTTATAAATGAAGAATTAGATGGAGAATTTCGAGTAGAAAATCATGAATCTGGTACAGCTAATTTTGCTTACTTACCAAGCAAACCATTGACAAAGAATAAATATTTAGTATATACTACGACAACAGATGATTACGATAGAGAAAGTCGTCAATCAAATATCGTTTCTTTTACGATTAAACAGCCAAGCATTGCTCAAGCAGCTGAAGAAGAGAGACAAGGTGCAGTTAGTGCAATTGATGAAAAAACACAGAGTAAAATCAATCAGCCAGTTGTGATCTCAGAAGAAAATGGTGGAGTAGAAGAAATGGAAGTAGAGATAATTGATGGAGAACAAGAATTAGCAGTTAGCGGTGCGATTAACGAGAATAAAATTAAGCAAGGTAAATTAAGATTTGATTTAGCAATTTTTTTACTATTTTTCGTAGGTGTTCTAAGTTGGTTGTTCTGGGTTAATCGAGAATTAATAAAAGAAAAAAGAAAGCATAATCAAGAAACAACAGATAAAAAAAAAGAAAACAATAGTCAAGACAAATTATTATAATGAGGTCCAGTAAGACCCCTTCTTTGCCAGGCCTCCTCTTAAATAGAGGGGGCTTTTGGTATTAAGAAAATATTTATTTTATAATTTTTAATTACAGAGAAAGCTGCCGCTTAGGCGTTACTTTTTATGACTAAAAAGTAACCAAAAAGTCTTGGGGTACTTTATTCCCCGCCAGTCGGCGGGGTAAATGCTATTAAGTTCAGGCCTGTCCCGAAGTATTGAGGGAACGCACCCCAAACCCCATGGTGATTTTAAATTATTGCTATAAGAATAATTAATGTTTGGTTTTTAAATTACTATCTATTTTTTTAATGAGCAAATGGATTTTTGGATTCCCGCCTGCGCCTGCCCGCTCGTTTCTCGTAGAGGCAAGGCGGGCGGGAATGAAAAACTTCCCCCAACCCCTCCTTTAGAAGGAGGGTAAAAAAAGTTGACAAAATTATTAGATGTGGTGTAATTTAGATAATTATCTAAACATCTAATAATTAATACACCGCACCTGCAAATGCGGTATATGCGAATTATATATGACGCTTAATATTACATTTCAGGCTTTAGCAGATCCAACCAGAAGAAAAATTTTAGAATTACTTAAAAAAAGAGATATGGCAGCTGGTGAAATAGCTAAATTTTTTGATATTGCACTTCCCTCTTTGTCGCATCATTTGAATGTTTTAAAAAGAGCTGATTTAATAACTTTTCGTCGACAAGGTCAAGAATTAATATATTCTTTAAATCTAAGCGTGTTTGAAGAAGCGGCTAAAATTATTATTAAATTTTTTAAATAATCATATGTCTAATCCAATTAAGCCAACAATTAAAACCGAAGTATTATCAATAATTTTCGTTTTGATTCCTGCAGCTTTTTCATTTTATTTTTTTAAACATTTTCCTGAAAGCGTACCGATTCATTGGAATATAGCTGGTCAGCCAGACAACTGGAGTTCACCAGCTTTTGCGGCTTTCTTTTTCCCAGTTCTTATATTAGGTATATATTTATTATTTCTGTTTATCCCATTGATAGATCCAAAGAGAGAACGTTATGAGCAGTTTAAAAACGTTTATCACATATTCAAAACAGTGATTATTGTTTTTATGTCTTTGATTTATTTTGCCACTAGTCTAAATGCTATCGGTTATAACATTCCAATTAGTTCAGTCGTGCCGACTATGGTTGGAATACTTTTTGTTATTATTGGTAATTATATGAGTAAAATAAAATCAAATTGGTTTGTCGGTATTCGAACACCTTGGACTTTATCTTCAGAGGAGGCTTGGAACAAGACTCATCGTCTGGGTGGTAAAATATTTATTCTTGGTGGATTGCTAATGGCTAGTGAAGCTTTTGTTCCGCTGTCATGGAGAATGCCAATATTTGTTTCTATAATTATTTTAATTACAGTCGGCACAACTGGTGGTTCATATATTATTTATTTAAAAGAACAAAAGAAAAAAAATGATAATAGATAGTTTACAAAATCCAAAAATAAAAAATGTTATAAAATTACATGAGGCTAAATATAGAAAAAAGCAAGGTTTGTTTTTGATTGAAGGTGAACGAGAGATTGAGATGGCTTTGGCTTCTGGAATTAATTTACAAGCTTTATTTCATTGTTCAGACTTAACTAAAAATTTGTTAGCTCTGGATAAACGTTTAATTTTTGAAGTCAGTAAAAAAGTTTTTGATAAAATATCTTTTCGTGAGAATCCAGATGGGTTTTTAGCGGTAGCGAAAGTTTCAGAATGTGAATTAAAAAATATAAAATTAAGTAGTTGTCCATTAGTTTTGATAGCTGAAGCAATTGAAAAGCCAGGTAATCTTGGCGCAATCGCTAGAACCGCTGAAGCGATTGGATTGGATGTAATTATTTTAATCGACCCAAAGATTGATATGTATAATCCAAACGTTATTAGAGCCAGTCAGGGAGCAATTTTTGATGTAAAGATAGTAAGGAGTAATAGTAAAGAGGTTTTAGGTTGGTGCCAACAAAATAAAATTCAAATTGTTGCCACAACTGCAAAAGCAGAAAAAAATTACATAGAAATTGATTATAAAAAACCAACAGCTATTCTCGTTGGTTCAGAGGATAAAGGACTTAGCAAGCAAGGACTTGAATTGTCTGATGAAAGAATAAAAATACCAATGCAAGGTAAAATTACTTCACTTAATGTTTCAGTGGCTACCGCTGTGGTTTTATACGAAGCTGTTAGGCAGAGAGGAACGAAGTAATTGAATTAAGACTATTAGGATGATTAGGATGTTTATGATTTTTTATTTCTGGATTCCGGGTCAAGCCCGGAATGACAGTGGGGTGCTTAATTCAACTCCCGAACCCCATGATGATTTTAATACTAGGTGTTATTTTGAGATTGACTAAATGAAGTAAATTTGTTAGCATTATTTTGAAGAACGGTTCAATGAGCTGTTTTTATTTTATTGTTGGGGGCGTAGCTCAGCTGGTTAGAGCGTCTGCCTGTCACGCAGAAGGTCGCGGGTCCGAGTCCCGTCGCTCCCGCAGTTCGCAACAAAGCGAGGTTAAAGCCTCGTTTTGTCTTGTATTTATAGGGGTTTTATCCAGTTCGAGCGTAAGAAATTTAGCCTCCAAGGGTCTTAGGGATTTTTGAATAGGAATTAGCCATTTATGGGCTGATATTAGCAATTTTCTTTCACTTAATACTTGATTCGAGCCTAATCTTTTAAGTATCTCTTTTTTCTCTATATCATCTCCCTCAGCAAACTTAGTTCTTGCTCTAATAGCAAATTTTAAGTCCTCTAGCTTGGCTCCTCTGTCTTGATTTTGATTACTAGCCTGTTGAATTTCTTGTTCCAATGTATTGACTCGTTTTTCATAATTATTTCTCTGTTCAGTAAACTCATCATCAGAGATTAAACCTTTGCAACTTAGTTTAGTTAGGTTGCTTTTTTCTATTCTTATTTGTTTAATCTTTTTTTCTAGATCATTTACAATATTTTTTTCTTTTTTAGGTGCTTCATCTTTAGTTTCATCAATAATCTTAAATAATAGTTTTTTGAATTTAGGTATAAGTTCATATTTCTCTAATTCTTCATCAATTTGATTTTCTAGATCAGGTAGACTAACTGCTTTTTCCTGACAATTTATTCTTGGTTTTTTATGACTACAACGGTAGTAGATAAAAGATTTTTCCTTGCCAGTTGTTTTTAGCACTCTAGTCTTTTTATCTGCTGTTATTAATGAGCCACAGAAAGCACAATGAATTAGCCCTGAATAGGTAAAATTATTTTTTCTCATTCTTGGTTTGCCTTTTTTGCCTAATAATTCTTGGATTTGGTCATATTCTTTTAAACTAATCATGGCTTTATGTTTTCCTTGGTTTTGTTTGCCATCATATCCAATAATTCCCGCATAGAATGGATTAGTGAAGATTCTATACAAAGAGCTTCTAGATAATTGTCCATTCTTTACTCTGGTTTTAAAATTCCATTCATTATTTAGTTTATCTAAAACTTGGGGAACAGAATAACTACCAGTTAAGAACATATCAAAAGATTTTCGTAAGCTATCAAACCTTTTTCTATCAGTTTTTATTATCCGGTATCCTTTGTCTTTCAGCATTACATTTAAATATCCATTTGGTGCCATATTAGGTTGCCAGCCCATGGTAAATTTCTTTTCTAATCCTCTGCGAACATCTTTTCCCAGTTTAGAAGAGAAATATTGAGATTGAGATAAAGACATTTGCAACATCATTATTCCCTCAGGACTGTTATCAAAATTATATGAACCAAATTTAAGGTCATCTATAACTCCTGTCCTAACCAAGTAGGTTATAGTGCTAGCGTCAATCTCATTTCTAGACAATCTATCAGGGTGCCAGGAGATTATTCCTGTTGCTTCACCCTTTCTTATCCTTTTAATCATATTTTTAAAGACAGGGCGGTTATAGGGCTTAAAAGCAGAATGTTTTTCCTCTAAAATTTCCACAATATCAAGATCGGCAAAAAACTCATTTACTTTATCCATTTGACTAGAAATAGATAAAGCCTGTCGTTCTTCCCCTTCGGTTGATTTGCGGACATAGGCAAAATATTTAATTGTTTTATTTTTATCCATAACTACGATTAATAAACAAAAAAGGACGGTTCTAGCTTACTCGAAACAAATTACCAAAAAGATAACTTCATCGATAGAACCGCCCATTTCTGGGATGTAGTTATAAAAAAATCTTCTTGGTGTTATTTAATTGTTCCGAGTAAGCTCTTATATATTAGCAAATATGCTTATTTTTTCAAGACCTCTAGGTCTTTTCCATAAATTGGGCTATATACTATTTTTCCCAATACTACTAAGTCTGTACATTGTGAGTATGCCTCGTCATAACTCAGTTTTTCGTTAAAGGTTTCTTGGTATAATCTTTGGAATTCCAAGACGTGTTTTTCCTTTATCATTGTTTTGATTTTCCATGCTTAAATTTACTGGAATATCCTCAACTAGAGTATAGGCAGAATAATTAATCGTGCCTGCGTATTCACTAAAAAATGTTTTAACAAACACAGGTTTTAATTCGCCTATATATTGTTCATGAAATAGGAGTGCTTTGTAGCCAGTCATTTCAACTGGTTTATTTAATTTTTGAGAACAAAAGAATTTCTTTTTACCAAACATCCGAACATCAAACATATCCTTTCCTAGATATTTACAGAAATAGGCTCCCATATTAGAAACTTGTCTAACATCGAGGATTTTAATAAATCCATATTTCCAATATCTTAGAGCAAACCATCTTTCCCAAGTAAATAGTTCTTTTATGTTTTTAGTCTCTGGCATTTCTAAATTACATAAAAGGTGATAGTGGACTGATCCCCCTTTTTCTTTCTTTTTGCCGTAATAATCAATATCTTTTTGGAATTCAACTACTGCAATGTATTCAAAGTAGTCTTTCTGCCTAATTATCCTTTTCATCGCTTGATTAAATAGATAATTAGCCTTTTCTAATTCAGTGGTGCTTTCGGCAAAAGTGAGAGTGAGAAATTTATTTAATTGAGGATTAGAATTAACTAATCTACGAATGTTGGTGCGAGTGCGAGAGATAGAAAACTGAGTTTTAGCCGTATACTTAGTTTCCCATTCTGCTAATTCCTTTAATTCTTTCTTATATTGAGTGAGACTTATTTGTCCCTTATATTCTTTTTTCTTTTTACTCTTTCTTTTTCTTCTAGTATACCCTCTTAATATCTCTTTATCTTTGTAGTCGTATACTTCAATTTCCTTTCCTGACTTTATAATCTTAAAGTCATAAGTTTCTGCCATTATATTAAGTTGTTAAATAAACTAATATCAAGAATACCCGTTATTAACGGTTAGATGTGTGCATATAATCTAGTTATAGGTAGAAGATATTAGTTTATTATTGAAAAGCCTAACACTATGTTCAAAGAAATAGGTAATGAGATTTTTGTTTTTAGCTTTTTATCTTGGCAAGCAATCTTTTTTTGGCGTCTGGCAACTGCCAAAAAAAGGATTATCATTGCCATAGATTAATTAAAAAGGCTATAAAAAACAAAAACCTCTCATTACGAGGGGTTTCAAATCGGATAAATCCCCTCGCCTAAACGTGGTTTTCTATCCAATATTTTCGTTGATTTTTAGATTGGATCTAAAAGTACTATAGCATACAAAAATGGCTTTGTCAACTTGACATTTATTTTATTATATGATATTGTAATACAATGCTAAAAATAGTATTCCCAATCTGCCGGGAAGTGCAGAATAGTTATTTTATAATTAAATATAGGAGGAATCTAAAATGAAAAAAAGTAGTCAAATTCCTAGTTTCGGACAAGGGCTGGAGCTTACTAACGTTATAAGCAAAGCAATTGCCAGTGCAATTAAAAAGTATGATGTTAGTAGCGAAGAAATTCAGAAAGTAATTGGTAAGCCAGGACAAATTTTCGATTATTTCGATAAACTATTTGCCCAAGACAAACCAGAAAAAAGTAATGCCATCCTTTCTCTATTATCTATTCCTGAAACTTTAGTTTTGGAAGTTTTGGACGGAAAGGCAACTATTGCTAATGCCAAAAGCACCTTTAAATCATATTTAGATTCCGATTTCAAAAATTGGAAATTAAATAACAAAGGTAATGCAACCGAGGAAATACCCATCCAGGTTTATGAAATGGCAAAAAATGCTAATTATTCACAAATGTTTAACTCACTTTCCAGTGATTTAGATAGCTTGTGTTTAACACAAAATCAGATTATTAGGTTTTGTGAAAAATATCCCAGCCATTTACGGCAAGACGGTAATGCAACCTTTTTTCTATTTAAAGAAAATGGAGAATACTTTGTCGCCCGCGTGTACGTGGACTCCGATGGTCTGGATGTCGATGTCCGCCGTTTCGAGGATGACAGCGTTTGGAATGCTGAGTTCGCTCATCGTGTGGTTGTACCGCAACTGTTTGTTGCTTAGATTTTTAAAACTTTGTCCCTTGGATTCTTAGAACATTAGTTCTTGAAATCCAGGGGATTTTTTTGTATAATAATATGATGCTTTTGAATTGTTCATTGGTTAAGACTGATGAGCCAAGAATGTTTAGAAATATATCTTTGGAATTTTGTTGATTACGATTTACAAAAGAGTGAGAATATTTTTATTTTAAATTAATTCAGTTGGTATAGCGTGCTGGTAGACTTCTAGGTCTCAAATTATATACAGTTGCTTCTCTTAAATTATTAGGGCAACAGTGAAAGAGCAGGCAGGTTATACACTTTGTCGCCAACGTGAACGTGAACTCCGATGGTCTGAATGTCAATGTCAACCGTTTCGAGAATGACAACGTTTGGAATGCTGAGAACGCTCATCGTGTGGTTGTACCGCAACCGAATCAATTTTTGTCTATATAGGGGGGGGTATTGGCTCTATTTTCTAGACCACGTTTCCAGCCACCTAACATTTTTCCTACTTCATTCAATTTTTCTGATAACTCAGAATATTTTTGATTAGATAAACATTTATTTTCCCAAGCTAATTGTAGAAAAAACTTTAAACTATCTAGTTTTATAATAGCTAGGGCGAGCTTTTCAGCTTTCTTGTTTTTAGGTAAGTATAGAGAAGAAAATATATTATCTAATAGTATTAAAAAACACTCTTCAATCTTTCCGCCTAAGTTATAACGATAGATTTTAGGAAAGTCAGCAAAGGTTTTAAACCATAATGCATAAGATTCTTTAACTCTTGTTAATACTGTGGGCGTTTTTAGAAGAGTGCTCATAAGCGTAAAATGAAAAAATTTATAAAAAGTTATAAAGATATTATTACTGTCCCAAACATCCTGTTGGCTTGGGAAGAGTTTTTGTCGGGGAAAAGGAAAAGAGACGATGTGGTTATTTTCCAAAGTCGTTTAATGGATAATGCACTTAATCTCTATCATGACTTAAAAAATAAAACCTATATACACGGTGAATACAAAGCTTTTAATATTTCTGATCCTAAACCTAGAAATATTCATAAAGCTACTGTTCGTGATAGACTTTTACATCATTTGCTATATAGAGAAACTTATCCCTATTTTGATACCAAGTTTATCTATGATTCTTATTCCTGCCGAGTTGATAAAGGTACGCATAAAGCTATATATCGTTTAGATGAGTTTTCTAGACAGGTGTCCGTTAATCATGCTAAAACAGCTTGGGTTTTAAAATGTGATATTAAAAGATTTTTTGCTAACATTGATCATGAGATATTGAAAAATATTTTAATTAAATATATTGAAGATAAAGATTTGCTTTGGTTATTCAGTCAGGTGATTGATAGTTTTCATACTAAGAATAAAGTTGGCACAGGGCTACCTCTGGGAAATTTAACTTCTCAGCTACTAGTTAATGTATATATGAATGAGCTTGACCAGTTTACTAAGAGAGAATTGAAAGTAAAATATTATATTCGTTATGCAGATGATTTTGTTTTTCTAAGTCAAGATAAAGATTATTTAATCGATTTACAAATTGTTATTAGCAAGTTTCTAGGAGAAGAACTCAAATTGTTTTTACATCCTGAAAAAGTTTTTCTTAAGACTGTTGCTAGCGGAGTAGATTTTTTAGGGTGGAATCAGTTTGTAAAGCACAGAACATTAAGAACAGTTACTAAGAAAAGGATGTTAAAACGAATAGGTAGCCATCAAGAATTAGAAATTATTAATTCCTACCTAGGCTTGTTAAAGCACGGTGATACTAAAAAGTTAGAGCAACAGATAATTGATAAACCAACATTTTCATAACGGATTATTATAACATTTTTTGGTTGTTTACGCAATAGCAGAATTATTGACATAAAATAATTATTGTGATACTATAATTTAATACTTTTTCGTTCATTTAATCATAAATATATAAAAAGAAATAATCATGAAAAAATCAGAAATTCTGAAACGTCTCTATTCGGACGAAGTAATTACCATTTATGCCGTAGACGGTAGTAAAACTATTTTTAACTCTGAAGATGTATTCAAATCATGGATTGATTCAGATTTCAAAGACTGGAGATTGAATCAGTCAGATAAAAAAACACCGGAGATTAAAACTCAGGTGTATGAAATGGCAAAAAATGCTAACTATTCACAAATATTTGGTTCGCTGAATGATGATTTAGATAAGCTTTGCTTAACTCAACATCAAATTGCCGAATTTTGTGCAAAAAATCAAAAGTATTTAAGAGGGAATGGTTGGGCAACTTTCTTTTTATTTAAAGTTGACGGTAAATATTACGTCGCCTACGTGTTCGTGGACTCCGATGGTCTGTATGTCGGTGTCAACCGTTTCGAGGATGACAACGTTTGGGATGCTGAGCGCGCTCATCGTGTGGTTGTACCGCAACTGGAAGCTTAAACCCTTAAGACTTTATCCCTTGGATTCTTTGAGCCTTAGCTCTTAGAAAACCGAGGGATTTTTTATATCCATGAATTAAAGATTAACCTATGATTCAATTCGGATACGGTTGACAACTCCCCGCATAAAAAAACAACCTTGAAATTTCAAGGTTGTTTTTTTATGTTTGGAGATATTAGGACGAGGAGTTTATCCGCCGAAGCGAAGCATAGGCGGAAGTCCCGTCGCTCCCGACTTCGCTTCACCATAGCTCGGCTTCGGCGGGCAAGCCCGCAAAAAATAAAAAAAGCAGGACTTATTCCTGTTTTTTTGTTAAAATAATAAAATGGTAAATGATTATTTTAAAGACAATTTAAAAAATAGCCATAAAAATTTAAATAATTTTATTTTGAGTAAAATTGAAATTATTGATTTGAGTTTCAATAAATCTGTTTTGAAAAAAATTGAGATTTGTGATTCTAAATTGATAAATTTTGAATTGATTCAATCAAGGTTAGAAACATGTAATTTTTCAAATACTGAATTTGAAAATATATTTTTAAGACAATCTGTAATTCAAGATTCTAAAGCTATGGGAGCAAGTTTTGCTGAAGGAATAATTAAAAATACAAAATTTAAAAATAGCAAAATGAATTTATTAAATTTTAAATTTGCCAACATAGAGGACACTCTCTTTGATAATTGTGATATGAAAAATTCTGATTTTCAGGGAGCAAAAATAAAAAATACAATATTTATAAATTGTGATTTAAGTGGGGTTAATTTTTCGCAAGCTAAATTTAAGAAAGTCGATTTACGAAAATCTATTATCCAAGCTACTAAAATTGATGTAAGTAATTTTAAAGAACTTACGATAGATCCTTCTCAGATGATTTTTATTGCAAATGTGCTAGGTTTAAATATTAAAAATTGATTATTATCACTTTGTGATTAATAGCAAACAAAAAAACAAACAGGATTTATTCCTGTTTGTTTGGTTTCTGGATTCCCGCCCACGTGGGAATGACAAAAAATAAAACAATAGATTAAAAAAAGAAGACCCGGCCGAGTTAGACTCAGCCGGGGTTAGAAGTTAATGATATGAGGAGTTTTTTCTATGATTTTTATATTTACGTAAATAATTTTTCCTGTTTTGTTATAATAGATATCGCCCACTACTTTTTTACCTGCGAGCATTGGAGAAAACAAAAATTTATCACTTTGCATCCTTTCGTTTTCTGAAGGGATATTGTTTTTGTAATACCACTTGGGTAGCATCTCTATGGTTTTGTGAGCTTCACCCTCAAATTCAATTACCCAAAAAAAATATAGTTTAGTTCCTCGTTTTCCGTTTTTATATTTTTGGATAACACCACAATTATACATTGAGCGTATTACAATTCCGTTTCCATTTTCATCTTTAGTTTCTTCCCAGACCTCTCTTTTTGTAGCGGTTTCAATTGTTTCTCCAGGTTTTACACCTCCACCAAACCCGTTTATTAGACCCTTGTGTGGGCCAAGTAGATTTTTACCAAACAAAATAAGTTCTCCATTTTCTACGTATACAACTGTTTCAATCTTTCTTTTGCGTGGCACCGTTATCACCTCCTTTTTTCTTTAAAGAACGTTTTTATTTTAATATTTAAACTATTTTTTTAATTCAGATTCACTTGGACAATTTTCTAACATTTTTATATATTCCAATTCAGCCAATTTTCTAGGAGTTATATCACGAGTAATACCGACTACTTTTATAATTTTACCTATTTTATCTTTGACAGGAAAGGATAGGCTTCGTATCCAAAGTTCTTGACCATCTGCTCTGGTTGCACGATATTCCATATCAAATTCTTTTTCAAACATTTTTTTATGATTATTTAAAACACGAAACTGATCATCAGGATGCACAATGGCTATAAATTCTTTTAAATTATTATGAAATTTTTTTGAAGAATAACCGAATATCTTATTAAAAGCTGGGCTAATAAATGAATATTTACCGTTATTTTTAGTAGCTTCATCTTTCATCCAAATGCATTCTTTCAAATTATCGGTTAATTCATTGAATTTTTGTTGGTTATCTTTGAGATTGGATGTGTGTTGACGTTGTTTAGTTGTATCATTGCCAACAGCTAAAATTTCTATTAGTTTTCCTTTGTCGCTATATATCGGGCAGTTGGTCCAGCTAATCCAAGCCAAACATCCGTCTTTGGTAATATTTTCGTTTTGATTATTTTTGAATTTTTCCGGCTGTTTAATTATTTTTTCTATCATTCTTTTCATGTTTCTGTTGTCAGAATCTTTCTGGCTAACAATCGTACCGATTAGTTTTTTACCAATCAATTCTTTTTTAGAATAGCCGAAAAATTTATAACCATAAGGGTTCATAAAAAGAATAGTGCCATCAGTAGCGAATCGTAAAATTATACTATTACTACTTTTGACTATTTCTTGATAATATTTTTTGTCCATATTTACAGGGGTTAAATATGATATTTCAGGTTAAAACATTATATAAACTAAAAGGATTATTGGCTACATTCTACTCCCAAGCTTAATTTAATACAAAAGGACACCTAAA
>CAYXNZ010000010.1:18785-35338 GCA_964467155.1 uncultured Gammaproteobacteria bacterium | reverse complement strand
AAATGATATTTACTGTATCATTTTGTCAACGAATTATGTAACATCTACAATTCCCAGCAGCCTGTCCGCCTCTGGAGGAAGCTTTTTCTCCTTCTGTCATTCCCAGCAGCCTGTCCGCCTCTGGAGGAAGCTTTTTCTCCTTTTGTCATTCCCAGCAGCCTGTCCGCCTCTGGAGGAAGCTTTTTCTCCTTTTGTCATTCCCGGCGAGCGCTTTCTCCTTCTGTCATTCCCGGCGAGCGCTAGCGAGGGAAGGGAATCTATCTTTTTTTTTTATAATTTATAATTTTTAACTAGACAAACTATGTTTGACCCCAAAAAAATTTACACAGTTGAAAGTGTAACTGAAGGCCATCCAGATAAAGTCTGTGATCAGATTTCTGACGCGATTTTAGATGAATGTTTAAAACAAGACCCAAATAGTCGAGTAGCGATTGAAACTTTTGGCGCGCACAGCCTTTTGGTTATCGGCGGAGAGCTCACTACTAATGCCGAAGTAGACGCTGAAAAAATTGCTCGCACGGTTTATGAAAATATTGGCTACGATGATAAATTGGAAGTTGTTGTCAATATTGCCAAGCAATCAAATGATATTGCTATGGGCGTGGATACTGGCGGTGCGGGTGACCAAGGCATAATGTATGGTTACGCTTGTGATGAAAATAAAAAGTTTTTACCAGATGGTATTGTCTTAGTTCATAAATTAGCGCAAGGTCTAACAGATTTAAGACGTAGTGGACAATTGTCGTGGTTAAGACCTGATGGTAAATCACAAATAACTATGGCTGATGGAAAAATAAAAACAATTTTGGTTAGCACTCAGCATGATGAGCAAGTGAAAGCAGAACAAATAAAAAAAGATTTAATTGAAAATTTAATTGAGCCAATAGTTGGCAACATTGATGATATAGAAATCTTAACCAATCCAACAGGGCGATTTGTTAATGGTGGTTTTTATGCTGACACGGGTTTGACTGGACGAAAAATAATGGTTGATACTTATGGTGGTTTAATTCAGCATGGTGGAGGCGCGTTTTCTGGCAAAGACCCAAGCAAGGTTGATCGATCAGCTGCCTATATGGCACGTTTTGTCGCTAAGAATCTAGTAGCCAATGGTTTAGCAAAAAGATGTTTAATCTCTGTCGCTTATGCAATCGGACGAGCTGAGCCATTAATGGTTGATGTGATAAATGAAAGAGGTGAAGATTTAACAGAAAAAATAAAAGGTAAATTTGATTTTCGCCCAGCTGTTATTATTGAGCGTTTAAATCTACGTCGACCAATATATAGACAAACTGCTGCTTACGGACATTTTGGGAAAGACAGTTTGCCATGGGAAGAAATAGTGACATTGTAAAAATTAAAACAGACAACTAGAAAAGTCCGTCCCGAGTATTCGGGACGGACTTTTTAAATATAATAATTTTTGTGTTTAGGTAGTTTTTATTGTATTTCACCAGCTAAATAGCCCGTACTCCAGGCAATTTGTAAATTGTATCCACCAGTCGGACCATCAATGTCTAAAATTTCTCCAGCAAAATACAAATTATTTATTATTTTTGATTTCATTGTTCTAGGATCAACTTCTTTTAAATCTACTCCACCTGATGTTACAATTGCTTTTTCAAAACCGACCAAACCTCTGACACTAAACTCAAATTCTTTCAAAAGTTTTACTATTTTTTTCCTTTCAATCTTGGTTATTTCATTTACCTGTTTGTTCTCATCAATTTTGGACAGCCTGATAATAACTGGGATAAGTTTTTTGGGTAATAATTTATTTAAACTGTTTTTAAATTGTTTATTTTTTTGTTCAGAGAAATCTTTTTGAATTCGTTTGTCTAATGTCGGATAATCAAGGGCTGGTTTAAAATCGATTTTTATTTTTAAATCTTTTATTTCGCTAGTACTTATTTTTTTGCTCAAATTTAGACTTGATGGACCACTCAAGCCATTGCCAGTAAAAAGCGCTTCGCCAAAACAAGAATCAAGTTTTTTATCCCCCCACAAACTTATCTCCACATTTTTTAAACTTAGGCCTTCCAATTCTTTGACTATTTTTTCTTTGACGATAATCGGTGTTAGAACCGGTTTCGGTTTTACTACGGCGTGACCGATATTTTTTAACCACTCATAGGCATCACCGGTAGAACCAGTCCCGGGATAAGATTTTCCACCAGTAGCAATTAAAAAATTATCAGCGATAATTTCTTCTTTATTTATTAAAATAAGTTTTTTTATTTTTTTATTATTAATAATTATTTTTTCAACGGGACTATTAAATTTTATTTCAACATCATTATCTTTGAGATATTTTTCAAGACAGCTAACAACGTCTATAGCTTTGTCTGACACAGGAAAGACTCTGTTGCCTCTTTCAATTTTTGTTTTGAGCCCGCGACTGTCAAAAAAATCTATTACGTCTTTATTGGAAAATTTGTTCAAAGCAGAATATAAAAATTTTCCGTTTGGACCATAGATATCTATAATTTTTTTCAAATCCTCTTCGGCATTAGTGATATTACATCTGCCTTTTCCAGTGATTAAAAGTTTGATGCCTAATTGATCATTTTTTTCAAGCAAAATAACACGGGAGCCAAGTTCTCCCGCGTGTCCGGCGGCGATAATTCCAGCTGGTCCGCCACCGATTATAGCTAAATCGTATTTATTTTTCTTCATTTAATGGTTTTTTACTTTTTTATTTTTTACCAAAGCTAGTGCTTAATATTTTGTCCAATCTCTAAGTAAAATTCCATCACCGAACTTTTTGGCAGTTATTTTTTGATTGTCGCGCCATCCAAGTTTTCGAACAATGTCAATCGGCAGGGTTAAGCTTATGCTCGCGCCTCTACCGGTTTTTCCAAGTTTTCGGATATGGCTATTCTCTTTTCTTCTATTTGTTATCTTTGATTTTAAATAGCAAGCTTTCTATAATATATTTTAAATTTTTTTATTTTTTTGCCGTAATGGTTTTGTTGTCCTTTTTATCTGTTGTTATTAGGATTTTTCCAAAACTTGAAGCCAATCCCATTGATATTGCAATAATTATTTTTGGTATTATTAAAACAATTTTTTTAATAATAACTTTAATTGATTTTTGTAATTCGTTAATTTTCATATTAAAAATAATTATTTATTTATTTATCGATAGACGTAGTCGAATATTCCGTGTTAGCTGTTGTATGTGTTTTTCTTTGATCCCGAGAACTCGGGATTACTTTTAAAAATAATTTAATTTTGTTTTTTGTTCCTGCCTATTGGTAGGCGGGCTGGCTTGCGAGGCGGGCGGGGGGGGAATTAGGGGTGCCTGTCCCGTCGGATGACGGGGAATGCCATTTATTAAAACTCCTTATTGTTTTTTTATAATATTTATATCTCAAGCAATTTAACAAATTGATCAAAATCTTTTAGATTTTTAAAATTATTTTTAGTTAACACTGGATTTAGATTGTTTTTAAGTGTCACAGTGTTATATTCATTCAACTCTGGAATAATATCAAGCCATCTTCGTGGGCTTCTCATTATTATTATCATCTTATCAGGTTTTTTTATAAAATTCTTCACAAGATTAAAACTATATTCTTGAGAATCCAAAATTTCGTTAATATGTTGATAATTTTTTGAGTGATAAGGGAAGTATTGTACGCAACAGATTTTATTTGCTATTTTTTTATAATCCTTTTTATTATTAATAACAGTCGAAAATATTCTCGCCCAATATCTAAAACCTCCGGTTAACATAAACTCAGGGTTAAGCCAGTAAAATGGATATTCCATATCTTCATGTTCAAGGCTTTTCGCAAGAACTTTTTTTAAATTTTTATAAATTAAGAATTCATGATTTTCAGTCGGTTCTAGCACTGGTAGTATTTCAGAACCCGGATTTAGCTGTAGTAATAAAATTTTTGCTTTATTAAAATTTCCTGCGTATGGAGTGGGTAAATTATCCAGTCTAATTTTATAGTTTTCGTTATTTCTTCTGCTGTTAAATTTATTGATTGTTTTACTGTCTATGTTTAAAATATATGGCGGTTTTTCCGTATTAAGTTTTAACCAAGGATTTTTCATAATAATTTTTAAATTTCTTTTTCTGTTTGGGATATAAATTCTTGTTTTAATTTTTTACTAAAAAATTCTAAATGAATCTCGCCTCTAGTTTTTCTATCAGTCCAATATTCACCAGATAATTTTCTTTTAGGATCATTTATTATTTTTAATAAAGCCGCTCCATTATGTATTTCGCTCTTATTTCTAAAAGTTGTTTTTGGTGTATTAGTATAAGTATATGATAATTGTAAATTGTTATGTATATGATGTATATCAGCAGATAAGCTATGACTACTTGATTCTTTGGTTAAAATAGAGCATTCAATTTTGTTGAAATTTTGTTTGATAACGAGAAATATCGGAATCGCATCAATACCTAATTTTGTTTCTGGATTTATTCAATCACTTTTTAGGTGACCTTTCCATGTCCCATGAATATTTGGAATTTTAATTAGCCAACCTTTCCAAATTTTCCATTTCCAAAGACATCTAGTAAAAATAAATCCACCCACAGCGTATACGGCTATGGCTTTGGGGACTTGATAAAGTATATTTAATAGATTTATTGTTTTTTGATTATTAAAAACAAAAATAAAAAATATTAAAATTACTAAAAATAATGAGAGCTTTATATATAATTGAATTTTATTATTTATTTTTTCCATATTTTATTCGAAATTACCATATTTCCAAACTTGCTTAATAAATGTTTTAACATCCAGAATGGACCATTTTCTTTCTGCGTGAAATAATTTTAATATATCACTAACTTCATGCCAGTCTTCTAAAGAATTATTATATATATTCACTAGTACATTTCTTAATATATCTGACAAACTATCGCTTTCGTTAAAAATATTATCTTCAACATTCCAAACAAGACTTTCAATTAAGAATGATGTTATTGAATCTGAGACCAAGATTCCATCATCTTCCATTTTATTTTTTAATCTTTTTAAAATTCTCACTATTCTCTTGTATTTTCTCCCAGTACTATTATTTTTTTCATTTCCATTTTTCGTATGTTGTTCTGGAAAGTTTATAATTAAAACATTACTATCAGAATAAAATGCTACACCCTCATGGTAACTTTTGTCTGGCTGATAAAGTCTGTATCTCCATACTGGCACTACATCAATATCAGCTCTATTTGAATTTTCTTTAATCCTAGTACATTTATCTTTTGAGTTATCTATTTCTTGGTTCTTAAAGAAATTGTAGATAGCATTGATAATAGAATTTTTATATGATTTAAAACTTCTTCTACCATCAATAATGCCAAAATACTCTTTTGTATATCCAGCAGGAAGGTCATAGAAAAAATCACCTTCCTGTACTAAAGATAAATCAACATCTGCTTGTAATTTTACATTAGTGTTATTGCGTGAAGATCCTTTGTCAATGATTTTTACTTCTGAATCATCAAGCAGGGTATCTTCTTGAAGTGCAGATTGCACAGAATCACGGGAATTATTCATTCTCGTATCTTCTGCGTTACTTGCTGGTTTGGCCCAGCTTTTTATTTGATCTTCTGTAAATTTCATAATATTTTGATTACTCTTCTCAATATTTCCTTCGTAAATAAAGAAAAAGAAATTTGAAAATTTTTTAAAACAATTGGGAAGTAGCCCTAAAAAGAAAAGAAATATTTCATCTAACATGTCGGAGTATCTGTAGTTTTCACGACCAAAGGAAGCAAAAATTTGGGTGGAGCTAGTAAAAATACAATTTAAACTCATTTTAGAAGCTCATTTATATATCTTACTAAAAGCGCTGTTTGGTAGATTAGAAATTCATTTTCGCCCTCTTTAATATCACCATCTGTGTGTTTGCTATTGCCATTGAATAGTTGGTCGAGTGATTTTAATGTCTGGATGACTAAATTTTTTATATCATTATTTGAGTTGAGACTTTTAAGCCTTCTTCCTAGATCATTTATGTTTTCTTTTAACCCTTTTTTGTTGTTAAGTTTATATTTTAAAAATTCTTCAATTGTTCTCCTGAGGTGTTCAAGAGATTTTATATGGTCAGCACTTGTATTCTTTTGATAGTATTTTAATGCATCGATAAAGTGTTTTTGTGAATCGGTATCCAAAAAACTTATGACTGGATTTACCAATTCGTTATCCAACAACTTTTCTCCTCTTGAATAAATAATAATATCATTTCCTTTGTTTGTTATAGCTACGTTTATATTTGAAAACTTAAAAGCCTCAACAACTTTGTTATAAAAAATTTTTTTACTAAATATCAAGCCCCCTGGTCTTTCAAACATATCGTTAATATCGAGTGCGAAGATAATTTCTAATAATTTATAGAATTTTGGAGGGTCGTTTTCATTTCGCAGTTCATGTTGAATATTGTTGCCAGTGTATGTTTTGCCTAATGCGATGCAAAATAATTTTTGACTTGTTGTATCAACATGTGAATCAATATTGGGTGTTATGTCTAAAATTCTTGTTTTAAATTTTGAAAATTCTATATCATCAGATTCTTCGTTTGGTAGATCCCAACGTTTATTAATATTGTGAATTTTATCTAATAGATCCATATATGAATTTAAATTTTAATTTTACGGTCAGCGAACCAGATATCCCGTGTTATATGATGTATGTTTTTTATTAATCTTCATCTTCATAATCCTCTGTAAAATAGTAGATTAGCATAATAGAGAGAATTACGAGAACAGTCATGAAAAAAATAAAATAAAAAATATCTGAATTTTTATTTGGACTATTATACATATTCATAATCCCAACAACGTCTATGTGGGTGGTTTCTTTCTTGATAAAGCTGAATTCTTTAACTGTAGCTACGGTTTTTGGTGTAAGAAAGCCTAATATGTAAAATGCAGCCCCGATTATCCAAGGATTGTATATAAATTTTTTTATTTTATTCTCTTTCTCTTTTTTCATAAATGAAAAACATATTTTATATAACATGTAATAGCTGCACTTGTTATTTTTTTACCTAAAATAATATAAAAATTGTGTAATTAGAGTCATTTTTAGCTAAAAAGAAATATTTTGTTATTTTTGCTCCGCCTTTTGGATTTATCCTACTCGGCGGAGCATATTTACATCCTATTTCGGCTCGATTGCCTCGAATTTTTTCAAAATTGCATCCAGTCTCCATACCGTTCCCGCATCAATCTTAAATGTATGGATAGTGCCACATCCTCCTGCTTCAGGCGTTTCTCTTGGCATATATTTTGCTGCTTCTATTAATTCTTGAATCATTTCCGGAACTGACATGCTTTTCATCTTTTTTTCCTCCCTCGTTTAATTTTAAAAATAACAAAGTATTTCTTTAAAATTTCGCTTAACGTTTCGGTGTATCTGAAGTTTCGTTGTAGCTTTTTGTTATAATTGCGCGGATGCGCTAACAAAAAGCGGAAACGAAATTCGCGTGAGCAAGCGTTAAAAAAATCAAATCAAATTTTATTCGTCCCAAACAAATTCTTCATTGTTGACTCTCAAATTTTTCACTTTTCTTGCGTAAAAATATGGCTCGTGACCAATTGTAATAACATATCTACCTTTTGTTATTCTTAATTTAGGTTTATACGGTAGTCCTTCCAGTCTTTTATTTTTTAGGAAGCTTATTATGTCTGAGGGGTGTAGAGAGTCAACGTATAACTGCGTTATATATTCAAAAATTTGATTTTCAGATTTATGATATTTTAAAACCGAAACGACTCTTGCTTTATCTTGATAAGACTCACGAGTGATTATCCATGCGTTTTTAACAATGTTTTTACTCATAAACTTTGATTTGATTTTTTAGCTTGCGAACCAGATACGCCGTGTTAGGCGAAGTTAGTTATCACTTTGTAATTTTAGATATTCTTTTAAAGTATTTTCAGGGTTATCAATAGCTGTTTTTAAACAATTATCTAATTTTTGTTTCCAGTCACTTTCATTATATTTAAGACTGGTACAATATCGGTCGGCCAGTATTTCCTGTACAGTCTGTTTTTTGTATTTATTAAGATTTTCTTTTATATCTTGTTGCACATAAAATAAATATACAATTACAAAAATTAAGATAATTGTTATAAATTGATAAAAATGCGCTTTTGACTCTTCATTTTTAAACATAGTTTTAAAAGATAACTAATTTCGTCTAACATGTAATATCTGCACTTGTTATTTTTTTACCTAAAATTAGCTTAAATAATGCTAAAATTGTGTTAGCAGAAGTTTAGGGAGCAGGCGCAATTGTTTGAATTGCGCCTGCTCATAAGTTTGTAGCGTTTAAGCTCGGAGATCAACAAGACCGATCTTGGCAAAAGCTAAGATAAATCGCCTTAATCTTCTGCCTTTTTTCTCGACAACATAATGGTGTAAATCAATAGAACCGCTTGTTTTGGTGAAAATTTTCGTTGTATGTGGTTTTATATACCCCCTTTTGATCAAAAGCTGAGCTTTCTCGGAGCTTGTTTCTTGGTAAAAAATTCTCCCCATCATAAAGTCTGTATAATCTTCACATACTTGGAAAAAAGTTTTTATCATCAGTAATCTCCTTTTTTTGTTTAATGTTAGTTGAAAATGTACGTATATAATTAGTTTTTGTTAAAAACAAAGTTTTTTTATTTTTTTGCTAAAATTAGCGGAAGTTAATTATATTATATCAAATATATTTGATATTGCAAGGGTTTAGATTCCGGTTCCCGCCAAGATAAGGCGGGCAGGCTCGGCCGGAATGACAGGGGTGGGGTGAGTTTTTGCAAGAGGTTCTGGATTCTGAATCACCCGCCCGCAATGCTTCGCTTGCGAAACGGGCGGGAGTTCAGAATGACAGGAGTGGGAATGGTGAGAATGGATTCCCAGTCCTGCCGGCAGGCAGGCAAGCTGAGGATGACAAAGGAGACGCCAGAATGACAAAGAGTCGTTTTTTGCCAACTTGATGGGTTCCAGGATGACAAAACAGGGCGGGGCGAGGTGGATTAAGACCTTAGATTGACATTTGGTGATAAACCGTGCTATTATTTAGTAGTAAAAGGCTAGTTGTTGTAATAACAAACTAGCCTTCTTTTTTAACTTTATTACTATTTTAATTATAACTATAAAAATATGTCAGACATCTCTCAGGCGATAAAATTAATCTGTGATGAAAAGCATTTAAGCTATGAAGCGGTTCTAGAAACTATTGAATCAGCCCTGGCAGCGGCTTTTCGTAAGGATTTTGGTGAAAAAAATCAGAATATTAAAGTTGAATTTGATCCAGAGAAAGGTAAGTCAAAGGTTTATGATGTCAAAACAGTAGTAGAAGATATGCCAGAAGAGGAGGAAATTGAAGAAACAGAAGAAGTTGGTAAAGAAAAGATTGTTGAAAAAGAAGAGAAGAAAGAAAAAAAGATAAAAAAAGATGAAAAAGAAGAAAAAAAAGTTGAAGCTAAAAAAGAGACAGATGAACCAGAAGAAGAAGTCAGAAAGTTTAATCCAAAAACTGAAATTCAAATTAGTGATGCTAAAGAAATTAAAAAAACTGCCAAGGTGGGTAGTGAAATAAAAACCAAATTAGAAATTCCTGATGAATTTGGTCGAATGGCCGCCCAAACTGCCAAACAGGTTATTATTCAGAAGTTGCGTGAAGCCGAAAGAAATATGGTGTTTGAAGATTTTAAAAATAAAGAAAAAGAAGTTATTGCTGGCGTTGTTCAGAGACGTGAAGGGCGAACAGTATTAGTTGATTTAGATAAAACGGTTGGTTATTTATTGGCAGAAGAACAAGTCAAAAGTGAAAGATATAATACAGGTGATAGAATTAAAGTATTTGTTAAAGAAGTAAAGATGACACCAAAGGGGCCAGAAATTATTTTGTCTCGAACATCAGATGAAATTTTGAAAAAAGTTTTTTATTTGGAAATCCCAGAGATATCAAATGGTTTGATTGAAATAAAATCTGTTGCTCGTGAAGCTGGTAATCGTTCCAAGGTAGCAGTTCAAGCTTCGGGAGAAAATGTTGATCCGATTGGTTCATGTGTCGGACAACGAGGAGCTCGAATCCAAACAATCATTAGTGAATTGGGTGGAGAAAAAATTGATATTATTGAATATGATGAGGATCCAGCCAAGTTTATCAGTAATGCATTGGCACCAGCCAAAGTTATTAGCGTAGAAATTCATGAAGCAGAAAAGAAAGCTGTTGTTAAAGTAGCCGAAGATCAATTATCTTTAGCGATTGGTCGTGAAGGTCAGAATGTTCGATTAGCAGCTCGTCTCGTCGGTTGGAAACTGGATATTGTTGGTGAAAAAGGTGAAACAGTTGAGGTAGAAGAAGTTGTTAAAGAGAAAAAAGAGGCGACGGATGAAAAAAAAGAAGATAGAGGAGAAAAGAAAGAAATTAAAACTGACAGTAAAGAGACCCCAACCTCGACAAGCGAGACGGGGCAGGCAAAAGATAAAGAGAAGAAGCAAGGCAAAGAAGACGAGGAAGTAAAAAAAGAAAAAGAAATTAAAACTGACAGTAAAGAAAAGAAAGAAAAAAAAGCTGAGAAAAAAGAAGATAAACAGGACAAGAAAGAAAAAGTAGAAAAAAAGAAAAAAGACTAATTTATTTTAATTTTTAAAAAATAACACAAAAATCTATGGCATTAACAACGTTTTTTATCCTAGGAAGTGCAGTTTTGGCCATTATTTATGGTTTGATTCTAAGCAAGATGGTGCTTGGCTACGCTTCAGGTAACGAAAGAATGAAAGAGATTGCCAGCGCCATTCAAGCTGGTGCTAAAGCTTATTTAAATCGTCAGTATCGAACTATTCTTTACGTGGCGGTTGCCATCTTTTTAATTATAGGTTTTGTACCTCATCTTGGTTGGGAAACTGCGATTGCATTTATCGTCGGTGCTTTCTTGTCAGGTTTAACTGGTTATATCGGTATGCACATTTCTGTCAGAGCAAATGTTCGTACAGCTGAAGCAGCCAGAGTTGGTATCAAAGAAGCACTGAAGGTTTCTGTCTATGGCGGTAGCATTACCGGCATGCTAGTTGTTGGCTTGGCTTTACTTGGTACAGCTGGATTTTATTTTATTACACGCGACGTACAGACTTTAATTGGTTTAGGTTTTGGTGGTTCTCTTATTTCAATCTTTGCTCGTTTGGGCGGAGGTATTTTTACCAAAGCCGCTGACGTCGGAGCTGACCTAGTCGGTAAAGTTGAAGCTGGTATTCCAGAAGACGATCCACGCAACCCAGCCGTGATTGCTGACAATGTCGGTGATAATGTCGGTGATTGTGCGGGTATGGCAGCAGATTTATTTGAAACTTATGTTGTTACTTCAATCGCGACAATGATTTTGGGTTCATTACTTTTTGTTGGTTTTGGTAACGCTGTTTTATACCCATTAGTTATTGGTGCGGTATCAATTATTACTTCAGTTATAGGTATATTTTTTATCAGACTTGGTAAGAGCGAAAATATTATGATGGCTTTTTATAAAGGCATGGCTGTAGCTGGTGTTTTAGCGGGTATCATTTTTTATCCAGTTACAAAATGGTTGATGATTGATAATGGTCAATACAGTACAATGAATATTTATTTAGCTTCATTGATTGGTTTAGCAGTGACCGTCGCTATAGTGATTATTACCGAATATTATACTTCAACTAAATATAAACCAGTTAGAGATATTGCTGAAGCTTCCAAAACTGGTCATGGTACAAATATTATTGCTGGCTTGGCAGTTTCTATGAAATCAACTGCTTGGCCAATACTTGTTATTGTCGCAGCTATTTTGGGCGCTTATAGTTTAGCTGGACTTTATGGTATTGCTGTGGCCGCGATGGCCATGCTTTCAATGGCTGGCATTATTGTGACGATTGATTCTTACGGTCCGATTACTGACAATGCTGGTGGTATTGCTGAGATGGCAGAAATGGGTGATGATGTTCGAGCTGTAACTGATCCATTAGACGCAGTTGGTAATACTACAAAAGCGGTTACCAAAGGTTATGCGATTGCCTCAGCGGCTTTAGCAGCTTTGGTTTTGTTTTCTGACTACACTCACAGTATTCCAGGTAATGTTCAGTTTTTAATAAATGATCCAAAAGTTTTAGCCGGTTTATTCATTGGTGGTTTATTGCCTTATTATTTTGGTGCTCTATCAATGCAGGCAGTCGGTCGAGCAGCGGGTGCAGTTGTAGAAAATGTTCGACGCCAATTCAAAGAAAAGCCAGGTATAATGGAAGGTACTGATAAGCCTGACTACGGACAAACCGTTGATATCGTCACTAAAGCAGCGATTAAAGAAATGATTATCCCAGCTTTGATTCCAGTAGTAGTGCCAATTGTCGTTGGTTTTACTTTAGGTATTTACGCTTTAGGTGGTTTGTTAATTGGTTCAATTATTACTGGTGTGTTCGTTGCTATTTCTATGACTTCTGGTGGTGGCGCTTGGGACAATGCCAAAAAGTATATTGAAGACGGACATCATGGTGGTAAAGGCTCAGAGGCTCACAAGGCAGCTGTGACTGGTGATACTGTTGGTGACCCTTACAAAGATACAGCTGGACCAGCTATCAACCCAATGATCAAAATTCTAAATATCGTTGCTTTATTGATTATTGGTTTATTGATTTAAAAGAAAAAATAAAATACAAAGTGAGGAGGGGCGTAACATGTTTTCAGGTTTGATAGAGGTTGGTGACACTGTTTTTTATCATCTTTTTCCTGGCGTACCCGGTAAAGTAGACGAAGTAGATAAGAAGAAATGTACAGTAGTGTTTTTTGGCGACAAAAGAAAAAAGGTAAAAATCGATTTTGACGTGACAGAAAAGATCGTAAAAAAATCTGGCGTTAAAATTACTCAAGTCACAGCTGATACCAGATGCTTTGCCTGTGGCGGTCAAGCTACTTTATGTTTCTCAATGGGGGGTGAAGAAATTTGTTGTTGCAACAATGAAGAATGTCGAGATTACGTTTTTGAAAAAATTAAGTCTCGACATCAAAAAGCGTTGAGAAGAGATAGAAAGCCATTCCGCTGAAAAAATCATGCAGAGGCCCAGGGTAAAATCTTGGGCCTCACACAACTTTAATTTAGACAGTTATGGAATTTATAAAAGTTAAAACTAGACGATTTTTACCACCGCAGGATGATTTGTATGATTTGTTGGCAAAATTACCAAGACTTAAAAACAAGGATGTTTTAGTTATTACTTCAAAAGTAGTCAGTATTCATCAGGGTCGATGTGTAAAGAGAAATAGAGATGACAACAAAAAAGCTCTGGCTACAAAAGAAGCAGAATATATTTTTTCGGGTAAAAGTTTTTTTGAAAATAATATTTTAACCATCGCAGATAACACTCTAGCTTATTCGGCGGGTATAGATGAAAGTAATGGTAATGGCTATTTTGTTTTACGACCAAATAATTTACATAAAACAGCTAAAGAGATATGGCAATATTTAAAAAATAAAAATAAAATTAATAAATTAGGTATTTTAATAATAGATAGTATTTCTGAACCATTACGTTGTGGTGCTATTGGTAAGACAATTGGTTTTTTTGGCCTTAAGCCAATAAAATATTATCAAGGTAAACCAGATATTTTTGGACGAAAGATGAAATGTGAAAGAACTAATCAGCTTGATGCAATCGCTAGTATGGCAATGTCACTAATGGGTGAAGCTAAAGAAAGAGTACCAATGATAATTGCTCGAGATATTCCGTTTGTTCAGTTTACTGATAAGAAATTGCAAAGTAAGTTTTTTGTTGATATTAAAAAAGATATATACGGAGGACTGTTCAAAAATTTTATAAAGAATAAACAATCTAAATAAATAAATTATGAAAGTTACAAAAAAAGATTTAGAGAAATCACAAGTTGAGTTAACGGTTGAATTAACAATTGAAGAATTTAAACCGTATATTCCTAAAGGTGCAGAAAAAGTATCGCAAGAAGTTAAAATTGAAGGTTTTCGACCAGGTAAGGCACCTTTTGATATTATAAAAAATAAAGTGGGTGAAATGACAATTCTAGAAGAAGCAGCAAAAATTGCTATTGATAAAACTATTGAATCAGCCGTAAAAGAAAACGAAAAAAGACAGTTAATTGGACAGCCACAGATAAACATAACTAAACTTGCGCCAGAAAATCCGTTAGAATATAAAATAATTTTAATTATTATTCCTGAAGTTACTTTAACTGATTATAAAAATATTAAAGTTAAATCAAAAACTGTTGAATTGAAAGATGAAGAAGTAGAAAAGATGATAAATGAATTGAAAGAAATGAGAGTTAAAGAAGTTATTAGTGATAAACCAGCAACAGAAGGTGGAAAATTATTAGCTGATATAGAAATGTTTCTTGATAATGTGCCAGTCGAAGGTGGACAAGGCAAAGGAACAAATATTATTTTAGGCAAAGACTATGTTATTCCTGGTTTTGATAAAAATTTAATCGGTGCTAAAAAGGGCGAAACAAAAGAATTCAAATTACCTTACCCGGAAGAACATCATCAAAAAAACTTAGCCGGAAAGATGGTTGATTTCAGAGTTAAAATAAATGAAGTGTATGATCGTCAATTGCCAGAATTGGACGAAGAGTTTGTCAAAAATTTCGGTTTAAAAAGTGTTGATGAATTAAAAACAAATATTAAAAAAAGTTTAACGACTGAAAAAGAACAAAAAGAACAAAACAGATGCGAAAGAGAATTGTTAGATAAATTAATTGAAAAATCAAAGTTTAGTGAAATTCCAGAATCTTTAATTGAACACGAATCAAGAGTAATGGTTTCTGAATTTGAATATGGCATGGAGAAACAAGGTGGAAAATTCGATGATTATTTATCTCATATTGGTAAGACTCGGGATCAATTTGTTCTAGAGCTTTTGCCCGAAGCAATTAAACGAGTCAAAAGTTCCCTGGCAATTAAAAAGATAGCTGAAGCTGAAAAGCTAGGCGTGACCAAAGAAGAAATAGACAAAGCAGTCGAAGATTTGATTAAACAATTTCAAGGCAAAGAAAAAGATTTAGAAAGCAAAGTAAATAATCCAGCCTATCGTGAGTATTTGGAGAATAGTATGGCTAGCCGAAAAGTAATTGATAAATTAAAATCTTGGAACGTAGAAAAATAAAAAGATTAAAATTATATAAACATGATTTTTATTGTTGATGCTAATAATTTATGCGGTAAATTGGGTTTATTGGGTGAGGATGATTTTGACAAAAAATTGATTAGCATAATAAAAGAATATAATCACGGTAAAGGTAACGAGATAATTTTGGTTTTTGATGGAGCTGATTATATGGGCGATAGATACAAGGAAGATAATATTACAATAATTCGAACACCTAAAGATGGTTTTTATAAATCAGCTGATGATAAAATTATTGAATTAACCGAGCAATATACCGGCAGGGAGTTAACGATAGTGACTGATGATATTGATATCAAAGAGAAGATAAAAAATATTGCTAACGAGAAAAATAAAAATATAAAATTAGAGCAGGCAACGGTTTGGGCAAAAAAAATAGAGAATTTTTTTATTAAAAAAGAAATACAAAAATCAGCTGAGGTTAATGACGGAATAGATTTAAACGAAGACGAAGTCAATGAAATAAATAGAGATTTATTAAAACATTGGAAATAATATGCCAATATTAGCGGTTAATAGACGAGCAGGATTTGATTATGAGATTCTGGATAAATATGAGGCCGGAATAGTTTTATTTGGGCATGAAGTCAAAGCAGTCAAGAGCGGACAGATTAGTTTGAAAGGTAGCTATGTTACTTTAAAAAAAACGAAAAAGCTTTTGCCAGAAGTTAATCTGACAAATGCTCATATTTCATTGTATAAATATGCTAGTAACGTCAAAGATTATGATACTGATAGACCGAGAAGATTATTATTAAAGAAGAAAGAAATTACTCGTTTAGTGGGCAAAAAAGCTGAGCAAGGCTTGACATTAGTCCCCCTTAAAATATATACTAAGCGTAGTTTAATTAAATTGGAATTTGCTTTAGCTCGTGGAAAAAAGAAGTACGACAAACGTGAAACGATAAAAAAGAGAGAGACTGACAGAAAAATTAAAAATGAAATAAAGAAGAGGATAAAAGTTGTTTAACGATTTTAAGTCAATTAAACATTGTAAATTAAAAATTAAATAATTATACAGCGGGGATGCTAGGCATCGATAATAAAATTTCTCAGAAAGCATTCGAAACGTGAATGTCGGTTGTCACGTAAATCACGCCGAATTAAAATAAGTGCAAACAACTTATTAAGCAAAGCCAAAGCTGCTTTTAGCATGCCGGTTTTTGCTCCCGTTGTAGCTTAATATAAGCCACAACCATCCAACCGGTGATTTCTAATAGCCGAATTTTGGGTGTCATTAATTAGAATCGATTAATTGGTCGTCTTGGCTAATTAGTCTAAACTAACAAGACTGGTCGTTGTTGATTTTGTTTGGTTTTTATGACAACGATAAGATTAAAAATCAAAATATTTTCGTAAAAGTGTTTTTGGGTTTTTATTAGACGTGGGTTCAACTCCCACCATCTCCAC
>CAYXNZ010000010.1:0-18685 GCA_964467155.1 uncultured Gammaproteobacteria bacterium | reverse complement strand
GCCGCGGTGGCGGAACTGGTAGACGCGTTGGACTTAAAATCCAATTCCTTTTAAACGGAGTGAGGGTTCGATTCCCTCCCGCGGCACATTTTTTCAATTTAGAATTAAGAATTTAGAATTAAGAATTACGAATGCAGGGAGGTGATAATATTGTTAAATTAAAGTCATACAATTTTGCTTTAAGAATAGTGAAGTTATACAAATTTTTAGTAGAAACTAAAAAGGAATATATATTATCAAAACAAGTTTTAAGAAGTGGTACATCAATCGGAGCAAATATTGAAGAGGCGATTGGAGCACAATCAAAAAAAGACTTTATATCAAAATTTTCGATAGCATACAAAGAAGCCAAAGAAACGTTTTATTGGATAAAATTATTAAGAGATAGCGGATATATTATTCATAAAGATGCCGAGAGTATTTTGTGTGACTGTGAAGAATTATGTAAAATTATAAGTAAAATAATTACAACAAGCAAAGAAAATTCTTAATTCTTAATTGATAATTGGATGCGCGGGTATCGTATAATGGTTATTATATTACCTTGCCAAGGTAGAGATACGGGTCCGATTCCCGTTACCCGCTCATAACAGGAAAAGCAGTCCCTAGAGGGGCTTTTTTTCTTTTGTCTAAGCCAATATCAAGAGGTTTGACTCTTTTAATTTCTTCTCTTGCTCCTTGGGCATACATTTTAAAAGGCTTCACGCCTAAATCCAGTGAAATCATTAGTTTTTTATCGCACACTTGGAGGTTTGACCCTAAGTTTAAAATTATCTCTTTTCTCTTCTTCGGACTGCCGTTTTTGAAATCTTCTTTGGCGTCTCGAGCAAAACTAAAAAGCTCCTCAGCTTTCTCAATAAATAGTTTATTGCTATTTTCTACTTCTTTTATTTTTTCCTCGGCAAAGTCTTTTTTCCGTTCGGCTTCTTTTCTTTTTTGGGCATATTCTTCTTTGTTTATTTCGTCGTCTGCTCTCATGTCAATAAGTCCATGAATTTTATTAACTGCTTTGTCATAGTTTTTTCTGTGGGCTTCAATCATTTTTTCTCTAGTCTCTTGTTCAAAATCGTTTTCCTGTTTTAATTCACTCATCGCCCAATTATAAATATCCTGCGGGATCTCTATTTTTTTTAAAATAGTAATAATTTGTTTTTCAAAATCTTTTTCTCTCATCGGATAACTTCTTTGAGGGCAAGTTTTATCAACTTTTTTACCGCAATGATAATAAATATATTCATGAATATTTCCATTTTTTTGTTTCTTGGTTATTTTGGAGGCAGTAATTGCCCCACCGCAACATTTACAAGTCATTAGCCCTCTATAATTTATATCGTGTTTTTTAAATCTTGCTTTGGTTTTTCTTGTTAGCCTTTCTTGAACTGTTTCAAATTCGGCAACTGTCAGCATTGCCTTATGATTTCCTTTGTGCCAATTTCCGCTTTTTTCTGGCCACTCATATTTTCCATAATAAAATGAATTAGTCAGTATTCTATGAATTGTAGAAATATGAAGCTTACCGCCTTGCTTGGTAGTTAGTCCGATTTTTCTTGCTTTGGTTTCCAACTGTCCCAAAGTGGCGTTTTTATTTAAAACTAAATCAAATAATTTTCTCACTAATTTAAAATTATCATCGGGGACGATTATTGTTTTTTCGTTTCCTTTTTTATCCAAAACATTTGAATAGCCCAAAGGTGCTTTATTAGGCAACCAACCTCTCTCAGCTTTAGCTATCATGCCACGCTTAACATTTACAGATAAATCTTTACTGTATTGGGTGGAAGAACTAAAAGCCACAGACAAGACAATAACATTATCTTCGGGCTTGTATTCGCCGTCAAAGGCTTGGACATGCTCTATGACTCCGTTTTGGAGCATATTAATAATATTCCCGCCGTCAACCATATTGCGAGCCAGTCTGTCGGCTTTCCAGCAGATTATGCCTTTAGCTTCTCCTTTGTTTATTCTCTCAAGCATTTCATTAAAAACAGGACGACCAACATTCTTGGCACTTTTAGATTCTTCAAGAATCTTAATAATTTTTAAACCTTTATCACTAGCTAATTTCTTCATTTCTCTAATCTGATCATCAATAGATGTTATTTGTCTATCTTCTTCATCGGTTGATTTACGAGCATAGAGAAAATATTTAGTTGTAGTTTTGTTATTCATATATTTAATTTATTATAAATCAAAAAGGACAGTCCTGTGTTGATACGAAATATCTAACCCAAAGGTCAAATAATCGTCAGAACTGCCCATTTCGAGCGACTATAAAAGAAAAACCCTCGGGTATTTATATATTTCGTATCAACATTTATATCTTACCATAAAATAACTAGAATTCAATACATGCTTGCTAACTGCAAAGCTTCTTTCAATTCTTCGGGAAAATCGGCTAAATCAAATTTTTGATAGTTAAAAGATCTTTCCCTTAATTTATATTTATATTTCAAATCATCAGCTCCATAAACAAAAGCTTTTTCGGGCATTTCTTTTTTTATCATATCTACTAACTGCTCAACTTCAATCTCTGTCGGTTTTATCAGCTCTCGGCTATTAAAATATTTCTTTTTGTTTTTCAATCTCTTATCCTCAAAACTCTTGCTAATGTATTTAGTAAAATATTTAACTATTTTCTCTAATTTTTTACTACTGTTAACACAAGAAAATCCTTTTTTTCTATTTTTCTTTTTAGTGCCAACCCAAAAATAACCTTTGCCCCATATCTTGGTCAATCTATCATAAATTTTTGTCATTTTAGGGAGATTATAGAAAATAATATGATAATGAACTACACCGCCCCTGTTCATATCTTGAAATTCTATTACCGCAGAATATTTTAATAGATTTTTCTTCGCTCCTTTTTTATTATAACCTCGTTCTACCAAATTAACGCTATAATTTAATCTTTGAATAAAGTTAGAAAATATATTGTTAGCTTCTTCAATATTTTTTATTTCATCGGCAAAGGTTAAAGTGAGAATAATCGGCATATACGGCTTATCCTTGTTATTACACCATTTAAACGCATTAGTCTTAATTAATCGGCGAATGTTTCTTTTGGCTCTTTTAGCTGAGCTCAAAAGTTTTTCTTCTTCGGTCATTGTATTGAACATACAAGAATCAAATTTCTTTTGCTCTTCTGTTTTGATTTTCCTTCTTCTCGGTCCATAAAGAATGGCTTCAGAGAATTCGTAAAATTCAAAACAAGTCCCAGAAATAACCAGTCTTAAATTACTATAATAATTCTGTTCTTGAATTTTCTTATTATTGTAGTCTGCTATAAACATATTTTTTGTCAGATTATATGTATCTCTTATAGATTGTAACTTTTCTTTTTGCCCCGCAGGAGCGGGGCAAAAAGAAAAAAGTTTATCAATTCAATTAAGAAAAATACTTAATATAACGAGTGATAAAAAAAATTAAATAAATCAGTTTTGACTAGATAGGACAGGGCTAGTCAAAACTGATTTTGACCTCTAACAATTTTTATTAAATTTAAAATCCGCAAAGCTCTTTGCAGTGCTTCCTTGTCGTTTAGCTTTATCCCATAATTTTTGAAATAAAGCTTTTTGAATTGTTCTAGGGATTCTTTGCTTATCATTACTAAATCGTATCTTAAAATGACAAGCGAAAAAATTGGTTTTTCTATGGAGTTTCTATGAATTTCGAAAAATAAAAAACAGCCCGTTTGGACTGCTTTTGAGATGTGTTATAAACACCTATGTGAAGTTTTATGCTCTTCTAAATTTTAACTTTCCATTTATAGCGATTAATTTCTTTAGGATTATTTTTATCTTTCAGCTCAATTACGCTTTTAATCTCATTCAATTCGTTTCTAACTCTTTTATTTATATTATTTATACCTTGACGAAAAGCGATTGAATTTATTTTGGTATTAATGGTTTTATCCAAAAGATATTTATTGAAGTCGTGATATGTTTTATATTCATCGTCGGCAATTTTTTTTAGAGTGTAGAAAAAATTAAATACTATGGCTCGCTTACCCTTGAATTCCACTTCTTTATTATTAAAAACAAACCAAGCTAATTGATTATCTATGTCGCACCGATAACTAACATCGCTTTTTACTGGCTTTGTTTCCGACTTTAACTCTTTAATTTTGTTGTCTTTATCAATCAAATCTAAAATGTGTCTATGAATAGCTCTTAACCATTCATGGTATTTCTTTTTATTGAGCCAAAAATAGCCTATACCGATTATTTTTTCTCTATCTCTAATATTTTCCAAATGCTTAACTACTCTTAAACGATTTTCAGTAAAATCGTCTCTCTTAATCCCGTAGTCCAAATCTTGAATACCAACATAGACGGCGTAAAGATTGAAATATGATATTAAAATATTTGGAACCTTTTTATTTTTAAATACTTGGTTTAAATCTGAAACAGATCGCCCTCGTTTTATAATTAAATTATGCGGGTTGGAGAAATTAAAAACTTTTGAACTATATAGAAGTTTTCTTAAATAATCATTTTTATCAATCGTTCGGACATAATCGCTTATCGTCACGAAAAAATCAAAGGCTATTTTATCTTTGGGAATACTGGAAATAGTCTTATATTTCTGTTCAAGCTTCTTTTGTAGTTTTTCGATGTTTGTCATATCTTGATTATATCATTTTTAAAAAATTTTCACGAAAAATAAGTTAAAAATTCTGTTGGATAAAGACAAAAAAATATGATACCATATAAGCATACAAAATATGCCTATATTTAATGATTTAAAATTAGATAATTGGAAAGAATCAGAAATATGGACTGACAGTCTTTGGTTAATAACTGAAAGAGATAAAACAGGTAAACACAATGGATTTTATCACGGCAATTTTGTTCCTCAAATTCCTCATCAATTAATTCTTCGCTACTCGAAGAAAAACGATGTTGTTTTTGATCCGTTTGTTGGAAGTGGAACAACCGCCTATGAGGCAGAAAGCTTGGGCAGAAACTTTATTGGTATAGATATTCAAAAAAAGCTGGTAAATTATGTAAATAAAAATGTTGAGTCAAAAAATAATTTTTCTACTTCAATCGTTGGCGATAGTTTAAGCCAAGAAACAATAGGCAAAGTTAAAGATATTTTGAAGCAAAACAAGGAAAAAAATGTTCAGTTGGCAATTTTGCACCCTCCTTATGCGGATATAATAAAATTTAGTCCGCTGAAAAACGATTTGTCTAATGCTAAAAATTTACATGATTTTTTAAATAAGTTTTCCTTTGTTTTAAAAAACACTTTAACAGTTTTAGATAAAAAAAGATATTTAGCTATTGTGATAGGCGATAAATATTCTGCTGGTAAATGGATACCTCTTGGATTTTACTGCATGAATGAAGCTCAAAAGTTAGGCTTAACTTTGAAAAGCGTTATTATAAAAAATATGGCTGGCAATCGAGCAAAGCAGAATAAAGAGGGTATTTGGCGATACAGAGCTTTATCAAGCGACTATTATATTTTTAAACATGAATATATTTTAATTTTTAAACATGACTAACAATCCATTTAAACAAGGAAATACTTCTCACAACGATTTTGAAGTGATGAGTGATTTAAAGTGGCATTGCACGAAGTGCGAGCTTAAGTCTGGACAAGCGAAGACTTGGCAGGTTTGGCGACAGCAAGGCATACAGCTAGACACCGACGAGAAAGGTAATTTTTATAAAACTATCTTTTGTGAAAAGTGTAAAAATAAAACCGTTCACAGAAAGCTAAAATCTTTAAAGCTTTCCGAGGAAACCAAGGTAAGATCGGGATTGTCCCAGAAGTTGGCTAAAAAAATAAAAGAAGTTCTAGAATTTGAAGAAGCTTTATTTTTAAGAAAAATGCCACCGAGGGAATTAGAAGTTGATCACAAATTTCCCCAAGTTCGTTGGGACAAGGATGAAGAAGAAAACAACACGGATATGTTGGAAAGAAAAATAAAAGAAAAATTTATACTTTTAACCAGAAGCAATAATCTTCTAAAATCAAGATATTGCGAAAAATGTTTTAAAACTGGCAAAAGAGGAAATTTCCCAGGTATTTATTATTGGTTTAAAGGCGGTAAAAATTGGGATAAAAAAATAGATAAACACGATAAAAAGGGATGCGAGGGTTGTTTTTGGAATAATCCCTATAATTGGAGAGAAGAATTAAATAAAGTAGTTAAAAAATAATATTAACTTTGTTAATAAAATACTTGTATTATAATTTAATATATGATATGCTGGTAATAGATAAATATAAAATTAAAGAAATCATGGCTAAAAAGAAAATAGACAATTTTACAGAACTGTCTAAAATGTTAGGGATGTCTAAAAATCAGTTATCAAATATATTGTCAAATAGATTTACACCTATTAAGAGCAATGTTCAGGAACTTGCTAATTTTTTGAATGTAAACCCTTTGGACATTATAAAAAAAGAAGGCGAAAAATAAATTGAAATAAGATGAGTAATTCTCCCCAAAAATCTGCAATAAATTCAAAAATTGAAGATTTAATTAAAAATCAATACAGTCATATCAAAAGTAAAGACTTACAAAGAGGTTTTGCTTTTGTTAATTTAGCAACGTCAATTATTTGCGATTGTGATGCTCAAAAAGAAGACATAACAGAAGGGGGTGATGATAAGGGCATTGATTCAGTATTGATTATATCTAGCGAGCAAGGGAAGTTTATAAATATTTTAAATTGCAAATCAACTCAATCAAATGATTTTGCGGAGAAAGATCTTAGAGATATTGAGGAGGGATTACAATACCTGTTTGAAAAAAATAAAACAAGTTATAGCCGGATAAATAATAAAAATTTATTAAATAAAATAGAGGATATAAGAGAAGATAAAGAGGCGATCCAAGAAGTAAATGTTTTTTATTGTGTTTTTAATGGTAATAAAAAAATTAATAAAAAAGTTTCAACAAAAATTAATGATATAACTAATTATTTTAATTCATATTTTAAAAGCATTTATCCCAATGCAAAACTGTCTTTAGAATTATTAAATGCTGAAAATTTATATTCTCTTGAAATAAAAAGAGCACAAAGCTTAAAAAATCAAATTATTGAATTACCTTATTACGGTGATAAAACTTTATCTTACGAGGTAGAAACAGAGGAAATAAAAGGTCGTTTAGCAACAGTAAAAGGACTTCATATAGCTAAACTAGTTGAAAAGTATGAGGATGCTCTTTTTGAAAAAAATGTTAGAGGATGGATGAGTTTTAGAAAATATAACAAAGAAATATTGAATTCTTGCTCTTCACAAGATGATGCTAATTTATTTTGGTTTTTAAATAATGGTTTAACAATCATTTGTGAGAAATGTATTCCTGACCCAGATAAAAAAATACTAAAGATGACAAATCCACAAATAATAAATGGTCAACAAACATCTATTGTGTTAAATAAATCTTTTAAAAAAAATATTCTTAAAAATGGTGTAAAAGTTTTATTAAAAATATATGAAACAAATAACAATAATATAGTAATTAAGGTTGCGAAAGCAACAAATAGCCAGTTAGTAGTTAAATCCAGGGATTTAGTTTCAAATAACCCAGAACAACTAGCTATACAAAGTGAATTTTCACGAAAATTATATTTTTATGAAAGACAAAGAGGCGAAAAAAAACCTATAAATAAAAATATTAAAAAAGTATTTAATAATTTTTTTGTAGCCCAATCAGTATTGTCAGTCTTAATTGGACAACCCAGTTTGGCTAAGAAAAAACAAGAAGATAAAATTTTTGGCGAACCAATCTATTCAAAAATTTTTGCAAAAAGAAAAATTGATGAAATATTATGTAGTACCTTGTTGTGTAATTTTTGCTTAAATGAGGGGAATAAAAACGAAAGGAAGACAAAGGAAGATGAAATAAACTATTTTGCCTATTTTCATATAGCAAGGATTGTTTATTTTAATATTAAAAATAAAATTAATAACTCCGAAATAATTAAAAATATTGAGAATAACAAAATAGCAGAGATTAAAAAAAATTATAAGAAAGCCACCAAACTATTGCTAGCAATATTTAATGAATATGATAAAAAAGAAACAATTCTTAGTATAGGACATTTTTTTTCAAAGCTAGAGATTGAAAATGATATAAATAAAAAAATAGATAAAGTATGAATTATATAGGGTCAAAATTGTCTTTATTGGATTTTTTAGAACAATCTATAAATAAAATTGTCAACAAAAGGGATAATAATGTTTTTTGTGATTTATTTGCAGGAACAGGGGCGGTAGGATTACATTTTAAAAAGAAAGGATTTAAGGTTATAGCTAATGATATTCAGTACTATAGTTATGTTCTGAATAGACATTACATAGGCAATCATAAAACTTTAAGGTTTTCTAAATTATCTAATGAAATATTTTCTTTAAAAAATATTAAATTAAATGATAGGAAAAATTTTATCTGTGATTATTTAAATAACTTAGATGGTATTAAAGGTTTCATTTATAATAATTATTGTTTGGGCGGAACAAAAAACAAAAAAATTGAAAGACTATATTTTTCTGATGAAAACGGAATGAGGTGTGATGCAATTAGAAAAAAAATTGAAGATTGGAAAAATAAAAAGTTGATTAATGATAATGAATATTATTTTTTATTAACAAGCCTTTTGGAATCAATAGATAAATATGCAAACACAGCTTCTGTCTACGGGGCGTTTCTAAAGAAATTAAAAAAGTCGGCTTTAAATAGCCTTATTCTGAAACCAGCTGAGCTGGTAATAAATGATCAAGACCACCAAGTTTATAACGAGGATATTAACAAAGTTGTTAAAGATATTAAAGGAGACATTTTGTATCTCGACCCACCCTATAATCACAGGCAATATGCAACTAATTATCACATACTTGAAACAATAGCTAAATCTGATAATCCTGAAATTCATGGAAAAACTGGTTTAAGAGACTATAAAAACCAAAAATCTTTTTACTGCTCACGAATAGAAGTTAAAAAGGCATTTAAAGATTTAATTCTAAAAGCAAAAGTTAAATATATTTTTCTTAGTTATAATAACGAGGGTTTAATGAAGCCCGAGGATGTAAAAGAAGTAATGAGCTTACGAGGCAAATATGGATTCTTTACTCAAGAATACAGCAGGTTTAAGGCGGATAAAACAGAAAATAGAAATTATAAAGCAAATAAAACTGTTGAATATTTACATTATGTAATTTGTCAATCATAAAAAGGGTTTCTTGACTAAAAGCTAATTTTACATATAATATAACAATAGGTAATGTTATTGAATAGAAATAACATTTTTTATTTCACACAACAATTTATTTAAGTAGAAATAGGTTTGACTAACTTCTACTTCGGAGCTCATAGTTTTATTAATACTGAGGTGACTGTTGTTAATTTTTTTGTAAATTAACCTGAGTCTCGCCCGCCGAAGCTTTAGCGGAGGAGGGTTTCCGTTACCCGCTCATAAATATATGCGTAGAGTATATCGAAGACCAAAACCAAATGATAACGAAAAAAAATTTCGGGTCAATAGCCAGATTAAGGTTCCCGAGGTCTTTTTAATTGACGAAGACGGCAATAATGTCGGCGTGGTATCAACTGAGAAAGCGATAACTATGGCGCAAGAAGTTGAAGCAGACTTAGTAGAGGTTAATCCAAAGGGCAATCCTCCTGTAGCTAAAATAATGGATTTTGGGCAATTTAAATATAAGAAAGATAAAGAAGCTCAAAAGCAAAAATCAAAACAGAAAAAAGCAGAATTAAAAGGTATTCGGTTATCAGTACGTATCAGTCAACATGATTTTGACTTTAGGATTGATCAAGCCAGAAAGTTTTTAGCTAAAGGTAGTAAATTGAAGATAGAAATTATTTTAAAAGGACGTGAAAAAGGTCATCCAGAACGAGCAGCTGAGGTTGTTAATAAATTTGTTAATATTATTAAAGAAGACGAATCTCTAAATATTGAAATCGAACAGGCCTTGACAAAACAGGGCGGAAGGTTTAATATAGTACTCGTTAACAAGCAATAATCTAAAATACGGAAATCAGGCGTATTTGCCTGTTTTTTGTTATTATTAGTTAATTATAATATGCCAAAGATAAAAACTCATAAAGCCACTGCTAAAAGATTTAAAGTAACAAAAAGTGGCAAAGTTATACATCGTCAAGCTGGGCAGAATCATTTTAATGCTCGAGAGTCAGGTAATGTTACTAGACGTAAAAGACGCGATGTTAATGCTCATAAAACTGGTGTAAAGACTATAAGACAATTAATTCAAAAATAAATTTATTAGTATATGTCGAGAGTAAAACGAGGCACAACTCACGTTAAGAAAAGAAAAAAGTTATTAAAGCAGACAAAAGGTTATAAATGGGGTAGAAAGAAACTTATCCGATTAGCCAAAACAGCCGTAACTAAAGCGGGTGTCCATGCTTATGTTGATCGCAAAAAGAAAAAGCGAGTTACACGAGCTTTGTGGCATATCAAAATTGGTGCTTTTGTTCGCGAACACGGATTTTCTTATTCAAAATTTATCAATGCTTTAAAAATAAACAAAATTGAAATTGACAGAAAGATATTGGCCGATTTAGCAGAAAATAATAAAAAGATTTTGGTTAAAATCATTGAAGGAATAAAATAATATGAGTATAAAAGCTTTGCAAATAATTCAAATGACTATTGCAGTCATGCTTATAGCTGTTATATTATTGCAATCACGTGGTACTGGTTTGTCAGGTATCTTTGGTGGTGCTAGTAATGTTTACAAGACTAAACGCGGTTTGGAAAAAAAGTTATTTATTGCTACAATAATACTTAGTATATTATTTTTTCTTACTTCACTTGTTGGTATTATAAATTATACTGGCCAAGTTTAATTTTTAGACGTATAACTTTTAATTATTTTTAAGAGTGGACTCATCAAGTAATAAAAAAAATTCTTTGTTTAATAAAGTCAGAGAAATTTGGTTAAATTTTTTCTGGTATTTTAAAGGTTGGCTTTCAAAATTAAACAAAAATGAATCTTTAAAAAATCAACAATATCAGCTAGAACTTGATAAAAAATTAGTTTTTGCTTTATCGAAAAAAAGAGTACCAAATTTACGACAATTAAAGCATATTAAAAAATATTACACAAAGAGGGAGCTTTCAATTGTTTATTTATGCTTAATAGTGATTTTTACTAGTTTTATTTTTCTAGGCACAAGATTTTATGCTAATCATTTAGAAACAGTGCCTATTGCAGGCGGAGAATATACGGAAGGTGTAGTCGGTACACCCAAGTATATCAATCCTCTTTATGCAAATGTCAGTGATATCGATAATGATTTAACAAGCTTAATCTATTCATCATTATTCAAGAGAGATAATAATGGCCAATTGATAAAAGATTTAGTGAGTCAATATGAAATTAGCCCAGACAACAAGAGCTATATTATAAAAATTAAAGACAGCGTGAAGTTTCATAATAATTCTATTTTAACAGTAGATGATATTTTATTTACTTTTAATGCTATAAAAGATACTCAATATAAATCGCCTTTAAGGTCTAGCTTTACTGGCGTGGAAATTGAGCGAGTAGATGATAATACTATAAAATTTATTTTAACCGAGCCATACGCGGCCTTCCTAGATTTATTAACTTTCGGTATTTTACCAAGCGAATTGTGGCAACATATTATGCCAACTGCGGCTAGCTTGGCTGAATTGAATTTAAAACCAATTGGTTCAGGACCATACAAGTTTAAATCTTTAGTCAAGGATAAGGCAGGTAATTTAAAAGCTTATAATTTAATTAGTTTTGAAAATTATTTTGGTGGTCAAGCAAATATTAAAGAATTAACATTTAAATCGTTTGTTAATTATATTGAAATGATTGATGCTTTAAATAGCAATTTGATTGATGGTACTAGTTATTTACCTGATGAGTATAAAAAAGAAATAGCAGCTCAAGATTCTTTAAATTTACATAAATTAAATTTACCACAATTGACGGCGATATTTTTTAATCTTAAGAGCGATGGCGTGATAAAAGAATTAAGTATAAGACAGGCCTTGAGTTATTCTTTAGATAAAATAAAAATCGTAAATGAATTAATGGGTGAGGATGGCAATGTAATCGATGGACCAATTTTGCCAGATAGTTTTGCTTATTCAGCTGATATAAAAAAATATAATTATGAATTGGAAACAGCTGGTAAATTGCTTGATGAAGAGGGATGGAAAATAGTTGAGATAAGTGATGATGAAATATTAAAAGCGGAAGAAGATTTTAATTCAGAAGATGAAAAAGTAAAATTAGTAGCAGAAAATAAAATAGCTATGGGTGTTGGCAAGTGGCGCATGAAGGATAATCAATATTTAGTAATCGAATTAACTACAGTAGAAACATCTGAGTATATTAAATTAGCGGAAAAAATAGCTGAAGCTTGGGAAGACATTAATATTAAAGTACAGATGAATTTAATTCCAGCTGGTAAAATACAAAAGGAAGTAATTAGACAGAGAAAATATTCTATTTTATTATATGGAGAAATTGTTGGACTTGATCCTGACCCTTATGCCTTTTGGCATTCTTCTCAGTCAGAGCAAGGAGGATTAAATATTTCTAATTATGCCAATAAAGAAGTTGACCAACTCCTAGAAGACGCTCGTTTGACTGGAGACATTGAAATAAGAAAAGAAAAATATAAAAAATTTCAAGAAGCTATAGCTAGGGACTTACCAGCAATTTTTATTTACAATCCAGTTTATACTTACGCTCAGAGCAAACAAATAAAGGGTTTTGACATAACAAGTATTTCATTACCTCGTGATCGTTTTTCTGACATAATTGATTGGTATATTGAAACAGGTAAAAAATTAGTTTGGTAAAATTTTAATTAACTTGGACTCAAAAAATAGATTGCCAAAATGGTCCCGATAAATCGGAATAAACTCCATTTATATGTTCTGTAGATGAGACTTGGATAGTTTCGTCTTAATATTTTTTCAGATTTTTTTAAAGCCAATTTTTATGCCGATGTGGTGAAATTGGTAGACACGCAGCGTTCAGGTCGCTGTGAGTGCAAGCTCATGTGGGTTCAACTCCCACCATCGGCACTATAAAATATAGAATTCTAAAAAAGTTGCGAGGCAAGAGTACTAGTCTCCTTTGGGAGGTGAGGGTTCCCTGCCCGCCAGTAGCTTACGCCACAGGCGTTGGCAGGCGGGAACTCCCACCATCGGCACTATAAAATATAGAATTCTAAAAAAGTTGCGAGGCAAGAGTACTAGTCTCCTTTGGGAGGTGAGGGTTCCCTGCCCGCCAGTAGCTTACGCCACAGGCGTTGGCAGGCGGGAACTCCCACCATCGGCACAGAATTAACTCAAAAATTAAATATTATAACATAAAATATTTTTTAAATTATTTTATGATTTTAACTTACAAATATGATAACAAAGTATAAACCAAAAGCAACAACTACGAATAAAGCTAAAACTGCAGATGTTGTTAAACACAAAAAAACTTTTTCAACCAAACGCTATGTTGCTCGTCCAGTTAAAACACAGACGACTACAGTGGTTGATAAATTAAAGGTTATAGTATTAGGCGGGCTGGAAGAAGTCGGTCGAAATATGACTTTAATTGAATATAACAAAGAAATAATCATCATTGATATGGGGCTACAATTTCCAGAGGAAGATATGCCTGGTATTGATTATATTATTCCTAATATATCTTATTTAAGAGATAAGAAGGACTGGATAAAGGGTGTTATAATTACACACGGTCATTTTGACCATATTGGTGCTATCCCCCATTTAATGGCAGATTTAGGTAATCCACCAATGTTTATGGGTAAATTAACAGCTGGTATTGTCAGAAAAAGATCAGAACAATTCAGGGGATGTCCAAAATTAGGAATCAAAGAAGTTGATGAATCATCAGTATTACAATTAGGCAAGAATTTTAAAATTGAATTATTAAGAGTTAATCATTCAATACCAGATTGTTTTGCTGTTATTATCAATACTCCTGTTGGTAAGATAGTTCATACTGGAGATTTTAAAATAGATTATTCTCCAGTCAACGATAAACCAGCTGATCTTAATCGTATTGCACAAATCGGTGGAGAAGGTGTTATGTTATTAATGTCTGATTCAACGGATGCTACTCATGTTGGTTATCAGGTTTCGGAATCTTCAATTGGTGACGAAATGGATAAGCTATTTGAAAAAATAGACGGACGAATTATTATTGGTACTTTTGCTTCACAATTAAGTCGTATTCAAAAATTGTTTGATTTAGCAGAAAAACATGGTCGAAGAATATACTTACAGGGACGAAGTATGAATGACAATGTTGAGATTTCTCATCAAATTGGTTATTTAAAGTTTAATCCAAAAATTTTAGTTAACGATAATGAAATGAGACGTTTAGCTGATGACAAAGTAATTGTTATTGGTACTGGTGCACAAGGAGAGAGTAATGCTTTTTTAATGAGAGTAGTGAATGGTGAACATCGAACTATTAGTTTAAAAAAAGGTGATACTGTTATTTTTTCATCTTCTGTTATCCCAGGCAATGAACGAACTATCCAAAGTTTAAAAGATATGATAGTTAGACAAGGAGCAAAGGTAATTCATTATGAGATGATGGATATCCATGCTGGTGGTCATGCCAAGCAAGAAGATCTAAAGCTAATGATGCGTTTAATTAAGCCAAAATACATGATGCCGATTGAAGCTAATCATTATCTCCTGCAAGCTCACGCTGATTTAGCTGAACAAGTTGGTATTCCTAAAAATAATATTTTTGTTGCTGACAATGGCCAAGTAGTTGAATTTAGTAAAACAGACAAGGGAGAAGCAATGGGTCAGTTAACTAAAGAAAAAGTAATTACTGATTATGTCATGGTAGATGGTCTTGGCGTTGGTGATGTGTCAAATATTGTATTACGTGATAGGCGTGTTATGTCAGAGGATGGTATGATTGTAATTATTGCAACGATTGACACAAAAACTGGCGATCCGATTGGTAATCCAGATATTATTTCCAGAGGTTTCGTTTATATGAAAGAAAATAGAGAATTGATTCAAAACACCAGAATGAGAGTTAAAAAGATTGTTAAAGATCATGATAAACGAACACCAGCTGACGATGATTACATAAAAAATAAAATTAGAAATGACATTGGACAGTTTTTATTTACGAAAACAAAAAGACGACCAATGGTTTTACCAGTAGTAATCAAAGTATAAATTGATTAGAAAAAAATTATATAAAAAAGAATTCCTATTTTAAGGAATTCTTTTTTGTTTATTGTAAAAATTATTTTTCTAATTTAAAGGGTTTACCATGACCAGGAATTATGTAATCAGCAATTTTTAAAATTTTTTCTCGACTTTTTTTTAATGTTTTTTTATCATTTGCGTAGGGGTCTGATAATTTTAGTAAACTATTTTTATCGGTTTTTTGTTTTTTATTATCAGGCCACCAAAAAACATCCGAGGCAATAACAATTTTACCAAATTTATTTGAATTTATTTCGACTGAACAATGAGAATCATCATGACCTGGCGTTGGAATTATTTTAATATTTGTTTTAGGTATAATACCTTGGTGTTCAGTATTTTTACCATTAAAAAAATAGATATTACTATCGTCTAAAATAGCCGCATTTACAAATAGACCAACTAAGAGACAATGATCAAGATGAGTATGCGTTAGGACGACATAGTTTATGTCCTTTGGCGATAACTTTTCCTTTTTTAAAGCGTTTAATAACAATTTTCGATTCATGCCGGTATCAACTAAAATATTAATATTATTTTCACGAATAAAAGTAACGGTTGACGAAGCTAACTCGTAATCATTTTTTTCTCTAACGTAACCTTTTATTAATATTTTTATTTTCATATGTTTACTTATCTCGTGATTTCTTTTTTACAAAATTATAAACATTATTAAAAACTTGTTCTCTGTCTAAGTTGGTTGTATTTACAATGTAGTTATAGTGCCTTTTATCAAAAGCATTAGTTATTCCGTAATATTTTTTATAGCGTTTCTTGTCGCTAGTTATCCTTTCTTTCTGACTTTTTTCAACGTCTTTTATTGTTTTTAATTCCTTATCTTCATTTTTTCTGTTTTTAGCATGCATTTGATTAAAAACTCTCTGGGCTCCGATTTTTTTGTCAACATCTATGAATATTTTTAGCGAATGAGGAATGAAAAACCATGAAGTTCGTCCTTGGATGATAAAACTATCTTGTTCTTGTCCTAATTGTTTTTGATATTTATCAATATCCATATCTGTCTTAGAATTGGTTTCGGTTGATTTATTGTGTTCCGCTAATGTTTTACCACTAGATTTGGCTTGTAACCTTCTTAATTCGCCCATATAATAATTTGGCCAGCCCAATTTTTTAGCTAGCTTTTCGGCAACAGTTGATTTACCAGAGCCGGGAGTACCGCTAATGGAGATAATCATGTGTTTATTTTACTATTTTTAATAATTGTTCAAGTTCTTCGGGTAAACTAACGGAATATTTCTTTTGTTGGCCATCAACGTCAGTAAAAGACAAACTACTAGCTACCAAAAAAATTCTTTTTAAATTCAATTTTTTATTTTGTTCTTTTGTTTTTTTTGTACTATAGAGATCATCGCCAACAACTGGATGTCCATAGGCAGATAAATGAACTCTAATTTGATGTGTCCTGCCCGTTTTAATATTTAATTTTAATAAAGTGTAATTAACAAATCTTTTAGCAATAGTGAATTCGGTTAGTGCTTCTCGACCGATAGTCGTCTGTTCTTTCTTGTTCGTTAACGGCAGGGCAGCCATTTTAAAACCGCTTGACGAACGTTTGATTGGGAAATTTATTTTATCTTCTTCGGCGATTATTTTTCCGTGGACTAATGCTGTATAATTTTTTTTAATCAATCTTTTTTTAAAGATATTTTTAAAGAAAATAAAACTTGTTTGATTTTTTGCTATAATCATCAAGCCACTAGCCTCTTTATCTAATCGATGAACAATCCCTGGGCGAGCTGGGTCATCACCAACTTTTTTGATATTAGGATATTTTGAAACTAAATAATCAGTAAGAGTTTCCTTTTTTATATGTTCAGCTCCGTGGACAATTAATCCCGTAGGTTTATTAATGATCAAATAATCTTTAGTTTCGTCGATAATTTCTATATTTGAAAAATTATCATTTTTTTTAATAAATTTTTTTAAAGGTTTCAATATCGACTGGGCAATAGATTTTTTTTGGGTAATTTTTTTTTCTTCAAAAATTATTTTATCATTATTTTTCAAAAAGCAATGAGGTGCAACAATCTTTCCATTAACTAAGACTAAACCTTGTTTAATGAATTTTTGTATTTGATTACGTGAGTATTTGTTTGCTACTCTAGTTAAGAGATTGTCTAGCCTTTTGCCAGAATCATTTTGTTCAATTGTTAATTTCATTGGTTGATAATAGTATTAATTAAAGTTATAGTTTTTTCTAATAAAAAATTATTTTTTATATTTTGATTACCGTTTTTACCAAGTTGTGTTTTTAATTTTTTATTTTGTTGTATTTTAATGATTTGTCTGGCTAACATTTCTTCATTATCCATTTCAATCAATGTACCAGTTTTATTTTCAATAACTATATCTTCTAGTCCAGTATTACGTGGTCCAATAACGGGCAATTGAGCAGACATAGCTTCTAGAACATTTATTAAACTGTCTAAATATATTGTTTTTTTTCCTTCTATGTAGATATCAAAACTAAGCAACCATTTTTTCAGTTGCGCTTGTTCACCAACAAACCAAACCAAATTATCGATACCCATTTTTTTTGTTAGCCATTGGAGAGTTTTTCTTTCAATGCCATCACCAATAACTATTAATTGTAAATTAGGAATTACTGTCAAACTAATCTTGGCTGCTTGAAAAATAGTTTCTAAATTATGATTAGTATTTAAATCAATTATAGTGCCAAGAGTGAAGTATTTTTTATGATATGATTTTTGCTCAGCAGAAACTATTTCATTAAAAATATTATTTTGATAAACACTTGATTCTATGCCAGGATTAATCAGTGATATTTGTTTATCTTGTAGCCCAATATTTATTAGATTTTGTTTATGATTTTGACAGAATAATATAATATTAGCTTTTTGAGAGTTTAATTTGTAAAGCCACAACAAAGGTTTTATAATTTTATTTTTATCTAAATTTTCTTCTTCTATCCAGACTAGTTTTATTTTTAATACTTTGGCAATTAAACCAGTTAATATTTTTTCTTTGAAATTAAGACAAATAATAACTTTTATTTTTTTATTTAATTTATGGTTTAATATTTTGAAAAATAATTTTGGTAAATAGTAGCTGTAACAACACAAGAAAATTATTTGTTTTATCCGCGAGTTTATAACTCTCCCTAAGGACAAGGTGTTCTTTTGCCATTTTCTTTCTTGGAATTGACTGATTAAATAAGTATTATCTGACAATAGATAAAACAAATTATCTTTTTGTGATAATTTATCAAAAATATTTAATAAAGCTTTATGCTTTTTTCTACTAGTGTCAATTATTAAAACTGGGTTTAACATTTTTATTCAGTTTTATTTATTAGATGTAGAAAATCATTTTTAGTAATACCTTTTAATAGATACATGGTAACTAAATATATACTGATTGCTATAACTAGGGTTAAAATTATATTTATATTTGTT
>CAYXNZ010000009.1:0-35485 GCA_964467155.1 uncultured Gammaproteobacteria bacterium | reverse complement strand
CCCCGACTGAAGTGTTCCACCAAAATAATTAAGCTTTGGAATAGAATTTAAGTTGACATAATATTCAAAATCACCACTAGAATAATACTGTCTCTTTGAGAGTAGTTTAACGCAAGTCGCAATCATATTTCAATTTTATATTAATTATGTATTGTGATAAAATTTTCGATTTATTTTCGATTGTGGTATAATAATATTATCCTGTAGATAAATATTTATAAAATAGAAAATAATTAGAAAATACACATGATTACAAAAAGACAAAAAGAAGCACTTTCCTTCATTAAATCTTATAAAGACAGAAAGGGCTATTCCCCCGCTCTTGAAGAAATCAAAAAATATTTAAAATTATCGTCAGTATCTACCGCTCATCATCATGTGAAGAAGTTGCAAGAAGCTGGATTTTTAAATAAAGAAGAAAATCAACCAAGAGCGATTGATATTTCTGATAATAATCCAATGGTAGAAATTAACGTCGTTGGCACTATTGCTGCCGGCCAACCAATTGAAGCAATTGAAACAGTTGAAGATACTGTACAGGTAGCCAAGAACGAAATCAGCCACTACGGAGAACATTACGCACTGAGAGTTCAGGGTAACAGTATGATAGATGAAGGAATTTTTGATGGCGATATTGTAATAATTAAAAAACAGTCGGTTGCAGAAAACGGACAAACTGTGGTGGCAATCATCGACGACAATAAAGCTACTTTAAAAAAATTGTATCGTGAAAAAAATCAATTTAGACTACAACCAGCCAATCAATCTATGTTACCTTTTTATAGAAAAGAGGTTGAGGTAAGAGGCGTAGTTGTAAAAATAATTAGAAATTTCAAAGAGGAAATCCAAAAAAAACAACAGTTTAGAACTATTGATCTATTTGCGGGTGTCGGTGGCATCAGATTAGGCTTTGAAAAAGCAGGTTTTAAAACGGTTTTTGCTAATGATTTTGAAGAATCTTGTAGCGCTACATATAACGCTAATTTTAAAACTGAAAAACTAGTTGTTGAAGATATAAGAAAAATCGGCATTGATGATTTGCCAGAATTTGACTTTCTCTTGGGTGGCTTCCCTTGTCAGGCATTTTCTATCGCCGGTTACAGACAGGGCTTTAACGACAAAAAAGATAGGGGCAATTTATTTTTTGATGTTGCAAAAATCATTGAAGCAAGACGACCAACCGGTTTTTTACTTGAAAATGTAAAAAATCTAAAAAACCACGATAGCGGTAAAACTTTTAAAATTATAATAGAAACACTAGAAATGTTGGGCTATCACATTAAATCAGAAGTATTGAATACAATGGAATATGGAAATGTACCTCAAAACAGAGAAAGAATATATATAGTAGGTTTTAAAAACGAAAAATATTTTGAAAATTTTTCGTTTCCGGAAAAGAAAAAATTAAAAGTAAAAATTACCGATATTCTAGAAAAAAATGTAAATGATATTTATTATTACAACGAAAAACCCTTATATAAAAAACTAAAAGATGATGTTACTAAAATAGGGAAGGTTTACCAATGGCGTCGAAAATATGTCCGTGAAAATAAAAAAGGAGTCTGTCCGACGCTTACTGCAAATATGGGTACCGGGGGACATAATGTTCCGATAGTTAAAGATAATAAAGGAATAAGAAAACTTACTCCAAGAGAGTGCGCCAGTATTCAAGGCTTTCCAAAAAATTTTAAAATACCTAAAAACTTATCAAATTCAGCTTTATATAAACAATTTGGTAATTCCGTAAGTATTCCTGTTGTTGAGGCAGTTGCTAGACAAATTAAATTGGCGTTAAATTAACTACCAAACTTTTACATTAGTAGCAATCGCCTTAATTTTATTATTTTTTATTATTTCCTTGATACTCATACGAGGCCTTCTCTTTTCAGCCTGTTGATCTTGCATGGTTTGACTGCTATTAACTTGATTTGCATATATCAATTTGTTGGGTATTAAATAAATATTGAATGTTCCATCCAATTTCCCGTCATTAAAAAAATCTACAAAATATAATTCGTCCCATTCTGTTCTTGGACCAAATGAAGTTAAATCTGTTTCTATACTGGTCGCTTTAATCTGTTCTCTGCTTGATTTTTCTAGATTAATTGTATCAAAAGAAACCTTACCTTTACCTTTTATTTTTTTCATATACCTAACTGAACCGGTAAATACACAAAACATTCCTTCCGAAATTACTTCAGGAATATTTACTTTCCTACCGTATTTTTCTAATCCATTATTTAATTTCTTCCATAAATCAAATAATTTTTTAAATTCTACCCCATCTTTTTTGTCGAGATGAGCAACTTCAATTTCTATATTATTACCATCTAATGCTATTTGATGTTTGTCAGTTTTCATATATATTTTAATTATTTTATTAAAAAACTACTCCCTCACAATCCCCATTAACTCCTCTAAAATTAACGGGTATTGTTTGAGATTATCATTTGCGCCCACATGCCCTTTACCTTGTACTGTAATGGTCTTAGCGCCTAATCTTTCTTTGAAGAAATCAACATTTTCAAGTGAAAGATACGGGTCATTGTCAGAAAAAATGGCTGTTATTTTATTGGCGTTCTTTTTCGCCTTGTCATTATCAATTGGTGTTTCTATCCAGGGTTTGGCAGTTTGTTTATCTTCCTCGTCTTCAAAGGCATTTTCTTTCAAGGTATAGAATCCGGACACCGCCAGCACTCCGCCAATTGGGGTATTTATTTTTTCCAAATACCTAAGGATTGTTTGCACACCGATGCTATGACCGACAAAATAAGTGTCTTGGTCTGGCACACCAACAAGATTTTCCAAAAAAGGCACCCACTTATCCATTTTCGGCGCTTCCGCCTCTGGCATTTGAGGCACTTCGGCTTTGATACCCTGTTTTTCTAATTCTCCTTTCAGCCACAAAAACCAACATTCTTCTGGACAGCCGTCCCAGCCATGAATTATAAAAACTCTTTTTGTCATATAGATTTTTAAAAATTAATTCTAATTATCTCTGTCTTCAAAATTTTCTTTTTTCTTTTCCTTTCTCCTCTGAATAATCAAACATATAATAATACCAATGAGAACAATCAAAAATATTAATAAAAAAATATCGTCTGTCATATATTTAATTAATATTAATTAAGTTTTACGGCTGTGCCGTACGCTAATATCTCAGAAGCGCCTTGAGTAATAACCGATGTTTCCAAACGCATACATATTATGGCGTCAGCCCCCATTTTTTCCGCATCCTCCTGCATTCTTTGCATGGCCTGTTCTCTCGATTCAGCTTGCAATTTGGTGTATTCACTAATCTCGCCGCCAACTATATTTTTTAATCCAGCTATAATATCTCTACCAACATTACGAGCACGGACTGTGCTACCGCGCGCGATACCAAGAATTTGCACAATCTCTTTTTTGGGAATTTTTTCCCCGGTTGTAATAATCATAAATTTTTATTATAAACAAATAACTTAAAATGATATTTTAATTTTGCGCCTATATTCTACTATTTATTACCCTATTTGTAAACCTTTTTTAAAAAAAGAAAAAATCATCCCCAATGGATCAAGGATGATTTTTTTGCTCTTTTTGAGCATGTTTTGAGACTTAAGAGAGATTACCACCTATTAGGAGTTTTATACGGTTCGTATCGTCGTCAACAGTCACTCCATAATCTTCCGCTTCTGTTTCATCAAAGTAGACCACTTGACCGTCCACCTCAATACCGATTAGTGATTCAGCCCTCTTAATGGTTGTGGCATGCAGTCGTCCATTATATGCTGACAAGATCGTAACTTCATGACTCATAATTGATCCTCCTTTTTGTTAAAAATTTCCATGCCCTATGATATTTATGTTTGTACTATTATTATGATTACTATTTATATTTTACCCTCCCTCATATTCTAAAAAACATAATTAAAAAAATCTTATCTTAATAAAAAACTTCTGTCAATCTTTTTAAAAAATAAAAAATCTCGCTTGCGAGGATTAATATAAAAATATTTACATTAAAAATTTAACTAAAATAGAGAGATAATACAACCCGGCTATCATAAATATTGAAGCAACTAGGTATCTCATTACTTTATCAACTTTTTGCACCACTTGAAATGCTCTGCTGACTTTTTGCATTGAAAAAGCGATAAGGAATGAAAATACAATCACCGGCAGTCCTGTTCCCAAAGCAAATAACGGAGGTAGTAATAAACTTTCAGTTGAATTAACAACCAAGGGAATTAAAATGCCAAAAAATAAAACTCCGCTATAGGGACAAAATGCCATGGCAAACAAAATCCCCAGGAGTAAAGATCCTATATATCCCTTACAAGAAAGCCATCTTTTTAAATCTTCAATCCATTCGTTCTTTAAACTTATGTTAATTTTTATAACTCCGAACATTACCAAACTAATAATAATCAGAATTGGACCAAGTACTTTATCGCCCCAACCCTCAAAAATACTAGAAATCGAAAAACTAGACACGCCGAAATAAATAATCGTGGCTAACAAAGTATAGCTAATACCCCTGCCTAATGTATAAAACAATCCATTGAATAGAGTATTTTTTACTGTTTTTATTTCTCTGGAAATATAGGCAATAGCGGTTATGTTTGTCGCCAAAGGACAAGGACTAATTGAAGTCAAAATACCCAAAAGAAATGCGGTTAAGAGCGGAATATTGTAGCTATCAATTAAACCATTAATTAATTCCATATTTTCATATACCTAAATAAGAGTTTAATTTATTTTCTAAATAATTTTTAAACTGAGCTTCGTTGTTTACTAATTTCCAAACATCAATGTCTTGCTCAATATTATCTTCATTATCAATAATACGATTAATAAACAATGAGGATCCAGAAGCTTGAAATTTTTTAGCTATTTCTTTGTTTTCTGCTAAATCCACATTTATTTCTCGAAAATCAATCAGGCCATTGCTGGTTTGCTCATTGTATTTTTGCTCTATTGTTTCTTTGACGTATTGCCCGATGGTTTTACAAGAATAACAACGAGCGGTGCGGTGAAAATAATATACTTCCAATTTGTCGCTGACCCGCTTTGCACTAGACATCGGATAATCACTTAAGTTTTGATTATTTGCGACCATCGTATTCTTTCCCTCCTTGTCGCTTTGCTTATCTAAAACTTTATTATTACAGCCTGTCAATATAATAACAAAAAATAATAATAAAAATATTGATGATATTTTTTTCATAATTTAAAAAATAAAAAAATTAAAGACGTATCCAATAATCATAATCCCAATTGATGTAACAATAATAAAAGCTGTTAACAATTTCCAATTCATGGCTTTCTTAAGAATCAAAAGCCCTGGAATTGACAGTGTTACCGTAGCCGTCATAAAAGCCAGAGATGTGCCAAGAGGTATGCCTTTGCCAGTCATAGCTTCAATCACTGGAATTACACTGATTGAATTAGCGTAAAGAGGCAGGCCCAAGAGCACTGCCACGGGCACTGCCCACCAATCCTTGATTGACAAATAAGTTTCCACAAAATCTTTTGGCACAAATCCGTGTATCAAGGCACCCAAGCCAACGCCAATTATAACATAGGGAAATATACTTTTTGAAATATGCATGCCATCATGCCACCAAATTTTTAGTCTTTTCTTCAAAGGAATTAATTGTCCTCCATTTTCTTTCAATGTTTCTTTTTGAGTTTTAAATCTTAAAAAATCAGGATTTACATTCTTATCCATTTTCAACTTTTGGATGAACATACCTGCCAAGATAGCAATAGCGATACCAACACTGTTGTAAGCCAGCGTCATTTTCAGTCCAAAAATTGAGGGAAAAATAAAAAGCGAGGCCTCATTTACCAATGGCGAAGCGATAAGAAACGCAAAAGTTACACCCAAAGGAATTCCTGCGCTAACAAAACCTATGAACAAAGGAATAGAAGAACAGGAACAAAAAGGAGTTATTACTCCAAGTAAAGCGGCCAAAAGATAATCAATACCATACCAATTACGACTTGTTAAAATACTCCTAATTTTTTCCACCGGCAAATAATAACGAGTAATCGCCATTACATAATTTATCACAATCAAAAGCAAACCAATTTTTATCGCATCATAGACAAAAAAATTAATCGCATCGCCCCAATAATGATTTGTTATACCTAGCCAATTATAAGTAACGACGTCGGCAAAACTTTGTATAGGCCCAAAAATATCCATATTTTTTTAATATTAACATTTACAGCCACAAGCGCATCCGCCTGTAGAGTCAGTATCTTTTGAAAAATTATTTTGTAAAGCCTTTCTGATATCTTCTTTACTTTTACCCCCGCCAGTCAAAACTGGCTTACCATCAACAGCTAATACTGGACTGGACATTACTCCCATTTCAATCATTTTTGATACATCAGTAATATATTCCACTTCCACGTCAATGTTTAAATCTTTAACTACTTTTTTGGTTTCTTCAAATAGTTGTTTACATGTCGGGCAACCAGAACCCAAAACTTGAATTTTCATAATTTTATTTATTTATTAAATTATTTACACCAGACTGGAATTTTTTGATTCGCTTAAGTCCTTGAGAATATATAACGTTTACGCCTTGTTTGTTTGAATCAACAAATCCAGCCTCTTTAAGTTTCCCTAAATGATAGGAAACTAGGTTTTGAGGCAATTTAAGGGCTTCATAAATTTCGCAAACGCAAAGACTTTTACGTTCTTTAAGTAAGCATAAAATACGCAAACGATTTTCATCATTCAAGACCTCAAAATCTTTTTTAAGACCCTTGATATTCTTTTGAATAGCAGATCCTTTTTGACAGCATTTATATACCATTTCTATATTCTATCAGAAATAAAAAAATATATCAATCATCATTGATATATAGTGTAAAACAAAACCCATAGTATTCTTCAATAAACCTTTTTCTAAATTTTACTTTTATTTTACCTAGTCAATATTTTTCACTCTTGACAAAACGTTATTATGGGTATATAATCATAATAAATACATGTGTGGTTACAGGTATTCATTCATAGGTTTACCGATTTTAAACAAAGGTCGATTTTAAAAGGGATTTTAAAAAAACAAATTTCTTTCTGTGTAACAGTAGCCCAAAAAATGTCCCTACTTTAACTTAAATAATATTAATAAAATTAAAAATATGAAAATTGCAATTAGCTCAACAACAAAAAATATAGATGGCAGCATGGATGAAACTTTTGGCAGATGCCCATATTTTATCATTGCTGAAATTAAAGATGGACAAACAAAAGAAATAAAAAGCATAGAAAACGCAAACAAAGATCAACCTAGCGGAGCTGGCATTTCAGCAGCTCAATTAGTAGCAGAGAATAAAGTAGAAGCAGTTATTACTGGCGATGTCGGACCCAGGGCTTGTGACGTATTAAACCAATTCAAAATTAAAATTTACACAGGAAAAGGAACGGTTGAGGAAGTAATACAAAATTTTATAAATAATAAACTTGAAGAGATGAAAAAATGAAAATAGTGATACCAACAGATGACAGAAATGGCTTAAATAGCGCAGTTGCCGAACATTTCGGTCGTTCAGAAACCTATACTTTTTTAAATGGAGAGGGGAAAGTTTTGGAAATAATAGATAATTCCAGCGAGCATCGTGGGGGACAAGGATTACCACCAGAATTAATGAAAAAACACGGAGCAAATATTTTGCTTTGCCAAGGTCTTGGTTCAAGAGCTTTGGGGATATGCAACGAGCTAGGAATAGATGTTTATATTCATCAAGCCCAAACAGTAAAAGACATCTATGCTTTATGGAAAAATAATAAATTGAAACCAGCGAGCGAAGAAAATGCTTGCCAGCATTAAATATGAAAATTTCAATTACTGGCGGAAAAGGCGGCACAGGCAAATCAATGATAGCCACTTCTTTGGCGATTGAATTTGCCAAACATAAAATAACATCATTAATTGATGTTGATGTTGAATGCCCAAACGATCATTTACTGCTTTCTGTCAAAAAAAAACAATATTCTAAAATTTATCAACTCATACCAAAATGGGATTTAAGTAAATGCACAAAATGCGGAAAATGCGCTTCTGTTTGCAAGCAAAACGCTATAGTTTTTGTTAAAGATAGATATCCAGCTTTTGTTAAAGATATTTGTATTGGCTGTCAAGCTTGCATAATTACTTGTTCAAACAATGCGATCTCAAAAACCAAAAAGGAAATTGGCACAATTTACACTGGCAATAATCATGGTGTGAATTTAATTACTGGAGAGCTTAAATTGGGAGAATTGGCTTCTGGCGAAGTGGTAGCTGAAGTTAGAAAATATTCTAAAAAAATTAATAAAAAACTAAAAACAGAAATAACCCTAATAGATTCAGCAGCAGGTATTGGCTGTCCTGTTATTGCGTCATTGGTCGGCACCGACTATATTGTGGCAGTTACTGAACCAACTCCATCAGCCCTTCACGACTTAAAACGGGTTTTATATCTGGCTAATTATTTTCAAATTAAACACGGAATAATAATTAATAAATGCGATTTGGAAGGTAAATTTTGTTCTAAGACAGAAGCGTTTGCAAAAAGAAATAATATTAAAATTATTGGTAAAATCCCTTATCATCAAGATTTCGTAAAATCTACCATTAAAATGAAACCAGTTGTAGAAATAAATTCAAAATATAATAAAATATTCAAAGAGATTGCTAATGAAATAAGTAATGAATTTCAGCACCGTCACAATTCCCTGACTTCTTAATTCATCGACATTCTCCAACAAACCTTTTTTTAAATTTTACTCTTATTTTTATTCAACTATCAAAAAAACAACCCGCTTTTAGCAGGTTATTTTAAATTTACTAAGAATACTATTTTCACTTTTTCTTTTTGGCTTTTTCTTCAAGCATCACTCGTTTGACTTCCAACCGTTTAGCGGTTTTATGAGAATGTGATTTTTTCATCTTCCCAACACCAGTAGTTCTTTTTGCCATATGAATTTATTTATGAATAAAGTTTAAGTTTATTTCTGTTCTGCTAAATACTCTTTATATTCTTCAATCGTCATTCCCATTGCCTCTGCCTTTACTTCAAAATCTTCATATTTAACTTTCTTCTGTTCTGCTAAATACTCTTTATATTCTTCAATCGTCATGTCCATTGCCTCTGCCTTTTTCTCATATTGCTCTGCAATAACTTTTTTGATTTTATAATCATAGTGGCTGCTAAAATCTTTGCTGTAATTACAATGATAAAAACTTGATTTCATATGGCCAATCATCAAACCAGCTTTAAAAACCAAAACGATTAAAATTAAACTAAATAATAGAATAATAATACCAGCAAATATACCATGATGGCATGATAGTTTTTTATTTTCTTTACCTAACATAAATTTATTATTTTAATTATTACATCAATAGTTTAACACAAGAAAACAATTAACTCCAATCAACAATCAAAATACCCTTGCCTCGTTTTTTAACAACAACTTTCTGTCTTTCTTTTAATTTTAATTCCCTAACAATTTCAATCGGCAAAGTAACAGCGTAGCTACTGCCATTCTTGAATATTAAGGTGAATGCTTAAAGCAGAGAGGATCCCCTGGGGGATTTACGAATATTTTTATCCTCTAATTTTCTTCTCATAGAAATATAGATTAAAATATATATTTAAATATATATTAATTATTGCATAAAAAATACTAATTTAATCAAAAGTTTTTTTCTTGTTCACTATTAAGCCTACAATACCAATAATAAACGATATTAATCCAATTAGTTGTCCGCCAGGACTATCATCAAATTCACCGTATACAAACATAAACACACCAAACAATATTGCGAAAACAAAATATAGTATTCTTCTATGATATTTTTTCATTGTTTTTGTTGTATTCTGTTGCACCTATGTTTAGGTATAACATATTTAAAATATAAAAACTACAGAGTTAACTCTGTAGTTTTTATTATTGGCTCCCCAATGCGGTCTAGTACTAAAAAATACGGGGTTTTTAAGGGGAGTTTGGAGACTAATTTTTTGAGTCTTTGACGGAAACCGGTCGGGGTCTTTCCATAGAGAAATGAGACAAATGAGACACTATAAAAAAGAAGTGTTTTTGTCTCAAATTGGATATATATAAATTTTTATAGTATAATATTAAAAAGACGAGGCGTTTAGCCTCATCTGTGCTCAAAATCCCTTACTGACCATTAATAAGGTCATTGAGGGATTTTATGTTGCGCTTATTGAGATATGTACCAAGGTGCATATCTCCGCGCGCACCCAGATCAATTCCGTACTGCTTCTCAATGGTACTAACATGAGTATCATCTCGTTTATCTCGCAACAAACCGTTGTTGTTACGAGACCTACAGCCTTTCATGCCCGGTGCATCATTCTTACATCCCATAAGTGTGCTCTTAAACTGTTGCATTAGAGAGCTCGACTACTTCTCTCCGACTACTAAGTGCAGTCTGCTCGGCCTGCTATAAGCAGTCAAAGGTGTGTAGTAATAATGTAATGTAATAAACGATGAGAACGCCTCGTCTTTTTAAAATAATATCATTAGCACTCATCATGGTCAAGTGCTAAATTACATAATTTTAATAAATTTGCACTTATGTTTATTCTTCCACTCTATTTCAGGAACAGTTCTTTCATTATATTTGCCAGGTTGAGGCCAATTAGCTTCAGAAATTCTAATAGCATTGTCTTTAAGCACTTCTTCAACATAAGCAATATGGCCGACACTATTCATCTTCACAGTTTTAAAACCGGTAGTAAATGAAACAGCGCATCCAGCTGATGGCTTATTAAATACTTTATAAGGGCCATATTTTTCAAAAATATTTACCCAGTTGCCACCATTGCGGCCGCTCGTTATCGGCCACTGAATAATAATTCCTAATTGTTGAAATTTATACTGTACATATTCTGTACATTGTAAATCTACTTTATTAAAATCAAATTTAAATTCATAGTTAATAATTTTACGAAGTTTTTTTGTGTTTGGGCCATTCGCTTTATTTGCCTCTCCGACTTTAAAATTCGGCAATCCGCTATCGGTTGGTATCTTATTTTTACTAACCTGAGGTGAAGTAACAATTTTTTCAGATAAATGAAAGCTACTCACCCAGCCAGTATAATCACCTACTTTCACTTGAAACCACTTTTCTTTTTCTTTCAGAACAGTCATCGGGGTGCCCCTACTTAATACAGTAATAACATTTTTATTATTTATTTCAGGAGCGGAACGTAAATTTAATCCCGCTGAACTGACATAAAGTGTTTTTTTATTAAATTTTGGAATTATGTCTTGCTCTTCTACTTTCTCTTCATTAAAAATTTTTGAACTTGCAATCGTTAATTCAATATCTTTATTGCAATGTGGACATTTAAATTTCATAGGTTTTTATTATTAATTAATCTGATTAAATCATCTTCTCTTTCATTAGATAATACCTACTTTTTTAAAATCTACCAATGTCCTCCCTGCATCCTTTCGTCTAATTTTCTCCCGGTATTTTACAAGAGTATCTACGTGACACTTTCTTAATATTATTCCACTTCCACAATAACACGGCCAATGTCCTTTTATTTTCTTCTTAGTGAGATATTTTACAAAACTGACTATAATTTTATTATCATTCGTATTTAATATTTCCGAATAAAATTGAATTGCACCATCTACTCCATGTTCAAAAGCTTGATTTTTGTTTTTACCACCAGTCAGTTTATATTCTATCTGCCAAAGAAAAAAGGGCTCGACGAACTTTTTTATAAAATCAATAATAGTACAATTTTCGTCCCATTTAAAAAATATAGCATCTCGAAATTCTAAACATGCATTACCGTAAGGCGCATCAAGATGCCTTTCGGGTGTGCACGGAATTTTACCGCCTATTTCCCTAATTATCGGTATATCTTTAGGGAAATTGTTTGGCACGATTGCTTCGATTAAAAAACCGTCAAGCTCCTTGTTATTATAATCTTTTATACGAAGAGTTCCCTTAATATAAACCTGGTCATCAACAAGCCTAGTGGTCAGGGTAGGATAATCTTTATTAATAGCTTCTGTGATTAATTCAAATAGTTTACTGCTTTTGTTGCCGGAATAAATCATAATTATATATCCAGCCAGGGCCTAGGGCTATTGCCGGTTCTCTCATATTCGGAATGTACAGATTTTAACTTGTATTCACTACTCTCTTCAACAACAGCACCGAATATATCTTCCCATTTGTCATCATTAATAGCTTCCAAGGTTTTCTGAGCTGCAGAGAGCAAAATATTTTTCACCGAACTGTCAAAAATGTTACTCAAATCATTGCCAGAATTGGCTGGATCTTCAATTGCAATATTATCAACGCTCTCGGCTATAACCCCCATAAAATCTGTAAAACACTTAGTAAGACCGTCGCTATCCTTTCTTTTATTTAAGATTTTTACTACCAACAATTCTAAGGCAAATGTCTTCACGTCAACGGCGTAAATATTCCGCCACAGCTTTACTAATTTAATCGTGTCGGTTAACTGGCTATTTTTAATATGGTTTACATGTTTGTCGAGGTTGGTTTTCATCCAGTCCTTTTCTCCGGATGATTGATGTAAAAACACGTCATTCTGTGAATCGTCAACAAACCGGCCAGGCACGACATCAATATTAAAATCAATACTGCCATCACCCATAAGGCGCAGGGCTGATTTCTTCTCTCTAATTGTATAATTGTTTTCCAGCGACTTTTTCACGTTCTCGTATATCTCCCCCAATGTTTCGCCAGCCGAATTATCGTCATACTTAAAATAGCAGGTAATATCCAGATCATAGCTGGATTTAATCATGGTGTCCTTTTTATAAGACCCAGCGTATCTAATTACCGGTTTATCTTCAAAATAACCTGTAATTATTTTTTCCACCTTTCCCCTCTCCGCTTGAAGTTTTTTTATCTCCAGCGAATCGTCGGTGATTTTCTCTTTTTTTAATATTGAGTTTAAATAATTTTTAATTTCCATATTTTTGTTTAATTAATAATTAATGAATATTTAAATTTTTGTTTATTGGCTGTATTGTATATTTTAAGTTTTGGATCAGAATTTTTATTTAGGGTCCTACCGCAAATAACAGCTACTGGCGCAGGAACCGCAGGAAACACGCTAATTTGTTTTAAATTTTTATGATTATTTTTTAAATTACTAACTGCCGTACCATATTCTTTTTCAAAATTAAATAAATCCTGCTCAGACCTTAGAAAATTATAATTCGGATTTGGATTAACATATAATTCGTATATATAATAATCACGGTTTATTTTATTGGGCAACAGATCCTTATTAACAAATCCGGACAAAGATAACAAAAGTGCAACCTTCGATTTATTACTTCCTTTTTTTAGTAGTCTAAATGCATATTTTGCCGTCGCCTTTTTGTGACGCCATGCCCAACTTTCTCCATCTCTGTGTCGTTGAAAAACTTTCGTTTCAATTTTATTATCTAACCGTGAACCCAGATGCATTAAAAGCGGTATTGGACCAATTGCAAATACGGATACGTGTTTAATTTTATCTCTATTTAAATCCGAGTGAAATTTATTGATTATCTGATCAATATCATCCTTTTTTGATTTCCAATAAGCACTATTATTCATACCTGGCGTACAGGTAAAATCTATTTCTTCTGCGTTTTCATCACAACCATATAATCTTTCCTTAATTAAAGCATCTGTAATATCGTACATTGTCAATCTGCTTACTTCGTTATTGATAGTGGCGATCATACACAACACCTTGGATTTTCCACCTTTTTTCGGGGTAGTAACAATTTTAATCCGCTTTTCATGTTCCGCCTTAACTGCTTTTAAATAATCCGCTGTATAAAATTGTATCAAGGCATCTTTATCAATCTTTTCGTGACAATTAGGACAAGCTAAAATTAAATTTGTAACATTATTTTTATAGAGATTTTTATCATTACTGCGGGGACCACCTTTACTAAAAGCATATATATGGGCCATTTCGCCCCACATAATTATTTGGTTTGTAATTTTATCTTTAATTAGTAATTCATTACATAGCTCACATCTACCGGCAGAAAGTGCAAATAATAAAACTTTTGTATTTTCTTTAACACCTCGGGCCTTTTTAATTTCAATAACGTCTTTATTATTTTTAGTCATTTTATTTAAATTAATTTTTAATAACTCGCTCTACAACACCATTTACCGTATATCCATCCATCTCTGATTCATGAATATATATTGGAGGATATTCTTGGTCAGATTCGGAAATTAACTTAATCGTATCTCCTTCGCGATAAAAACGTTTGAAATTAGCTGCTTCATCAATAATGGATAAGACATAATCACCATCTTGTGGGTTTTTATTTTTATAGTCAACAATAACATAATCACCGTTTTTAATTGTACCGCCTTTAATATCTTGGGCTTGATTTAAAGAATCACCAATCGCCTTAATCGCCATAAGTCCATCAGGTGATTTCCTTCCAATTATACCAAATGATATTTTAATATAACCCCTTACTTGATCAATGGCCAATTCTGTAGCTGGTCCACAATTTGCCGACCCGTAAATTGGGATATTTAACAATCGTGATAATGTATAACCGCCTGACTTAGCTATTTTAAATTGTTTGCTTTTTAAATCTGTATATAATAAACCACGTTTTTTTAATTGTTCAAGATGATATTTAGCAGTTTGTGGATGCTTTACACCTAAAAGTCGCATTAATTCCCTAGGACCCATTAAACTAATATTATGAGTTTTTGCTAATTTTAGTATTTTTTCTTGAATTTTATGCATAATTTTTGTATTTACAATAAAATAAACCCAATTTAATCATAGCACATTATAAGGCTATGTAAAGAGTGTAAAAAATATTAGTTGACAGGAAATGCCTACGTGCTATAATATAAATGTCTCCTTCTTGGGAGAGTCACATCAAATAATTAAAAACAAAGGTGAAAACCCGATTATAGAATAAGTGTAAAAAATATCGTGTAGTAAATCGTGAAGAATTGATTTAAAAACATTGATAAAAACTTATTTTATAATCGGGTTTTTTGTGTCCAAAAACTCCTCATTGTCTTTAAATTACTAACTTTTAATCTATGTCTATACAAAATTTTAATAGTCTAAAAATTATTGAAGTCCCAATCAAGGACTTAAAACCAGCTCCATATAATCCTCGAAAATGGAGCCAAGAGGCGATTAATCAACTAACTGAAAGCATTAAACGATTTGGTTTGATCGATCCAATAATCGTTAATTCTTTCCTAAAACGCAAAAATGTAGTAATAGGCGGACATTTCCGCCTAAAAATAGCGAGAAATCTTGGCTATAAAACTATACCAGTTGTTTATGTAGATATTTCGGACTTAGAAAAGGAAAAAGAACTAAATCTCCGTCTTAATAAAAACGTCGGGGAATTTGACTGGAATTTGCTAGCTAAATTTGACTCCCATTTCTTAGACTGTGTTGGTTTCTCAAGTGAAGAAATTGACGAGATATTTCAAGTTGATGATGAACCAGAAATATTTGATCTTGAAAAAGAACTAAAAAAACTAAAAATCGACAAGATCAGAATAAAGAAAGGCAACATCTATCAAATAGGTGAAAGTAAACTTATGTGTGGAGATTCAACAATTAAATCTGACGTTCTTAAATTAATGGATGGAGAAAAAGCATCTTTTTGCTTCACTGACCCTCCATATATTTTGGACTATCTCAAAGGTAAAAAGAAAAAAGGTAAAGCTACTGAGGGATTTGGCTATAAAAGGGATAGAAGATATTTAGAAACTGACGTATTGCCTGATGACTTCACTGAAAAATGGATGGCTAATATCCATAAAATAGCCAAGGACGATTTTCATATCATTGTTTACGAAAATTGGAAGAACATTAGGACTATTTGGAGCGAGATGGAAAAGTACTGGAAAGTAAAAAACATGATTGTCTGGCACCTACCCAATAGAACTCAAGGGTTTGCTGGTAAGTATAAATTTTTTAGTAAGCACGACATCGCCATGATTGGAACATCCCATAAAAACCCTGAACTTAATTTAAATTCAGAAGAAGAATTGTTGCAAAACGAATATGAGACTGCGTTATATGCAATTTCTGGTAAACCGCATTGGGAAGGATATAAGAAGGGGAAAAAATACGCTCCGACTGACTTTATTGAATACAAAGCGAGTGATGAGAAGTCATCAGGTCAAGGAATTATTTTTGGCACTAAACCGCTAGAAATTCTGATTCCATATATAAAAGTCTTAACTAAACGAGATGACTTGATTGTGGAGCCTTTTGGCGGCAGCGGTTCAACACTTATAGCGGCCAATAAAATGAACCGTAGATGCTACCTAATGGAGAAATCGCCGGTTTACGCTGAAGTAATTAAAAAACGCTGGGAACAATTAACTGGTCAAAAGGCAAAAAAAATATATGGAAAATAATGAAAAGAATAAAATTGAAATGCGTCAAGAAAAAAATAAAGAGTTGATGATTGAACAGCTTAAAAAAACTCCGATAGTCGAGGTGGCCTGCAAAAAAGTTGGAATAAGTCGGGCCACCTTCTATAGATGGAAAAAAAACGATGAAAAATTCGCTGATATAGCTGAAGAGTCATTGCTTCAGGGAAAGCACCTAGTTAATGATATGGCGGAATCACAACTGATATCTGCTATTAAGGAAGGAAACATGACTGCAATAATTTTCTGGTTGAAAAATAATCATAGATCTTACGCTACTAGAGTTGAGTTAAGCGGTAAAATAAAAACCGAGTCCGAAGAACTTACACCCGAGCAAGAAGCTTTGGTTAAAAAAGCTCTTGAGCTAGCATCGTTTGATGCACTAAATAATAATTTAATTCAAAAATATGATAGAGAAAAAAATAAAAAAAATGAATCTGATAAATAGTATAGTATCAGATAAAAAAGTACGTATTGCCACGTCTAAAAAAAGCCATTATATATTCTTCCATACTTACTTCGGCCATTACGTGGAGCATGCTACCGCCCCTTTTCAAAAGGAAATGTTTCTTATTACCGAAGATGATTCTATTAAAACAGCGGTGGTTGTTGCTTTTCGTGGATCAGCTAAATCCACGATTATGACCATGTCCTATCCAATTTGGGCTATTATCGGCAAGCCGCAAAAAAAACTTGTACTTCTATTAAGTCAGACACAATATCAGGCAAAACTGCATTTAACCAATCTTAAACGAGAATTGGAAAGTAATGATATGCTTCGTTCCGAGCTGGGCCCCTTTCAGGAAAATGATGAATGGGGATCAGGATCTCTAGTTATCCCTCGCTTTAACGCCCGGATCATTACGGCATCTTGCGAACAAAGTATTCGAGGCTTAAGGCACGGACCACATCGCCCTGATTTAATTATCTGCGATGACGTGGAAGACTTAAGTTCTGTAAAAACGAAAGAGGGCCGAGACAAGACATACAGCTGGCTGACTAGTGAAGTAATACCGACTGGAGATAAAAATACTAAAATTATCATTATCGGAAATCTGTTACATGAAGACTCTTTGCTTATGTGGCTAAAAAATAGTATTGAGGCAAAAAAATTAAACGGCATATTCAAATCTTATCCAATTATAGATAATAATAAAATTCTCTGGCCGGGCAAATTTAAAGCTGAGAAAGATATTGAGAATCTAAAGCAGTCAATGGGAAATGAAATATCGTGGCAGAGAGAGTTCATGCTTAGAATTATTTCTGACGATGGACAGCTTATTTATCCTGAATGGATACACTATTACGATGATCTACCTGGATCTGAAAGAACTGAATATCGATACACGGGAGTTGGAGTTGATTTGGCGATCTCGCAAAAAAATACAGCAGATTATACAGCTATGGTTTCAGCTAATATATATGGCTGGAATAAAAAAATGAAAATATATATCCAACCTAATTCGGTCAACGAACGATTAACCTTTCCTCAAACCGTTGATAAAATTAAATTGATATCAAAGACAATTGGTTATAAACGGCCCAACATTTACATTGAGGATGTCGGCTATCAAGCTTCATTAATACAGCACCTTAATAATGAAGGAGTAAGGGTTGAGGGATCCAAAACGCATGGACAAGATAAACGTACGCGCTTAGCACTAACTACTGAATTTATTCATAGTGGAAAAATATTATTTCCCCAAAAAGGAGCTGAACAATTAATTGCACAGCTCACTGGTTTTGGCGTTGAAAAATATGACGATTTGGCTGACGCCTTTTCGATATTAATTTTAAAAATTATGGAAAAAAGAAAGGCTTCTCCTGAAATTTTTATTATAAGACAATCATATGATAATGATTAAAATATTTTTTATTCCATTCCATGCACATGACTTCTCTGAAAACTTGTTTTATTTAATTATTAAATTCACACTACGGTGCAATGTATAATTTTTGTAACACTACAGGCTCAAATGAGTTAACTTCCTTTTCAGTTGTTTCTCCTATTATTAATGCCTCTAAAATCTTTATTCCTTGATAAGGATTAATTCCTGAGCTTTCTGGATTATCAACTATATTAGCATATATGCTAAAAATATTTTCATCTAATAATTTTACGTTTGGATTGATATGGCAATAAGCATAGGAATAATCGTCTAGAATAGAGTAAGAACCTACGGTTTTTCCAGATAAATCAGTTATAAAAAAATTCGTATAATCATTTTCATTAAACGGGTCTTCAAGCTTAATTCTTTTAAAAATCAAATCTTCAACAGTGGAAAAAGCTCTAATAATAAATTCTCCTATTTTCACGTTTTCATTTCCTAGTATCCTGTCTTGACATGATTCTGTGCTTTCGCATCCTGCCCAACTCGCACTTTTTTCAACCGAAATAGTACCAAGTTTTCTAATAGCTAGAGAGTTACCATTTACTTTATTTGTACTTAATTTAACTGAAGATTCACTACTTAAAGCATTATTGGTCCCTGCTAACAGAATTACTTTTATTGTATCATCAGTCTGAAATGGTGTACCATTAGTGTAAATATCTGCTCTAACACATAACTCTATGGTTTGTCCATCTCGTATTGTTACATTAATACCATGGAATATCGTACCATTTTCCCACAGTACAGAGCTGTTGCCTTCAATAATATCTTGAGTGGAACCAACTTGTGCACCACTAAAATAAATTTTTCCGTTTCTCAATGACTCCGCATACCCACCATTATCAATATTACTTCTATCTATAACAATAGCTAGCTCTTGTAGCTTCACATCTTCTCCTGAGGCAGTGATATTGAAACTGCCCAACGTAACATTAGTATCAAGTGTATCGATAATTCCTGTTGGACTGTTCGAGGAATTATTAATGCCTAATGATATGTCTTCTCTACGGATAGTTACTTCTCCGCTTTCAATAGGCAAACCATTAACCACCGCTATAGGTTCAACATCTAATTGTGAATTAGATAATATACTAAATTTATGAGTTTGTTTATTGACAGTATCAGACGATAAATTTCCTTTGACAATAAATGTCTCTTCTCCATTCAATGTTTTGTTTAAATTCTGAAAAAGCAAAGCACTATCATAGCTACCAAGCAAAACGCCTGTTGAATATTCATACAAATTTAGATTAACAAGGTCTGGCAGAGAGCCTGAGCCACTATGCACTAATTTAATTGAATTTAATTGTATTAATTGATTAGCACTAATTTTAAAAGCAAAAAAAACTATATTAGAACTTCCCGCATTAAAAGTTGTATTATCTTCTAAGTCAGCTAAATGACAAAAAGTAATTAGAGGCTCTTCTTGATTGGACTGCCCAGATGAACTAGATTCAGATGTTGGTTTAGGTATTGGTTCAGGTTCAGGTATCGGCTCGTCACTTTCATTATTTTTTAATAAATTTTCAATTATTTCTTGTTGTCCATTAACTTTTTTTGTTAATTCATTAATAGCACTAGTATTTTCTTCTACTTGCTCTTTATATTTTTCAAAAACTGGAACTTCTTCTAAATCCTTATCCGTAATGCCCAAACCCTTTTCTCTCATCACTTGAAATGCGTCAGAAGGCCTTCCTAAATAGTGCATTTTTAAATCATCTGGAAATACATAATATGCCTCACCGTTTGCCTCAACTCTTAATAGTATTTTTCCTGACAATCTGTCAGGGGCATAACCATTAAACGAGTCATAACTTTCTTCAGAAATTCCTAAACCCAGTTCTCTCATAATACGAAAAGCATCCGCAGGTCGTCCTAAAAATGCCCTTTGATTATTATCTGGTTCTATATACCAAGCTTGTCCGACACTCTCTACTTGTAATAAAATTCTTCCGCTTAACTTATCTGCCAAATTTCCTTCAGCTTTAACAGCTGTAGTTGAGAAAAAAATTAAAACGAAGAATATGACTAAAATTTTAAATGTTAATTTTCCCATAATTTTATCTTCTTAATTCAAAGTAAATCAAAGTTTATTATTTGAATAATAATTCTAAAAAACAAAAAAAGCCTTCCGCCAGCTGATAACCCCTTTCGGTGCTATCACTACATCCTTTCGGATATAGACCTATCCTACAAGTACTGGTCAGAAGACCATCTCTATGTAGGATAGGATTTGGAGCCATACCTTGTGAAAAAATCACAAGGGTTAGGTCAATATATTAAATTGTTATTTTTATATTAGCTTGAAATAACATAAAAGTAAAGAAAAGTTACCTACAGTTTGTCTACTTTAAAGGACTAGACTACATAAGCCGATCGCGTCATTAATGTCTATAGAAGCTAAATATTAATTAGCAAATCTATGGAACAAAATAACGTGACTCAAGCACCAGTAAGGGTTTCTAGCCAAATTACGGGAACAAACACAATAGTTTCGCCCCCTCCCCTCAAATATTGCCTTTATGCAAGAAAATCAACGGAATCAGACGAACAACAAGCTCTTTCTATTGATTCACAAATTAAAGAAATGCTCGAGATGGCCAAAGCAGAAAATATGGATATAACAGAGATCAGAAAAGAAAGCCATTCAGCAAAAGATTCAGGACAACGACCTGTCTACAATCAACTGCTAGCTGACATACGAACCGGAATGTTTAATGGGATACTCTGCTGGGCACCCGATCGTCTCAGTAGGAACGCTGGAGACTTAGGAGCTTTGGTCGACTTGATAGATCAAGGGCTCTTGCAAGAAATAAAAACACATGGACAAAAATTCACCAACAACCCTAACGAAAAATTCCTGTTAATGATTTTAGGATCGCAAGCTAAGCTAGAAAACGACCACAAGGGAGTAAACGTCAAAAGAGGACTCAGAGCTAAATGTGAAAAGGGATGGCGACCAGGACGACCTCCCCTTGGATATATCCATGACAAATATGCTGACAAGGGAGACAGAAAAGTATTTATTGATCCCGAAAGATCTTCCTATATAAAACAAATATTTGAAAAAGTCGCCTATGATAAATGGAGCGGTAGAGACATTTATAGATGGTTAAGAAAAACAAGCTTTAGAAGTCGAGGTGGTAAACAAATTAGCTTAAGTACAATTTATCAAATATTAGCTGAATCTTTTTATCATGGAAATTTTGAATACCCAAAAGAGAGTGGAAAATTCTATAAAGGCAAACACGAACCAATTATAACAAAAGAATTATTTGAAAAAGTAAGAGAAAAATTAGATGCGACACCCAAACGACATCCGGGTACTGTTGACTTTGCTTTTACTAAATTATTATACTGTGGAGTCTGTGGTTCAGGTATTACAGCAGAAGAAAAGTTCAAACACCAACTTAACGGAAATGTTCACCGATATGTCTATTATCACTGTACTTGTGGTAAAGACAGAGACTGTAAGCAACCAGCTATCCGCGAAGAAGAATTGATTAAGCAGATGGTCGTTCTAATGGACAAAGTTGATATTGATAAATTAAAAGCGGTGGAGAAAATAAAAAAAGAAATCCAAAGATTTCAAAAATTTAACTATATTATGTCCGGTAATAATGATGGTGATGAGATGCCTAAAAAATTATCTGATGTGAATATTAAGAATTATGCTAAATATATTTTGCTTGAAGGCACAAAGCAAGAAAAAAGAGATTTATTAGAATGCCTGAAAAGTAAGTTAATACTAATGGATAAAACCATTAATTTAGAATGAGTTTCTCACATCAAAATATCTACAATAATCACAGTCAACATCAGCTGTTGGAATTTTATCGTCTAATAGACACTGGTGAGCGTTAATAATGGACTGATCTACCCAATCATCATTACCTTCATAAGGTATTAATGTTATATCAAATTCTAGTTTTCCATCAAAAGCTTCTTTGTCTTTTATTCCATTACAATAAACAAAATATCCAGTATTTGAAACTTTTAATCCGTTTTGTCTTAATAACCACTGATAAATTTCCATTTGTCTTTTATAACCTATTTGCCAATCTTGATCTAAAGCTTCTATCTTGCCTGCTTTACTAGTTGCCTTGTAATCTACTACAATATATTCTCCTGCTGAATTAATCCATAAATCATCAATAGCTCCTGTAATAGTCATGCCTGTATCTGGGTGCTCATAACGAATACCTTTAAAGTTTTCTCGCCATTCATCTAATTGTTCATGTGAAACAGGCTTGGCATCTACTCCATATTTTTCAATTAATGGATGTACTTGATCTTTTGCTCGATGTATATCAAATTCTTTTTTTAATAAATGATCGACAGCACTATTTAAATTAAAAGGAAATCCTGGGGGTCTTTTTATGCCTAGCTTGTTATCAAGATAGAAACAGCGTGGGCAATTTAAAAATAAGTCTAGCTTAGATCGACTAAGTTTCCAGTTGTTTTTCTTTTCTGGATTAAAGTTCCAGTTTGATCCGCGTGGGATTTTGTAGTAATCGGACATATTATTTATTATTTTTTAAAAATATTTAAAATATTCTGAATTCTCCCGAATAGTTCATCATAAGTAATAATCTCAACATCTTTTAATGAACTTCTGTAAAGTTCGAAAGATTTTTTTTGGTCTTTATTTGTTGGTGATTTTCCAATAACCACAACACATTTTGTATTATTTAATGTTTTTCCTTTTTGCTCTCCGTGTGTTTTTATATAAACTTTTTTTTGATTTAAAACTTGATTAACGCTACCAGTTAATTCTTTATTCATTGAAAAAATCATATTTTCTCTTCCTTGTTCACCTCTATATTTTTCTCCAATCAAAACATTATCTCTAGGGGTTTTTATTTCAATAAAGGCAATGTTGCCAGTTAAATCATTTTGATATTGCAAATCTCCCAAAACACCCCCTTTATTATCATCTTCCTTACCACCACAATATGTTTTTTCTCCTATTTTTATATAAGGACAAGCAAAAATTTGAGCCAAAATCCACGAATAATTTTGAAATAACTTTTGCCAAAATTCCTCATTAAAATTGTCTTTATTTTTATTCCACTCCTTAATAATTAATGTAATATTTGTGGTGTTTACTAAATTTCCAATATTTACCAAATCATCTGGAGATAATTTTTCTAAACCAGCTACAAAGGTATTTTTATTTTGTGTATTAGCAATCTTTGACAAAATATCTGCTAAATCCTCATCTGTAACTGAAAAATAATTTTCAAATTCACCCAGATCAATTGTTTCTCTCCACTTATAAAGAAAAGCAATCATTTTCCAAAGTTCTCTATACCCATCTTGTCTATTATTAAAAGCTATTCTTATACAATCAGTGCCCTTGTTTACATTTCTTTCTTTAAATTCATTGTCTGTTTTACGAAATGTCAATCTTGCTTGATATTTGTTATCTGTATTTGACTTTTGAAAATTTATATCACAAACAGCAAATATGTTTCCTTTTTTAGTTTTAGCCAACTTAAAACCATCATAAATTACATTTTTATCATCAATCAATTGACAAGAAAAAATATCTTTCTGTTTAATAAAAAGTTTTTCTAGGTCATTTTTTATTGTTAAATCAAAATAATTTTTCATGTTTATTTTTTAAAACTATCTTCAACAATCTTAATATCCTCCTCCGTCAACCCATATAGTCTATAAACCATTTCATCAATTTTCTTTTCCAGTTCTTTTTGCCGAACTGGCGGATTTTTAGGGTCGTAGTCAGGAGCGGAGGTGATTTCTAAAATTTGATCAACAAGGCTGATGAATGGTTTCTGATCCTCTGTGGAGATTTTTTTGATAGGAATATTTACAAGTGGCTCTTTATCAAGCTGAAAATTATTTCCTTGCATTTTTCCCTTATTTTTTAACCAAAATTTTACAACTTTCGAATTAAGTATTGTTGTTAAATATTTTATATCCACTCTTTCTGTTTTTATCACGTAAAAAGTTGCAGAAACGTAACAATCAAAATTACTATATGAAAAGCTTGGTTCAGTACACTTCCTTGCAACTACTATTTTTTCCCCTTGAAAAAATTTCTCATCTCTTGCTCTATGTAATCCATAAGGCTTGTTGTCAGAAGTTATAATTTCTCTATATTTATCCAAATGCTTTTTTAAATTTGGATATTTTTTAATTTCATTTTTATTTTTAAACCTTGAATCTGTATAAATTATCCAATAGATGTTATTTAAATTAGCCGCATATTTATAGAAATTTGGAGTCATAAAATATGGTTTCATGATTTCATTCTCGTTATCAAATAAATTTAAACTATCTTTTTCTTTTTTTGATAATACAAAAATTCCATCTCCAATTTTAAAATCACCTCCTAGCTTTTCTTGATTTTTTTTATTAAGAAAATCTTGTGGCAATACAATCCCCTGTGCGACCTCCTTATTTGTCAAAAAAATATTTTCTCCAGTTTGAATTTTATGAATTACAATATCAATCTCAGAGCTTAAAAATTGGATATTCCCTCCACTAAAAAACTTTTTCTTAAAATCAAATAGAAATTTTTCAAAATTATCGTTATTTTCATCAAAATTTGTTTTTAAAAAATGAATTAACTCTTCAGAGGTTGGCTTTTCTATTTTTAATCTTGCAAACTCAAGTTTATAATCTTCGTTTTGATTATTTTTTTCTAAAATATAAACCATAGTTTGAATACCTGCTGTGTCAAATACTTTATAATTTCCAAAATCTATAAACTGATGAATAATAGCTTCATCTAACAATTTTTCTCGCATTAATTTTGCTCCAAAATTTGAGATCCAATTATTTGGCGCGATAAAAGCTTGTACACCATGTTTTTTTAATAAATCCAATCCATAACATGCAAAGAAATACCATAAATCCATTTTCCCCATGTAGTATGGTGAATCTCTAAGACCATCAAAGGCATTTTTCGATGTATATTCTTTTATGTATGGAGGATTTCCAATAACCACATCAAACCCGCTTACTCCAAACATAAAGTCCGTATCAAAAAATTCTATTACATTTTCTGAATCAAAAGGATGATAAGTTTCTATTTGTTCTCTGCGAACTGACTTGCCGAATAAAACTCCTTGATTTTTTTGAAGTATCAATTTTCCAAACTTATCTTTAAGTTTCTTTTTTCCGTTGGTTGACCACGCCTTAAAGTAACTATCCCGAATATTAAGCATTTCTTCCTCTAACTTATCATCACCATCTAAGGTCTGTATTTTGCCACCATCCAAAGGAATCAAGCTATTAGCGCAAACAAATTTAAAATCAAGATTTGGCAATGGTTCTATTTTTTTACTATCAGACTCTTCATCCACTACAATAGACAACCATGCACGCAGACGAGAAATTTCCACTGCCATTGGCTCAATATCAACTCCATAAATATTATTTTTAATGATATCCAACTTGGTTGTATATGGATTAAATCTTGGTTCCAATCTTTCATAAGTCGTCAAAAGCAACTGCATCATACCCATTGGGAAAGCACCTGAACCGCAAGCTGGATCAAGTATTTTCAAATCATCCAGAGCTTTAAGTATATCTGACTTATAAAATTTTATTCGGTCTCTAAAATTTCGTTGTTGATCTCGCCACTCATGAACTTTGCTATCAAGTAATTTGTTAATTTGTTCGTCTCTATCAGTAGCTTCTTTAATTTGTGTTTTTAGATATTCCCGTAGGCTTTCCTTGCACATATAGTCAACGATTTCTCTGGGAGTATAAAAAGCACCTTTGGCTTTTCTGGCTTGCTCGCCGGTTTCTTCAGTTTGCTCTGCCAAAAGATTTTCAAAAATACGACCCAACATCTCCGGATCAATGGCTACTTGCTGGAACGAGCTGGTGCTTTCATCGGTTGTAAAATTATAATGCTTTAAAAAAGCAAAGAACCTGTCAAAATAATCTGTTGGAAAAGTAAGCGTTGAATCACCAAATTTATCATGTTCTCTAGGTTCAAATAGCCCACCATTTAAAAATGGGGTTTTATTATCTATCCCTTTCTCTCTTTCACTGATTGGAGTATTAAAAACTTTAAAAAATAAAGCTTCTAATTTTTCCTTATAATATTCAGTGCTCTTTTGATCTTGAATATTAAAATAACCAAAATCTTCATTAATAATATCTTTTTTCTCCAAAAACCAACAAAAGATTATTCTCCCGATCAAGCGATTGGTAAATAGTGCCGAATGTCTTTCATTAAATATTTTTTTATCAGATAAGTATTGTTTAAGTTCAACAAAGAAACTGCTGACTTCTTTATAAAACTTCTTATTAAGAGGTTCCAGATCAAAACTTTCCCACAAAATATTATGAACCTGTTCTTTATTGGCAAAATCAAAAGCTTGTAGCCATTTGGCAAATATTTCCTGTTGAGTTATAAATAACTCTCCTTTCAGTTCAAGCGTTCTAATAATGTAGTTATGGCTCAAAATAACTATGACTCGATCTGCCTTTTCGGGTATAACAAAATCAATGCCAATATTTTTTGACTTATAAAAGGGTTCATCTTCAAAATTCGGTGTCAAAGCCACTAACCAACCAATAATAGATTTGCTGACTTTTTGTATCCAATAAACCTTTAAATCAATGTTTTTATCATTCTCTTCCGCTATTTTATATGATGCTCTTTTATCGGCAAAACCTTCAGCCATCATAAACCAACTGGCATTTGAACGAATCTTACCATTAGAATCCACAAACAACTTCCAAGGACCATCAGACGAAATTTCTAATAAACTAACAACTTGATTGATAACTGACTGGCAAGCTAAAAAATTAGAATTTTTTTCTAATTCTTTTAATGCGTGATTTAATGATATTATTTTGTCTGGTAAATTAGTCATTTTTGTTTACATAAAACAAAGTTTGTCTAATATGGTCAAACTTAGCAGTTCCGCTGTCTTTGGTCTCTATTTTTTTGGCAATTTGTAATATTTTGTTTATATACTCAAGATAAGGAACATTATCTTTTTTAGATCTAACTACCCTTCTGGTTAATTTTGTAATTTTTTGTTTATCCAAAACATTAGTTGATCCAAAAACCGCTTCCACTTTTTCAATATCTTCTTCGGAAAAATGCTGTTCATACATCATTCTAAGTATTTCAGTTTGCTGACCAACTGGAGATCCAGTTTCAGATTCTGATACATAAGCCTCAATAGACGAATCTGTTTTTTTGGCTATTTTTATTTTGTCTAAACTTATATTATCCTGAATATGCTTATTGTTTTCTGGTGTTGTTTTCAACCATTCAAGCGCTTGCAAATTTACAACCGCTTGGAAATCATTACCGTCTCTCTTCATTGATACAAAGGCATGGCCAGCTATGGATTCGTCATCACCGTAAAGACTATTCAAACTCATAACTTCTGGCTTATTTTCACCCTTATTTTTTTCTTGTGGCATAATTGCCCATTTACCATTTGGAATATTATATATTTTTTGTTTATACTCCTCACTAATTTCTCGATCATTGTGAAAAATCTTTAAATCCGACACATACTCATCTTCTGATAATAATAAATCAGAATCTTTTTCAGCTCTTTCCAAGGCCTCTATTCTTTTTTGCATATTCTCACTGTAAATATCTTCCCAAGAATCAGTAAACTCAATCGGATTTTCCTGTTCATCTAAAACCGGTGAATCTGTTCCTATCGTATTACGGATCAAATTAATTTTTCCCTCCAGTCTCTCAACTATTTTAAGATATTGTTCTAACTGATCCTCAGGGTTAATATTATAGATATACACCTCTGGGAAATCTGTCCCAATACGATTAATCCGTCCATTTCTTTGAATCATTCTGACTGGATTCCAGTGCAAATCATAGTTGATTAGTATCCCACAATCTTGCAGGTTTTGACCCTCTGATAAAATATCTGTGGAAAAAAGATAATTCAGTTCCGTCTCATCATCTTTAATTTCATATTTTTTTGATTGAGGAGAAAATCTTCCTGCAATTGATTCGGCATTTACTCTATTTTTTGATGATAAAAAAGCAGAATTATCAGCTGTAATAAAATTAGCATATTTTGGTAATGTTTCTTGCAGATAATTTACGGTGTCAGCATAAAAAGAAAACACCAAAACCTTTTTTCCGGCTGGTTTATCTTTTTTTAATTGTTCTAAAAGTTCTGCAAAAGCTGTAATTTTTGAATCATCTTTTTCTAAAATCCTTAATTGACGATCCAAAATATCTATCAAATCTTTTTCTTTAGCTATGTCAGCTCGCATTTCTTCGATGACATATTTTTTATCATCTACATCATCTAATTCCAATTCACTATCAATTTCAATCTCTTCTGGATCAAAATCTTCATCCCCAAACATTAATTGTTGTTCAATATTTATTAAATCTTTAAGACTGACTATTTTACCTACATCAAGCCCTCTTTCAAAGATTGATAATTTTCTTTTATATGTTTCCAGAGAAGATCTAATAGCGCTAACAGATGACTCTAGTCGTTTCAAAAACATTGTCCTAAGTATTCCGTAAATACTTAGCTGTAAAAATAATAATTTGGTTTCCTGACTTGAAAGCTTCATTTCTTTAATTTGAGCCCTTGATTTGCCATAATATTTAGTTTGATACATTTTCCAGCGATAAGGCACAAACCCAAGCAAAAGAATAATCTGATAGACAAAATGCATGGCTGGCATATTATTTAAGTCATCGTTTAAATATTCTTGCTCTATATCTTCAAGTTGGTCTAAGGGGTGAGCCAATTTTTTTGTATTTTCAATAATGCCTTCCGGTGATAATTTATATATTTTTTCCAAGTCTAAATTATTGGATTTTAAATGATTAATTTCATTTGTAATTTCTGGTTTAAAACCATACTTTTTAATTTCAGGCATTACTTTGGGAAACTTTTTTTCAACACCATTTATTCTTAAACCACCGTATTCCTTTTCAATACCTTGTCTAGTTCTACGCACGACAAAAGCACGCAAAATTGGAGCCATAATCTGTTTTATATATTCATAATCAACACTACCATTTCTAGTATTATCTTGATTTATTTTTTTCTTTAAATTTTCAATAGCTTGATAAAAATCTATTTGGGTAGTTTGTTTTAATTTTTTATCAACAGCTGTTACCTTTAAAATACTAGATTCTCCTCGGGTACCAATTAATATCTGATTAACAATATCACTTAATTGATTATTTATTGGAGTTGCCGTTAAAAGCAACACATGGGCTTTGGGATTATTTCTAACCCACTCAATAATTTGATCAAATCTTTTACCAGATCTATTCTTTAAATTATGAGATTCATCAATCACAAACAATGAAACACTGGCAATATTATCAAGCTTCTTTTGATCCTCTATTAATTTTGCATTTTGTAATGTGATTGGTTTTAAGTTAACAACACCTTGGGTTGTTAATTCTGTCTGCCATTGACTAACAAGCGATTTAGGACAAATAATTTCTACTCTTTGCAAACCTTTATCACCAGTTAAATATTGTTTAATAACTTCTATGGCAGTGTAAGTTTTACCCAAACCCACAGAATCAGCTAACATGGCAACTTTATATTTATTTAAGCGACGAACAAGAGCGTGCACATTTTTAGTCTGAAAATCGTATAGATCATGGCTGCCTTTTATTGAAGTATCAATATTTTCTTCTTCTAATTCTTCACGATAAAGGTCATGTAATGTTTTAATATATGTTTCATAAGGACTAAATAAAATATCACCCACTGGAGATTCTTCTAAAATGGTTTTGAATTTACCATTCCAATCTTCAGCCATTTCCCAAATTTGATCAAACCAAAATAAATGACCAATTTCCTGTTTTTTATCCTTTGGTTGAAAAGTTACTATCCGACAATCATCTTCTAAAGAATTTAATTCTGCATTTGTTGTAAGTCCATTTTTAGTAAAATTTGAAGATCCTATTATTCCTATCGCATCATCAGAATTATAGTCACCAAAAATATAACATTTTGCATGCAAAAATTCTTTTCTATATATTTTAACTTGCAAATTTCCACTGTCTATCTTTTTCTTTATTCTTTGAATAATATTTCTTAATTCATTGGTTGGTTGCAATTGTTCAAGATCATTAAATATATCATTTTGAGGAAAATCTGGTTCTGGACACTTTAAATTATGTCTTGGAATTAAAGGTTCTCTCCCAATCAATATACGGACTTCATCATATTTATCCAACTTATCCATTAATAAAACCATAGCCTTTAAGTCCCAGTATCCTGTAGCAATAGATAACTTTTTATATTGTGGCAAAAGGTCATTAAATAAATCAATAAAAACCTTTCTTTTATTGTCAATTATTTTAGGTAAACTAGCCATAAATATATTAAAATTATAAAATTATATATTTTAATCTTCCCATGTTTTGTCCCAAAAGTAAAGAAAATCAAACACAAAAACCGCCTCTTGCAAGACGATTTTTGTACACAAATTTATCTAATCCAGTGACCCGTGTCGGTCGCTTTCACAAAATTCATTGGCTCGGGGTCGTGGACGATGTTAGAACCAAAATTTTGCTTTAATCTGCTAGGGTATAGGGATAGTTTCTTAACTTTTTATTAAATTATACAACGATGAAACAATTTTAAAACAATTTTAAAATATTGACTGTTAAAATGGTATATAGTAAAATATTAGTGTTAAAGTCCATTAAAATCTAGCGAGGTAAAGCAAACCACTTGATGATTTGTAGGTTATTTGGCCTTTATTCCCCTCCTTAGTATCTTTAAAAAAGGGTTCTAAGGTGGGGGTGATATAAAGGTCGTTCATACCCTATTAATTCATCTTATAAGCTTCAAGTTTTATGGCTAAATTTGTCATTTACAAGGATTTGAGAAGTGAGTATCGTTGGCGCTTTAAAGCTAATAACGGCGAAATTGTCGCCGTTAGTAGTGAGGGTTATACCTCAAAGCAAAACGCTATTTATTCATTGAACCTTGTCAAAACCTTGGCTTATAGTGCGGAAGTAATAGATATTTCAAAATAACTATTATAGAAACACTATTTAGACTATTTATATATTTATAAATAGTTAAGCCAAAGCCTCGCTAGATTTTAATGGATTTTTTATTTATGAATAAAAAACTCTATTAAGACCTACTCTAAAACATTGAGCAACTCATTATTATATTGTTGCATTATTTCTTTTTTGGTTAGTTTATATAAAATATTGTCTTTATACTTTAAATATATTTCATTATCGGAATAATCTTTTAACGAAATATCGTTATCATGCGTATTTAAAATTACATTTCGATTATTATTTTGCGTGATTTTAGCATGATTAAAAGCGTCAATATAAACCATGTTTTCCCATTTATCTAACATCTTAAAATGGTGTAAATTTTCTGACCATGCTAATGGAACTACATGATGTAATTCAAATCCTCTTGTTTTATCAACTTCATGTTTAACAAAATATTGATATTTTTCATTAACAGATCTGTCTAATCGTTTTGCTTCTGGATTGAAACTCTCATTACCTTCCTTAATAACCAATTGTTCACCTCTAACCTCAAAATATACTGTTTGATTTAAAATACTAAATACCTGTTGTGCTTTGTTAAGCCAATTATGAAAATCTCTTTTATTGGTTTTAGTTCCTTGAAAATTTTTTGGGTCTAATTCCATTTTTAGAGTTTCTATAACTGATTTTCTTTGTAACGAAGCAAGCCTTCTATATTCTTTTATTAACTCTACCGCTTGTTCAATATTTAAATTGAAACTAGATTTTGTATCAATAGCTGAAATAAAAAACATGTATTCATATATACTTATTTTTTCTATTTCATATTCTTTGTCCCTAAGAATGTCTAAAAGAGTGTCAATATAACCACCGAGTAATTTATCTATTCCTTTTGAAAAAATAAAAAATTTATCTAAAATATTTGTTGCTTCTATCAATTTAATACCTTGGCTACTTATAGAAACATATTTGACACTTTGGCTGGAGAAAGGATCTGTTGCATGTCGATTTTTATCATATCTTTCGATTAAACCCATTCTGTGCAAATCAACAAATAAATTTTTTCTCATGGCGTCCTGTGTACCAATGCCAGCTTTTTGTTTTGCCTCATTACAAAATTTAGCATATACATATTCATCCGGATTATTTTCTGGTCTCTTGGATATATCCGTTGTCCTTATTGTCATTAAACTTTGTTCCGGGGCATATTTATTTAGTAATGTCAAAATAGAAATAATTTGTGCCATTACATAACGATTATGTTGAGAAGCTTCAGAACCCCTATATTTTTCATCTTTTATCCTAAAATCAATAAATTCTAATGCTTTATTTCCACGATTTATATTATTTACCACCATATATTTTTAAATTTTTTTTTGCTAATTTAACATACTCAATACTATTATCTGAACAAATAAAATTTCTGTTTAATTTTTTTGAAGCAATAGCAGTTGTGCCACTACCTACAAAACAGTCAACAATAAGGTCTCCTTTTCTACTACTTGCTTTTACAATTCTTTCTATCATGTCTAACGGTTTGGGTGTTAAATGTGGCATTTTTTGTATTATACCTTTTATTTTAACTTTATGTCTTTGGCTTGTAAAATGCCAAACTTCGCGACATAATTTTCCTCCTGGATTGGGATACCACCTTTTGCCATTTTTAATTATTCCTGCTTTTTCCGCATGTGCCATTCTATCTGTTGATTCATAAGGCACTCTTATTTCATTATAATTAAAAATGTGGTTTTTGGTTTTTGTAAAGAATAAAATAGTTTCTTGTCCATTGTTATATTTTGTTTTTGTTGCAGACATTCCGTCCCTTTTATCCCATGTAATCCAATTTTGAAATTCTAATCCCTTATTAACAAGATATTGTAAAATATAAGCCGAATTAAAAGGAGTATTAAAAATATAAATACTTCCCGTTTTTTTTAATTTAGGCAGTAAGCCATCTATCCATTTGAAAGTAAAATTTAAAAAATCATCCTGATTTTTAAAAGTATCCCAATTAGCTTTACTTAAATTATATGGAGGATCTATTATTGCTAAATCAACAGAATCATTTTTTAATTTTTTTAAAAAATTAAAACAATCCATTTTATAAATTGTGTTCAATTTCAACATATTATTTAACACTGTCTAATTTTTTATTTATAATTTTTTCATACTCCTTAGATAATTCATAGCCGATATAATTTCTTTTTAATTCTTTTGCTACTTTTAATGTTGTACCTGAACCAGCAAATGGATCTAAAACAATATCATCAACATAAGTAAAAAGTTTTACACATCTTTTTACTATTTCTTCAGGCATAATAGCTGAATGATCTCCAAATGCCAAATCCCCTTTATTTGGTATAGGGATATCCCATATTTGTTTTGTATATTCAACCCATTCTTTTTGAGAAAGCTTACTTTGTTCTTTTATTTTTTCAGGTAATCCATTTTCAGATTTTCCGTCTTTTACATATACAGTTATATATTCTATTGTATTTTGTGCATAAAAATTTCTAGGATATGGATAACTTCCAAACATTAATTTTTTTGTTGAGTTTTTTCTATTCCATATATAAATATCCAATAAAAATATTTCTTTTGAATTAGACAAAATAGAATTTTCAATATCACTATTTATATCAAAAATATGACGATTAAAATGAGTATTAAAATTTTTCTTTATCATTGGCATTAAAGGTGTATTTATAATTAATTTTCCATTTGGACGCAAGACCCTTTCACATTCTTGCCAAATTTTTAGCATTTCACTTATATATTTTTTGTAATTGTTAATATCACCAATTTGACCTTTTAATTTTTTAGATATTTGTTTTTCTTGACGCCCATCTTTTGAGTAATCCTTTATATTGAAATAGGGGGGGGAAGTAATAATCAAATTAACAGAATTATCTGGTAATTCTGTCATTTTTCTTGCATCTTTAAAAAATATTTTATTTTTATAACTTATTTTCATATGGCTTTATTATACACTAATTTTAAAAAAAATGGAAACATTTGCACTTCGGTGATAATTCGGCTATAATTAAATATACTATATGAATACATTAACGAAAAGACAAAAAGAAATTCTTGACTTCGTTTCCAATTATATAAAAGAAAATGGCTATTCCCCATATTATGAGGAAATAGGTCAAAAATTCGGATTATCAGCTCTTTCAACCGTTCATGAACATATTACCGAACTTGTGGATAAAGGTTATTTAAAAAAGGACGAACACAAAGAACGAGGTTTGTATTTGCCGAAAAAACGAAGTCAACATCTTGAAATTCCGCTTGTTGGCAAAATTGCTTGCGGTCTGCCTATTGAAGTTATTGAAGAGCGAGGTGAATTTGTAAAAGTTGCTCGGGAACAGTCTTTGCGTGGTAATTTGTACGCTTTGCGAGTCAAGGGCGATTCTATGATTGATGAGGGTATATTTGATAATGATATTATTATTGTTAAAAAGCAAGAAAATGCCGATGACGGTGATACTGTTGTGGTTATTGTTGATGAAAACGAAGTGACTTTAAAAAAAATTTATATGGAAAATGATAGAATAAAACTAGAACCCGCAAATCCAAAATACAAACCTTTTTATAGAAAAGAAGTTGATATTCGTGGAGTCGTAGTGAAAATTATTAGAAATTTTAAATAGCACATTAAAATTGTTTATAGTAATGCCAGCGAGAAAATAAACTTAGGGGCTGTGGATTTTGATTTAGTTTAGCTCACTTTAATCGCTCTCCGTTTGCAAATCTATTTTACTAGGTTTTCAAGCATGGGAGCGGATTAAAGTCGGACGCTTCTATTTTATTCATTCATCTAATCTTAAACTTATGCCAAAAGTGAAAACTAGGACAGGTCAAACAGCCAAGGTGTCTGGTCAATACAGACCAACTGGCACCACGAAAGAGATTACTCTTTCAGGCGGTGATCGTGTTCCTCCTTATGGTGGCAAAGCTAAGATTTTTACACTTGTCGATAGGACAAAGCATAAAAATCGATAAACTTTGAACCCCTCTTGCTGGCATTCCTGTGAATAATACAAAAATAAAATGTCTATTTCTCCGCAAAAAATCAAGCAAAAAATGCTGGAACTGACCCGGCTTTTTTGTATAGAGCGGAATATTTTTCAAAGATTTGTAATTGTATATAG